>DATLUE010000116.1:0-28806 GCA_035533255.1 Allostellaceae bacterium | reverse complement strand
GCACCCTCGAATCCACCTTCGACGATCCGCTCTGGTACCTGCATATGGCTGTTGAGGAGATCCACGACACCAGTCTTTACCTACTCGACTTCCCTCGCCCCAAGATGGACGGTTTCGCGTGTTGGATGGACGATAATGCGGTCCCCGGCACCAAGGCCAATCGCCGCTGGCAAAAGGAGGTCGATGAGATCGCTCGGAGCCTGGGCGATTTCGAGCTCGACGCCTTCACTCCCGCCAAGCCGCGGTGAGAGATCATGCCAAAGCGCATCAACACCAAAGACCCCCGCAAAGTGCGCAGGCTCTGGGAGAAGCTCGGAGGCAGGGTCCTTGCCGTCCGCAAAACCGGCGAGGAACGCTGGGTACATCCGGCTTTTGACAGTACCGTGCGAGCGAACGGACGGCGGGGCGATATTCCAGCCGTCATTCTCTGCCGCCTTAATCATCTGATTGACTGAGCACGGTCACCCTTGGCGCATGAACTCTTCTCCCGGCTCGCTCATTCCTGCTCAGCGCCGAAATTTGGCGCACCGGATGGCGCTATCGATCCCTGGCGGATTCCACAATGGCCGTGAGGGCGCTATCGTTGTAAGCGCGCCGCGGCGGTGGGGAGGCGCGGCCGTTCGACTTTCTCACGCCGCGGCCTCGCGGCCTATTACAGCGGCTCAGGGTCGATCGGCGCCGTCCTGGTCGGCCTGATCGCGGGCGCCGTCACCCTCGCCCTTGGGCAGATCGCTTTTGCAACGGTGCGCTCGCCTATCCGACGAACATCAGTCGCCTTCACAATAGTCGAGGCTTTCGCCGCTGCGCGTCAGGAAGCGCATGCCTTGGGGCTTGCCGTCCGGGCCGGGCGGGAATTCGGCATAGACGCCGGTCTTGGCGGAATCGGGATAATCGACGACTTCCGGCGACAGCTTGGTGCTGATCGCGAGGTATTTGAGCTCGGCGGCGGGCGATGTATTGGTAATCTGATGCGCGGTCTCGGGCCCTCCTGGCGGACAGGCAACGACGTCGCCCTGCTTCAAGGCATACCGCTCGCCGCCGACCTGCAGTTCGCCCTCGCCTTCGAGGATAAAGAACATCTCCTCGTTGACGCGATGGCTGTGGCGGGGAAAAGCGCGCTTGCCGGGTGGCACGACAGTTAGGTTGTAACCGAGCTTTTGCGCGCCGATCTTGGTCGAGATCGCGCCAAGCCGCGCCTCGTAGCTCCGGTCCGGCCGCGTCGCGCCGATTGCGGGGCCGTTATGGCCGACGAGGCGGAATTCGGTGAGATCGGCGAGATTGAAGATGGGGCGGGTCATGGCGCTTCCCTTCAGAACAGATGCTGGCCGCCGGTGACGAAGATTTCGGTGCCGGTGACATAGGCCGAATCCGGCGAGCACAGATAGAAGATCGTCGACGCCACATCTTCGGGCGTGCCGAGACGGCGCAGCGGGATGCGCGGGATCAGGCTCTCGGTCTCGGGCGACAACATCGCGGTCTCGATCTCGCCCGGCGCCACCGCGTTGACGCGCACGCCGCGCTGGGCAAGCTCGGCCGCCATTTCGCGGCTAAGCGTCGATAGCGCGGCTTTCGAGGCCGAATAGGCCGAGCCGGCGAAGGGATGGACGGCATGGCCGGCGATCGAGGTGACGTTGACCACCGCGCCTTTCGCGCGCGTCAGCACGTCCGCGAGCCCGCGCACGAGCAGCAGTGGCGTGAAGAAATTGAGCTGAAAGACTTCGTGCCAATCGGCGACCTCGCCGTTCAGCACGCCGAGCCGCTCATGTGATGCCGCTTTGGGCGAGACGCCGGCATTGTTGACCAGCGCATCGAGCGCGTCCGCGCCAAGCACCTGCAGCACCTCGGCGATGAAGCGCTCGACCTCCTTCACGTCGGCGAGATCGGCCGGGATATGATGCGTCCAGTTCGGGTCGCGCTTGCACTCGGCCGGAACTGCCTCGCGCGAGGTGGTGATGACGCGCCAGCCGGCGTCGGAGAAGCGCCGCACCGTCGCGTGGCCGATGCCGCGACTCGCACCCGTCAGCAGCAAAATCTTGCGCTCGCTCATGGGAACAGCCTTTCGGTATGCCAGCCGCCGCTCTTGTCTGGGCCGGCGCCGCGATAGACCAGGCGGTCGTGAAGCCGGAACGGACGATCCTCCCAGAACTCGAAATAATCCGGCACGACGCGATAGCCCCGCCAAAACGGCGGCCGCGGCACGGCACCGCCGGCAAACCGCGCCTCGGCCGCGCGATCGAGCCGCTCGAGCTCGGCGCGCTCGCGATAGGGACGCGATTGCGCCGATGCCCAGGCGCCGGTCTGCGCACCGCGCGGACGCGAGGCGAAATAGGCATCCGCCTCGGCTTCACTCGCCAACTCGGCCTTGCCCTCGATGCGTAGTTGGCGCAGCAGCGACTTCCAGTGAAAGCACAGCGCGACCCGCGGATTGGCGGCGATCTCGTCGCCCTTGCGGCTCTCGGCATTGGTGTAGAACACGAAGCCGCGGCGGTCGAAATCCTTGAGCAGGACAAGTCGCGTCGAGGGCGCGCCCTCGGGCGTCGCCGTGGCAAGGGTCATCGCCTCGGGCAGAGTGGGCTCTTTCGCCTTGGCCTCGGCGAACCAGCGCGCGAAATGCTCGAATGGCGCTTCAGCAGGCACAACGCTCATGGCCGGCAAACATAATGCCGCAGTTCCATCTATTCAAACCTCGCCCGTTGCCGCAACGCCAGGTTCCGGGCAAAATGTGACAAATGAGAGACCCCTATATGGTGCTCGGCGTCGCGCGCGGCGCCCCCGAAGACGAGATCAAGCGCGCCTACCGCAAGCTCGCGAAAAAACTGCATCCCGATCTCAATCCCGGCAAGCGCGCGATCGAGCAGCAATTCAAGGAAATCACCGCGGCTTACGATTTCCTCTCCGATCCGCAAAAGCGCGCGCGCTACGATCGCGGCGAGATCGGCCCCGACGGTGCCGAGCGCATGCAGTTCCGGCAGGCCGGCGGCCCTTTTGGCGGCGGGCCGTTCGGCGGCGGCGCGCGTGCCGGCCGCGGGAATTCGGGTGCCGGGGCGGGCGGCGGCTTCAGCGGCGGGATCGACGACATCATCGCCGAATTCCTCGGCCGCGGCGCCCGCAAGCCGGGCGCCAGCGCCGAAATGGCGACGCAAAAGCTGAAAATCGGCTTCCTCGAAGCGGCGCTCGGCGGCAAGCACCGCGTCGCCTTACCCGATGGCCGCGCCGTCGAAGTGGCGATCCCGGCCGGCATCGAGGCCGGCCAGAAACTGCGCCTCAAGGATTCGCGCGCCGGCGAGATTCTGCTCGAGATCGAGATCGAGCCTCATCCCCTCTTCACGCGCAAAGAGCGCGACATCCTTGTCGACATCCCGGTGACCCTGGTCGAGGCCGTGCTCGGCGCGACCATCACCGTGCCGACCGTTCACGGGGCGGTCGCGCTCAAAGTGCCGCGCGGCTCGAATACCGGGGCGACGCTGCGGCTCAAGGGCAAGGGCATCGCCGCCAACGGCACGAGCGGTGATCAGCTCGTGAAGCTGCGCGTGACCCTGCCCGATCCGCCCGATCCCGATCTGGTCAAATTCCTCGAGCGCTGGTCCGCCGGCCATGCCTATGAAGTTCGCGGCAAGATGGATGGCGGCTGAGCGACGCCGCGCGCCGGCCGCCTCCTTCCCGTCCTACAACCTTCCGTGTAGGATGCGCGCCGATGTTCACTTTCATTATGCGATGGGTGCATGACCGACCATAAGCCGCTCATGGCGGGCAAACGAGGCTTGATTATGGGCGTCGCCAACGAGCGATCGATCGCGTGGGCGATCGCCCAAGCCGTTCATGCGCACGGTGCCGAGCTCGCCTTCACCTATCAAGGCGACAGTTTCGGCAAGCGCGTGAAGCCGCTCGCCGAAAGCGTCGGCAGCGACATCGTGGTCGATTGCGATGTCACCAACGGCCCGAGCCTCGACGCGGCGTTCGGCGTGCTGGCCGAGCGCTGGGGCAAGCTCGATTTCCTGGTCCATGCGATCGCTTATTCCGATCCCAACGAGCTCAAGGGCCGCTACGTCGACACGAGCCGCGCGAATTTCCTCAAAAGCATGGACATCTCGTGCTTCTCCTTTACCGACCTGGTGCGCCGCGCCGCGCCGCTGATGACCGAAGGCGGCAGCGCGATCACGCTGAGCTATCACGGCGCCGAGCGCGTCATGCCGCATTACAACGTGATGGGCGTGTGCAAGGCCGCGCTCGAAGCCAGCGTGCGCTATCTCGCGGTCGATCTCGGCAAGGACGGGATCCGCGTCAATGCGATCTCGGCGGGACCGATCAAGACGCTGGCCGCCTCGGGCATCGGCGACTTCCGCTACATCCTGAAGTGGAACCAATACAATTCGCCGCTGAAGCGCAACGTCGCGCTCGAGGAAGTCGGCGGCGCGGCGCTTTATCTCCTCAGCAATCTGAGCGCGGCCGTCACCGGCGAGGTGCATCACGTCGATTGCGGCTATCATGTGGTCGGCATGAAGGCGGTCGACGCGCCCGACATCTCGGTGGTTTAGCAACCGTGGCCGGCAACAGCTTCGGCACGATCTTCCGCTACACGAGTTGGGGCGAGAGCCACGGCCCGGCGATCGGCTGCGTCGTCGATGGCGTGCCGCCGCTGATCGAACTTGGCGAAGCGGATATCCAGCATTTCCTCGATAAGCGTCGCCCCGGCCAGTCGCGCTTCACGACGCAACGCCAAGAGCCCGACCAGGTGAAGATCCTGTCGGGCGTGTTCGAGGGCAAAACCACCGGCACCTCGATCGGGCTGGTAATCCAGAACGAAGATGCGCGCTCACGCGACTACGAGACCATCAAAGACAGCTTTCGCCCGGGCCATGCCGACTACACCTATTGGGCCAAATACGGCATCCGCGACTACCGCGGCGGCGGCCGGGCTTCCGCGCGCGAAACCGCGATGCGCGTCGCCGCCGGCGCGATCGGCCGCAAAATCCTCGGCGACGGCATCCGCATCCGCGGCGCGCTGGTGCAGATGGGGCCGCACAAGGTCGACCACGCGAACTGGGATTGGAGCGCGGTCGCGGACAACCCGTTCTGGTGTCCCGATCGCCAGATGGCGCAGCAATGGGAAGGCTTTCTCGATGGCGTGCGCAAGGCCGGGAATTCGACCGGCGCGGTGATCGAGCTGGTCGCCGAGGGCGTGCCGCCGGGCTGGGGCGATCCGATCTACGGCAAGCTCGACGCCGACCTCGCCAGTGCGATGATGGGCATCAATGCCGTGAAGGCGGTCGAGATCGGTGCCGGCTTCGGCGCAGCGGCGCTATCGGGCGCCGAGAATGCCGACGAGATGCGCATGCGCGACGGCAAGATCGAGTTCCTCTCGAACCATGCCGGCGGGATTTTGGGCGGCATCTCGACCGGCCAAGACATCGTGCTGCGTTTCGCGGTAAAACCGTCGAGCTCGATCCTGCTGCCGAGGCGCAGCGTCGATGTTCACGGCAATGACGTTGAGGTTGCGACCAAAGGCCGCCACGATCCCTGCGTCGGCATCCGCGCGGTTCCGGTCGGCGAAGCGATGATGGCGGCCGTGCTGGCCGATCATCTGCTGCGCCATCGCGCGCAATGCGGCTGACGCAATGCGGAAGTTCGGGCGTTTCATCATCGGCTTCTTCGCGGTCATCGGCGTATTGGCGTTTCTAGCCATCGGCGCGGGCGTCGGCATCTTCGGCTTCGTGCGATCGCGCGCGCCGCATATCGCCGACGGCACGATCCTGACGCTCGACCTGACGCAATCCTTCCCCGACCAAGCTGCCGCTAGCGGCGTGCAGCGATTGCTGTTTCCCAACCGGCTGTCGCTGATCGACGCGCTGAGCACGATCGAGCGCGCGCAGAACGATCCGCGTGTCACCGGCCTGGTCGCGCGCATCGGCGACAGCGACATGGGCCTCGCCCAGGTCGAGGAGCTGCGCGACGCGATCGCTGCGTTCCGCGCCACCGGCAAGCGCGCCATCGCCTATAGCGACACCTTCGGTGAGCTATCCTCGGGCACGCATAGCTATTACCTCGCTTCGGCGTTCGACCAGATCTGGCTGCAGCCGATGGGCATGGTCGGGCTGGTCGGCTTGCGCGTCGAGATGCCCTATATCCGCGGCACGCTGGACATGCTCGGCGTGGTGCCCGACGTCGAGCATCGCGAGGAATATAAAGACGCCGCGAATATGTTCACCGAAAAGCAGATGACCGGACCCGAGCGCGAGGAGCTGCAGGCGCTGCTCGATTCGATCAACGCACGCATGATCCAGGACATCGCAACCGACCGCAAGATCGATCCGGCGACTCTCAAGGCGCTGATCGATCGCGCGCCGCTGCTGACGCAAGAGGCGCTGACCGCCCATCTCGTCGATCATGTCGGCGACCGCGAGGATGCGATCGCCTCC
The DNA here is from genome assembly GCA_035533255.1 of Allostellaceae bacterium. Lineage (GTDB taxonomy): Bacteria > Pseudomonadota > Alphaproteobacteria > ATCC43930 > CGMCC-115725 > CAIKMD01. Next base: position 22,390 of record DATLUE010000116.1, on the reverse strand, counting down.
TTCGGCGCGGCGCCCAAGCTTCTGTCGCTCGAGGCCTATCGCGACCAGGCGGGCGAGGCGCACCGATCCGGTCCCACCATCGCGCTGATCTACGCGACCGGATTGCTCTCGCGCGGCGGCGGCGATAGCGGCAACGCCTTGACCGGCGGCGCGTCCGGCACCGACGAGCTGACGCGCGCCTTCCGCCTCGCCCAGGAAGACAAAAACGTGCGCGCGATCCTCTTCCGCATCGATAGTCCCGGCGGCTCGGCGGTCGCGGCCGAGACTATTTGGGCAGCGGTGGAGCGCGCGCATGAGGCCGGCAAGCCGATCATCGTCAGCATGGGCGATGTCGCCGGCTCGGGCGGCTATTACATCGCCGCGCCCGCCGACAAGATCGTCGCCGAGCCCGCCACCCTCACCGGCTCGATCGGCGTCGTCGCCGGCAAGCCCGTGATCGACGGGCTGATGCAGAAGCTCGGCGCCAGCCACGACGCGCTGCAGACCGGCGCCAATGCCGGCATGTTCAGCCTGTTTCAGGATTTCTCGCCGAGCGAGCGCGAGCGCCTCAATGCCGTGCTCGACGATATCTATGCCGGCTTCAAGCATCGCGTCGCCGAAGGGCGCAAGCTCGATGCCGCCGCGGTCGAGGCGGTCGCGAAAGGCAGGGTATGGAGCGGCGTCGACGCCCAATCGCGCGGGCTGGTCGATACGCTGGGCGGTTTCCGTACCGCGCTCGATCTTGCCAAGCAAAGCGCGGGCATTGCGGCCGACGACGACGTAACCTTGAAGCTCTATCCGCCGCCGCAGACCGCCATCGACGCTATCGTCGCGCGCCTGAGCGGCAACAGCGACGAGGATGCCGATACCCTGTTGCCGGTGCAATGGATCGCGATGTGGCGCGCGACCGTCCAGCGTGCCGCGCTGATGCTGGCGCCGCCCGGCGCGCTGACCATGCCGCCGCTCGAGACGCGCTGACGCCGATTTATTTCTTCTCCGGCGGCACGAACGCGACAACGTCGCGGAACGCATCTTCCTCGTGATAGCTCTCGCCGCCGCGGCCGCGCGCCCAGATATGCTTGCCGTCGCGCTTGGTGATCGTGAGCCGCTCATAGGCGTGCTTCTTGCCGGGCTCGAAATCGAACGTCATGCCGAGTTCGATCGGCCCTTCGTAGCGCCCCGCCAGCGGCACCGGCACGGGCTTGGGCTTCAGCGACAGCTTCTCAGCAACGAACACCACGACATTCCGGAAATCGTCTTCGTCGTGGTAGGTCTCGCCGCTGCGGCCGAACGCCCAGATATGTTTCCCCTCGCGCCGCGTGATGGTGAGGCGCTCGTAAGCGTGTTTCTTGTCCGGCTCGAAATCGAACACCATGCCGAGCTCGATCGGTCCCTCATAGGGGGTTGCGGGCGCGGTTTGAGCCATGATTTCCTCCTGCAATGATTTCCCCGATAGTAGTATGGTCGCGCAAGGCGCGCCAAGAGCACGCCAGCGCATTCCAGAAGAATGGCCGAGAGGGAGGATGATGAGCGGACCGGCGGCGATCGACATTTCCGAGCTGGTGGCGAATGCCAAACTCGGCAAGCAGCATGTCGCGATCCTGCTCTTGAGCGCGATGATGCTGTTCATCGACGGTTTCGATCTCGGCACCGTGAACGTCGCAGCGCCGGCGATCCTGCGCGCCTTCCACGCGGAAAAGCGCCAAATGGGTGTGGTCCTCGGCGCGGGATTTTTAGGCATCCTGATCGGTTGCTGGCTGTACGGCTATGTCGGCGACCGCTGGGGCCGCAAAATCGGGTCGATCTGGGCGTGCCTCTGCTACACCCTCCCCGCCTTCATGATCACGCAAGCGGGCTCGCTCGAGCAAATCATGATCTGGCGCTTCCTCGCCGGCATCGGCCTCGGCGGCGTGATGCCGACGACCTTGGCGCTGCTCGCGGAATCGGCGCCGAAGCGGTATCGCGCCAGTTTTGCGATGCTCGCGCTCTTCGGATTCCTGGCCGGCACCGCGCTGATCGGCCTGATCGCCGCGCGTTTCATCCCGGAATTCGGCTGGAGCGCCGTGTTCTATGCCGGCGGCATCGCCGGCGCGGTGCTGACCGTGATCCTGATTTTCTGCCTGCCGGAATCGATCCAATGGCTGGCCCTGCACAAGCCGGAAGCGCCCGTGCTGCGGCGCCAGACGCAAAGGCTCATGGCCGGCACGATACTCGCGCCCGATACGCGGCTGTTCGTCCCGCAGCAGGAACAGCCCAAAGGCCTCGTGCTGGTCGAGCTGTTCAAGGGCCGCCAACGGCTGGCGACCGTGCTGCTGTGGGTCGCCTATTTCGCCGAGAGCATGACCTACATTACTTTCGCAAGCTGGCTCGCGGTGCTGCTCGAGACCGCTGGCCTCTCGCCGGTCCAGGCCTCGATCACGTTCTCCTATGCCGGCGGCGGCGGCATCGTTGTTGCGCTGGCACTGATGCGGCCGCTCGACAAAATCGGCCCGATGGCGAGCGTCGTCACCGCCCTCGTCGCCATCGCCGCGATGATCACGCTCGGCACGCCCGGCCTGCCGCAATGGCTGATCATGGCCTCGGCGATCTGCGCCCATTCCTTCTGCTCGGCGACGCATGCCTCGCTCAACGGCACGGTCGGGCTGTTCTATCCGACGCGCATCCGCAGCAATGGCGTCGGCTGGGCGTCGGCGATGGGGCGCATCGCCTCGATGATCGGCCCGGTGGTGGTCGGCTATCTGCTTTCGGCCAAGCTGCCGCTGCAAGACCTGCTGTATTTCCTGGCGATGCCCTATTTCGTGCTGGTGCTAACCTGCATCGGGCTCGGCCGGCTCTATCAACGCAACTATCGTCCCGCCTCCGAGACAACGACGACGCTTGAGCCGGCGCCGGCCGCCGAATGAGAAAAGCCGGGCTTGCACCCGGCTTTTCGTCGCAAGATAGCGTCGTCGAGACAGATCAGGCCTTCGCCAACTCCTTGACCCGGGCCTTGTCTTTCATCTCGACCGTCTTGCCATCGGCCTTTACCTGCGAGGTCGAGATATCGAATTTGTTGCCGTCCGCGTCCTTGACCGCATCCTCTACATAGGGCCGGCCCGGCGGCGGCGTCATCAGCTTGTGGCCGCGCTTCTTGAGGCTGTTGTAGACGTGGTCCTTCTCGTCGACGTCGATGGTGACGCCAAAATGATGCACGCCTTGCGGCGCCAGCTCGTTGCGGCGCGGCAGCAGCGCGATGTCCATATAGCCGTCGGTCATCCAGACGGCGCCCTCGTTGCTCTTGCCGTTGATCTTCATGCCGAAAACCTCGGCATAGAATTCCGCGAGATTGGCGGGGTCGTCGGAGAAAATCGCGATGTGGCGAATACGGGCCATGCGGCGCTCCATCCCAGGTTATATCGGGGGCAACGCTATTCCTCGCTCCGGGCCGCGTCAACTGCGCTCGAATCCTGCCACCAGCTCGAGATTGGCCGACCACAGGAAAGCATCGAATGGAGCGACGGCTGTCAGACGATAACCGCCATCGACCAGGATGCGCGCATCGCGCGCAAAGCTCGCCGGATTGCACGACACCGCGACAATGCGCGGCACCGCGCTGCCGGCGAGAGCGCGCGATTGCTCCTTCGCTCCGGCATAAGGCGGATCGAACACCACCGCCTCGAAGCGCGCGAGTTCTTCCGCTTCCAGAGGCCGCGCGGCGAGATCGCGCTTTTCGGCCGAGATCGTCCGCGCAAGGCCCGCACGCGCCGCCGCCTGGCTCAACGCCTCCACCGCGCCGGCATGACCCTCGACCGCATGCACCTTCGCCCCGCGTGCCAAGGCAAAGGAAAAGGTGCCGATCCCGGCATAGAGATCGGCGACCGGTTCCGCCGCGCCGACGAGATCGATGACCGCCGCCGCCAAAGCGGTTTCGGCTTCGACGCTCGGTTGCAGGAACCCGTCTTCCGGTAGGACGACGGCGACGCCCGACAGGATCACTTGCGGCTTGCGGCGCTCTGCCACCGGCGTGATGCGGTCGCCTTCGCGCCAGGAAAGCCGCGCGAGATCGCCTTCCTCGGCCAGCCGCGCCATCGTTTCGAGCAACGGGAAGTCGGGCGCGTGCGCGAGATCGATCAGCAGATCGATACCGTTATCGGCCAGGGTCGCGCTCGCCGCGGTCGCGCCCGCCGCTGCCGGAAACGCGCGCAAGAGCGGCAGCAGCGCCATGAGTCTTGGGTGCAGCACATGACATTCGCGCAGATCGACGATGCGATGGCTGCCCCGTGCATGAAAGCCGACGCGCTTGCCTTTGAGCTGAAACCGCGCCCGGCGCCTGGTTCGTGCGGTAAACCGTGTCAGCGGCGCGATACGTTCCGCCTCCAAATGTTGCTGTGCCAGCGCGGTCTCGAGCCATTGCCGCTTCGCCGCGACATAGGCTGCCTCGTCGAGATGCTGCAGCGCGCAGCCACCGCACGCGCCGAAATGCGCGCAGGGCGGATCGGCGCGCGCGCCTTTCGCGATCAGCTCGCGCAGCTCGGCGGAGCGGCCGTCGCCGCGCTTTGGCCCGAGGCGCGCGCGCACCACATCGCCTGGCGCGGTGAAGGGGATGAAGACCGGCTCGCCCCGCCACTGCGCAATGCCGTCACCGCGCATGCCGATGCGCTCGACCCGGAGCTCGACCGTTTCGGCGGCGGGCTTAGCGCGCGGCATAAATCAGGAACTCGACATTGCCTTCGGGCCCACGGATCGGGCTCTCGACGACCCCCGCAACCGTCCAGCCGCGCTCGCCCAGCCACGCGGCGATGCGCGCGCAGACCTCGTGATGGAGCGCGGGATCGCGCACCACGCCGCCCTTGCCGACCCGGCCGGCGCCGACCTCGAATTGCGGCTTGATGAGCGCGACCAGCCTCGCCTGCGGCTTGGCGAGCGCCAGTGCCGCCGGCAGCACGGTCTCGAGCCCGATGAAGCTCGCATCGCACACCACGATATCGGGCGGCTCGGGCACTTGCTCAGCCGTGAGATAGCGCGCGTTGACGCGCTCCAGCACGGTCACGCGCGGGTCTTGGCGCAGCTTCCAGGCAAGCTGGCCGTGGCCGACATCGACGGCATAAACCCGCGCCGCACCTTTGCTCAACAGCACATCGGTGAAGCCGCCGGTCGAGGCGCCGATATCGAGCGTGATCGCGCCCGCGACCTCGACACCAAAATGCTCGAGCGCATGCGCGAGCTTGACGCCGCCGCGCGACACCCAGGGATGGTCGCGGCCTCTGATCTCGATCGCTAGGTCGTCAACATAAGACGCGCCGGCCTTGTCGAGCTTCCGATCGCCGTTCCAGACCGTGCCGGCGAGGATCAGCGCTTGGGCCTTGGCACGCGTCTCGGCAAGGCCGCGCTCGACAAGGAGCTGATCGAGCCGCTTCTTGACGCTCAGGGCTGGATCAGGCGCGGGCCGAACGCTCGGCGGTCAGTCGGCCGAGGGCGCCGAGCGCGGTGTGGGTGATATGCCGCGCGTTGAGGCCGGCTTGCTCGTATTGCGCAATCGGCGAATCGTGCTCGATGAAGCAGTCCGGCAGAACCATCGGCCGCACTTTCAACCCGTGATCGAGCATGCCGGCGGTCGCCAGATGATGCAGCACATGGCTGCCGAAGCCGCCGATCGAGCCTTCCTCGACGGTGATGAGCACCTCATGCGCGCGCGCGAGCCGGCCGATCATCTCGGTGTCGAGCGGCTTGGCAAAGCGCGCATCCGCCACCGTGGTCGAAAGGCCGTAGCCCGCCAGCTCGTCGGCTGCTTTGAAACATTCCTGGAGCCGCGTGCCGAAGTTGAGGATCGCGATCGCGCTGCCTTCGCGCAAAATGCGGCCCTTCCCGATCGGCAGAACCTCGCCGCGCGCCGGCAGCACGACGCCCGTGCCCTCGCCGCGCGGATAGCGGATCGCCGAGGGCCCATCGTCGATCGCGGCCGCGGTCGCGACCATGTGCATGAGCTCGGCCTCGTCGGACGCCGCCATGATCACGAAGCCCGGCAGGCAGCCGAGATAGGCAAGATCGAACGAGCCGGCATGGGTCTGGCCGTCATTGCCGACGAGCCCGGCGCGGTCCATCGCGAACCGAACCGGCAGCTTCTGGATCGCGACGTCGTGGACGACCTGATCGTAACCGCGTTGCAGGAAGGTCGAATAGATCGCGGCGAACGGCCGCATGCCCTCGCAGGCGAGCCCCGCGGCGAAAGTCACGGCATGCTGCTCGGCGATGCCGACATCGAAGCAGCGATCGGGAAAGCGCTCGGCAAATTTGTCGAGGCCGGTGCCCGACGGCATCGCGGCGGTGATCGCGACGATGCGGTCGTCGTGCTCGGCTTCCGCGATCAAGCCCTTGGCGAACACGGCCGTATAGCTCGGCGCGCTCGCCTTGGCCTTCACCTGCGCGCCGGTCGCCACATCGAATTTGACCACGCCGTGATATTTGTCGGCCGCGGCCTCGGCGGGCCCGTAGCCGTGCCCCTTGCGGGTGACGACATGAACCAGGACCGGCCCGGTATCGTCGCTGTCGCGAAGATTCTTCAGCACCGGCAACAGGTGATCGAGGTTGTGGCCGTCGATCGGCCCGACATAGTAGAAGCCGAGCTCCTCGAACAAGGTGCCGCCGCCGGCGACCATGCCGCGGGCATATTCCTCGGCGCGGCCGAGCACATTCGCGAGGCCGCGCGGAAAGCGCCGCGCCATCGCGGCGCCGAGATGGCGCAGGCTCATATAGGGCTTCGACGACAGCAACCGGCTCAGATAAGCGCTCATCGCCCCGACCGGCGGTGCGATCGACATATCGTTGTCGTTGAGGATGACGATCAGCCGCGAATCCATCGAGCCAGCGTTGTTCATGGCCTCATAGGCCATGCCGGCGCTCATCGCGCCGTCGCCGATCACGGCGATGACGTCGTTCTTCTCGCCTTTGAAATCGCGCGCCACGGCCATGCCAAGCGCCGCGGAGATCGAGGTCGAGCTGTGCGCGGCGCCGAACGGATCGTATTCGCTTTCCGAGCGCTTGGTGAAGCCCGAGAGCCCGCCGCCTTGCCGCAAGGTGCGGATGCGATCGCGCCGTCCGGTGAGGATTTTATGCGGATAGGCCTGATGGCCCACGTCCCAGATCACCTTATCGGCGGGCGTATTGAAGACGTAGTGGAGGGCGACGGTCAATTCGACCACGCCGAGCCCGGCCCCGAGATGACCGCCGGTAACCGAGACGGCATCGATCAGCTCCTGGCGCAGCTCCTCGGCTAGTTGCGGCAGATCCGATTCCGGCAGCTTGCGGAGATCGGCAGGAAGCCTTACCTGATCGAGCAACGGCGTGCGGTTGCTGCGGCGGTGCGAATCGCCGGCGTCGGTCGCTACGGTCTCGCGTTCATGTGCCAAAGGATCGATCCTTTTCCGGCCCTGTCCAGCGGCATCGTCCCCGACCGAGACGGTCGGCCGGAACCAATTTGTTACTAAACCGCAAGCTTACCAATTTAGTCCGGCAAAGCAAGGCGATAAGCTTTGACGCGAGTCGGCGATATTCGTGAAATACGGCCCTGGTCGGGATCGTCGTTCCGCGTATAATGCGTTGCAGCAAGGGTTGAGCGGCAGGTGACTGCCCGATAGCGAGGTTTTCATGCGGGTCGTGTTGGCCCAACCGAGAGGGTTCTGCGCCGGCGTCGAGCGCGCGATCGAGATCGTCGAGCGCGCGATCGAGAAGTACGGCCCGCCGATCTACGTCCGGCACGAAATCGTGCACAACCGGCATGTGGTCGAGCGGTTGCGCGCCAAAGGGGCCCATTTCGTCGACGATTTGGCCGAGATTCCACCCGGCAGCGTCACGATCTTCAGCGCCCACGGCGTCGCCAGCGCGGTCGAGGACGAGGCCGAGGGACGCGACCTGCCGGTGATCGATGCCACTTGTCCGCTGGTCTCGAAGGTCCACAGCGAAGGCCAGCGCTACGCCAATCAGGATCGCGAGATCGTGCTGATCGGCCATGCCGGCCATCCCGAGATCGAGGGCACGATGGGCCGCATCAACGGCAAGGTCTATCTGATCTCGAAGGCCGAGGAAGTCGCGGGGCTGACGGTCAGCGATCCGAACAAGCTTGCCTACATCACCCAGACGACTTTGAGCGTCGACGACACCAAGGCGGTGATCGACGCCCTGCTCGCGCGCTTTCCGACCATTGTCGGGCCCGACACCAAGGACATCTGCTACGCGACGCAGAACCGCCAGCGCGCCGCGCGCGAGCTTGCGATGCAGGTCGACGTGGTGCTGGTGGTCGGCGCCGCCAACAGCTCGAACTCGAACCGGCTCAAGGAAATCGCCGTCGAGCAGGGCGTGCCCGCCCATCTGATCGCCGATGCCAATGCGCTCGATCCGATCTGGCTCAAAGGCGCGCGCTCGGTCGGCATTACCGCCGGCGCGTCGGCGCCCGAAGATCTGGTTCAGGCGGTGATCGACCGGATCGCGGGCATCGAGCCGATCAAGCTCGAGACCTTGCCCGGCATCACCGAGAATGTCCGCTTCCGCATGCCGGCAAAGCTTGCCGATCCGGTCGAATAAGCCCGCCGATCAAAAATAAGGAAAGTTGCCGTGGCCGTTCCGTTACATCAAATGATCCGCGTCGGCGCCTATGTCGCCAAGCAGCGCGTGACGGGCGTCGAGCGCTACCCGCTCGTGCTCATGCTCGAGCCGCTGTTCCGCTGCAATCTCGCTTGCGCGGGCTGCGGCAAGATCGATTACCCGGATCCGATCCTCAACCAGCGGCTTTCGGTCGCGCAATGCCTCGAAGCGGTCGACGAATGCGGCGCGCCCGTGGTGTCGATCGCCGGCGGCGAGCCGCTCTTGCATCGCGAGATCGAGGAGATCGTCGAGGGCATCATCGCGCGCAAGAAGTTCGTCTATCTCTGCACCAACGCGCTGCTGCTCGAAAAGAAGATCGACCGCTTCAAGCCCAATCCCTATTTCGTGTGGTCGATCCATCTCGACGGCGACCAGACGATGCACGACCATTCGGTCTGCCAGGACGGCGTCTACGACCGCGCGGTCGCGGCGATCAAGCTGGCGAAGTCCAAGGGCTTCCGCTGCAACATCAACTGCACGCTGTTCGACGGCGCCGAGCCCGAGCGCGTGGCGCGGTTCTTCGACACGGTCATGGAGATGGGCCTCGACGGCATCACCGTCTCGCCGGGCTATGCCTACGAGCGCGCGCCGGATCAGGCGCATTTCCTCAACCGGCGCAAGACCAAGGAGTTGTTCCGCGGCATTTTCCGCGCGAAGAACGGCACCAAATGGTCGTTCTCGCAATCGGGCCTGTTCCTCGACTTCCTCGCCGGCAACCAGAACTACCACTGCACGCCTTGGGGCAATCCGACGCGCACCTATTTCGGCTGGCAGCGGCCCTGCTACCTGGTCGGCGAAGGCTATGCCAAGACCTTCAAGGAGCTGATGGAGACCACCGATTGGGATTCCTACGGCACCGGCAATTATGAGAAATGCGCCGATTGCATGGTCCATAGCGGCTACGAGGCGACCGCCGTGATGGATGCCGCCAAGCATCCGCTGAAGGCGCTGCGGGTCGCGCTGCGGGGCGTGACGACCGAGGGCGAGATGGCGCCCGAGATTTCGCTCGATCATCAACGGCCGGCGGATTACGTGTTCTCGCGCCATGTCGAGAATGCGCTCGAGAGCATCAAAGCTCAGAAGGTCAGCAGCGAAGCGGCCGAATAACGAAGGCGCCGCTGCCTCGTCGAGCGGCGGCGCGGCAAAGGGGGAAGCAATGAAGCGGGTCGTCACGGCGATTCTGGCAGCAGCGGGCATTTGTGTGCTTGTCCCCGGCATGCCGGCGAAGGCCCAGGAAACCAAGCTGCTATTCGCGGAGGTCGTGCCGCCCGGCTCGGTGATCGACGCCAAAGTGGTCCAGCCGTGGGCGCAACGCGTCAACCAGCAGGGCAAGGGCGTGCTCTCGATCGATGTGCGCTCGGGGCCGAGCCTCGCCGATTTCGGCAACATCTACGACCGCGTCTTGAGCGACGTCATCCAAATCGGCTGGGAAATCCAAGCCGCTGTCGGCGGCAAATTCCCGTTGTCGAACGTGGTCGCGTTGCCGCTGATCACGGATGACAGCGTTGCTTCCACGGTCGCATTCTGGCGCCTCTATCAGTCGGGGGCGTTGGCATCGGAATACGATCAGGTCGTGCCGATCATGCTCGTGACCTTGCCGCCCGCGGCATTCCATTTCTCCAAGCCGCTGACGAACCTCGATACGCTCGCTGGCGAAAAGCTGATCGTGCCGAGCAAGGTGGCGGGCGACGCGCTCGCCGCCCTGGGCGGCGCGCCGCTGTCGCTGCCGCTGACCGACATGTATCCGGCGATCCAGCGCGGCACCGCCGACGGCACGATGATCGCCTGGGTGGCATTCAATCCCTGGAAGCTTGCCGACGTCACAAGCTATCACATCGACACCGCATTCGGCGGCGCCGCCGGCATGATCTTCATGTCGAAAGCGAAATACAATTCGCTCACGCCGGCCGCGCGCAAGATCATCGCCGACAATTCCGGCGAAGCATTCAGCCGCGCCTTCGGCCAAGCGATGATGACGGAGAACGCCGCCCAGCGCGCGGCCGTCGCGGCGTTGCCGAAGCAGACCATCGTGACGCCGACGCCCGCCCAAGTGGCAAGCTGGCGGCAGAAGATCACCCCGACGATCGAGCAATGGACGAAATCGACGAAGGGCGGCGAAACCGTACTGGCCCAATTCAAGACCGAGCTTGCCAAGATCAAGACGGGACACTGATGCGGGCGTTCATTGCCAGCGTTTCCAATCTCGGTATTTAAATTTAACACAGGCGCGGACAGCATCCCGCGGCGCGGGCTAGAGAGCTGAATCTACTCAGCTCGGACCACCCCCTCACCCTTGCTCCCGCTTCGCGGAGGGGCCAACCGCGAAGAGCGGTTGGCCGGGTTGTCGGTGAGGGGGCTTCGATTCGGCCTCACCGGATAGGTCTCTAGGTTTGCTGCGCGCGACCTCAAGGGGAACCGCCACCTGCCGGCCTTGTTGATAAAGGAGAGCGCCTCCGCGGAGACGAGGCGAGTCCACGGCAATTGGAGGTGCAGCATGGCCGAAAAAGCAACATCGGGTGAAAAGCCCGCGGACGACAAAAAGAGCTCGGGTCCGAATCAGGGCGAAGGCGATTACGCGTCGGCGAAGGTCTATCGCGATCACCAGCGCGAATTCAACGAAAGCGGCAAGGCCGGCGAAAAAGCCCGCGAGGCCGAAAAAGCCTTCGACGGCAAGGAAGGCGACGCGTTGCGGCGCGCTGAGGAAGAAGGCAAGCGCCGCAGCCACGGCGAAGACCCGCTGCTCAAAAAGCCGAAGCACTGATCGGCGCAGAGCGGTCGTCACGAAATAGCGGCGCCGGCATCATCCGGCGCCGCTATCCCTTGAGGACGCCCTTCGTCAGGGCTTCAGCAGCAGCTTCCCCATCACCTGCCCGCTTTCGAACAGCTCATGCGCGCGGCGCGCTTCGGCAAGCGGGATGCGATCATAGATGCGCGGCCGGATCTCGCCGCGCCCCAAGCGCTCGATCAGCCAGCGCATTCCCGCCTGTTGCGGCTCGCGCCAACGATCGTAGATGTGCATCGAGAAGACCCGTAACGCCAGATTTTTCGCCGCTTGCGCGCGCAGCGCCGCATAAACATCCTCCTGCGGCTTGCCCGCGAGCTGGCCATAGCTCACCAGCACGCCGTAAGGCGCCAGCATCCCAAAATTCTTGACGAAATCCGGGCCGCCGGCGAAATCCATGATGAAATCGACGCCTTTGCCTTGGGTCGCTTTTTTCACCGCATCGCCGACATCTCGCTGCGTGCGATCGATGACGTGCTCGACGCCGAAGCCTTTGACGAAATCGATCTTCGCTTGGCCCGAGCACATGCCGATGACGCCGAGCCCGGCACCGCGCGCGAGATCGACCAGCGCGCTGCCGGTGCCGCCGGCGGCACCCTGCACCAGCACCGTCTGGCCCGGCTTGAAGGCGATGCAATCATAGAGCAGGTGATAGGCGACCTGATAATTGGCGAGCGCCGCTGCCTGGTCCAGATCGGCGCCGTCGGGCAGCGGATAGACCGAATTCTCGGGCGTCGCGTTGTATTCGGCGTAGCAGCCGCCGCGATGCGGCCGGTCGCGCGCCGAGACGACGACGCGCTGGCCCGGCTTGAAGCGCGTCACGCCCTGCCCGAGCTTCGCGACGATGCCGCTCATCTCGGTGCCCGGCGCCGCCGGCAACGGCGGCATCCAGTTGTAAACCCCGCGGCGGATCATCACGTCGGGCATGCCGACGCCGATCGCCTGCGCGCGCACCAGGACCTCGCCGGCCTGCGGCTCGGGCGTCGGCACCTCGACATAGTCGAGCACCGATGCGGAACCGGGCGTCTTGAATTGGACCATCTTCATCGCGCGACACTCCCTCGGAACGGATGGGCGGCGAGCGCCGAGTCTAGCGCGGCTAGGGCGCGCCGCGTATCGCCGGCGAGGCGCAGCAACGCCGGAATCTGCCCGGGCCGCCGCGCGACCGACAGCAGGACGCGACCCAGCGCCGGCCTGCCCCGCCTATCGAGCCCATTCACCGCGGCCTCGGGCAGCGCCTGCGCGGCGGTGTCGGCAATCGCGCGCAGCACCAGGAAAGGCTTTCCGGAGCGGGCGGCCGCCTGCCCGACGATGTGGCTTTCGAGATCGATGGCGACCGCGTTCTTCGCGTGAAACAATTCCGCCTTGCGCGCCGGCGATGCCGCCGCCGTAGCCGCGCCAAAGACATCGCCCTCCTCCGCCATCAAGCCGGCGCGCTGCAGCGCCTGCATCGCGTCAGCACGCCAGGACACGTCGGCTGGATAGAGCTTGCCGCTGTCGTCGATCACCGCATGCGGCAAAAGCAACCGGCCGGGCGCAAGCAACGGCGCCAGCGCGCCGGCAATACCAAAGCTCACCAGCGCCTCGGCGCCGGCGCGCAGAAAGGCCTCCGCAATTGCAAGCGTCTGCGCCGGAACGCCGCCGCTCGCTTTCGCCGGAAGGCCGGCGCGACGGGCAATGCGCGCTTCGGCTTCAAGGCCGGTGATCGCGGCCCATTTCATCAGAGGCCGTAGGGATAGGCGGCGTGGCCGTTGCTCGACAAATTGCGGTAGCGCGCCAGCGCCCAGAGCGGAAAATAGGCGCGATAGCCGTGATAGCGAAGATAGAACACGCGCGGGAAGCCGACCGCCGTGAACGCCTCTTCGTCCCAGAGGCCGTGCGGCTGCTGGGTGCCAAGCAGATAAGCGACGCCGCGCGCCACGGCCGGATGCGCGCTCTCGCCGCCTGCCATCAGCGCCAGTAGCGCCCAGGCCGTTTGCGACGGCGTGCTGGTGCGGCCCTCGCCGCGCGGCTGGTTGAACCAATAAGAGCGTCCATCCTCGCCCCAGCCGCCATCGGACCGTTGCTTGTCCAGCAGCCACGCGACCGCACGGCGGATCATCGGATCGGATTTCGCGAGCCCCGCGGCGTTGAGCGCGACCAGCACCGACCAGGTGCCGTAGATGTAATTTGTGCCCCAGCGGCCGAACCATGAGCCATCGGCTTCCTGCTCGCGCCGCAGATAGGCGATGCCGCCCGCAAGCGCCTGGTCGTAGCCACCGATCTGGCCGAACATGCCAACGCAGCGCGCGGAGACATCGGCGGTCGGCGGATCGAGCAATGCGCCGTGATCGGCGAACGGGATGTAGTTGAGATAGTAATAAGTGTTGTCGGCATCGAACGCCGCCCAGCCGCCATTGCGGCTGGTCAAGCCCGCCAACCAATCCGCCGCGCGCTTGATCGCGTCGCCGTAGCGCGCGCGATCGCAGCGATCGAAGGCCAGCGCCACCATCGCCGTGTCGTCGAGATCGGGATAATGCGGATTGGCATATTGGAACGCCCAGCCGCCAGGCGGCACGCCGGGCCGCGCGATTGCCCAATCGCCCGCGAGATCGAGCACCTGGCACGGCACCAGCCAATCGAGCCCGCGCCGCGCCGACGCCAGCGCAGCCGCGCCGCCGGCTTCCATCAGTGCATGGGCCGCAAGGCCCGTATCCCAGACCGGCGAGAGGCAGGGCTGCACATAGACGCGGCCGGGCTTGCGCACCTCGAGCTTGCGCAGCGCGGCGCGCGCGACCGCGACACGCGGATCGCTCGGCGGCACGCCCAGGCAATCGAGCATCATCACCGTATTCGCCATCGCCGGATAGATGGCGCCGAGCCCGTCCTCGCCATTGAGACGCTCGGTGACGAAGGCGAGCGCCGCGTCGATCGCGCGCCGGCGCGAGGCCTTGGGCAGCCAGGGCTCGGCCGCGCGCAGCATATGGTCGACGATATTGAAGACCGTCGCCCAGACCGAGCCCTTGGCGCGCGGCGGCTGCGCCTGCGTACCGGGCGTGAACAGCTCGTGCACCGAGATGCCGCGCGGATTTCGCGCGCGCGGCTTCATCGCCATCAGCACCAGCAGCGGCGCGATCACCGTCCGCGACCAATAGGAAACCTTGGTCATGTGGAACGGGAACCAGCGCGGCAGCAACATGATCTCGACCGGCATCACTGGCACGGCGTCCCAAGACAGCTCGCCGAACAGCGCGAGCTGGATGCGGGTGAAGACGTTGGCACGCGCCGCCCCGCCGACGGCAAGAATAGCCGCTCGGGCGCGGACCATATGCGGCGCATCCGGACTGTCTCCGGCAGCCTTGAGAGCGAAATAGGCTTTGACGCTGCAGCTCAAATCGAGATCGCCGCCATAGAACAGCGGCCAGCCTCCGTGATCGGCCTGGAGGCCGCGGATGAAGGCCGCGATCTCGGCCTGGTGCGGATCGTCGATTTCGCCGAGATAATGCTGCAGCAGGATGTATTCGGCCGGAATCGTGGCGTCGGCTTCGAGCTCGAACAGCCAATGGCCATCGTCCTGCTGCAGCGCGATCAGCGCGGCGGCGGCGCGATCGACCGCCAGATCGAGCGGCGGGATATGGGTGTCGGGCATAACGGCAATCTAGCGGGTTTGCGCGCGGCTCAGAAGATGGTCCGCAGCGGCAAAGCCCGAGCGAACCGCGCCTTCGATCGTCGCCGGAAGCCCGGTCGCGATCCAGTCGCCCGCGAGGACGAGGTTCGGCCAGCGTGTCGCGGTGCCCGGACGGCGCGCAAGCTGCGCGGGCGTCGCGGCAAAGGTCGCGCGCTTCTCCTTGACGATCTGCCAAGCCGGCATCGGGTCGGCCGGCAAATCGAACGCGGCGGCGACATCCTGCCACAGGAGCGGCGCTAGTGCGTCGGCCGGCATGTCGATCAGCCGGTCGGCGGCACTGACCGTCACCGACAGCACGTCGTGCTTGCGAAATACCCACTCGGCAACGCCGCCCACCACGCCGACGAACCACGGCGCATCGCCGCGCAAGGCAAGACGATAATGCGCATTGACGATGGCGCGGAATTCATCGGGCGCAGTGAGATCGGGCACCAGCCGCGCCGCGACCGCCGGCGGCACCGCCAGAACGACGGCCTCCCCTGCCCCGACAACTTCAGTGCCGCTATCGAGATCGAGCGTCGCGACCTGCTCGCCCGCAAAGCCGAGCGCCCGCAGCCGCGCGCCGATGCGGATGTCGGCGCTGCGCGCGCGCAGTTTCGCGACCGCCGGATCGATCAGCGTTTCGGACAATCCCTCGCGTGGCAGCAGCGGCACGCAAGCGCGACCGCCGGCGCCCAAACTCTCGCGCAGGATCGCGGCAAAAAGCTGCGCCGATCCGGCCTCGGCCTCGGTGTTGAGCGCCGCTACCGCCAAGGGCTGCCATAGCCGGCGGTAAAGCGTCGAGGTCGGATCGGCAATGTCGGTCACGACCGCATCGCCCGCTGCATCGAGCAGCTTTCGCGCGCCGAAATAGGACCAGGCCCGGGCTCCAGCGACGCGGCGACGCGCGCTGAAAATCCACCACGGGATTTTTCCGGCATTCGGCCGCAGCACCCAGCGCTCGCCGCTCGCGCGGTCGAGGAACGGATAAACCGCCGCATCGGGCCCGGTCAGGGTCGCGCGCGCGCCGATCATATCGATATAACGCATCGCGGCGCGGTTGCCGGATAGCAGAAGATGATTGCCATTGTCGATGCGACAGCCGAGCATCGCATCGACATACGAGCGGCAACGCCCGCCCGCCTGCGGCGCCGCCTCATAAAGCACGACCTGGGTGCCCGTCTCGGCCAGCACGAGCGCGGCGGCAAGACCGGCGAGGCCGGCGCCGATCACATGGACGCGTTTCGGCGGCATCATATCAGCCCGTGGCGCAGCGCAAGCCAGAGCTTGGTCGATTTCGCCAGCTTGATCGGCTCGCCCAAGCGTCGCCAGCCGCGCTCGCGCAACATCGCAAGCTGCGCGCGATAGACCGCGCCCATCGCGCGCGCCGGCCGCATCGCGCGGCGGGAACACGCCGCCATCGCCGCCTGTGCGTCGGCGAAATGCCGCTCGGCGATATCGGCGAGCTGGTCACACGCGAGCGCCAGATTGGGATGACGAATGACGATATCGGGCTCGGTCGCCTCGATACCGGCCGCGACCAGGAGCTGGCGCGGTAAATAAAGCCGATTGCGTTCGCCGTCTTCGGCGATGTCGCGCAGGATATTGGTGAGCTGCAACGCGCGGCCGAGATGATGGGCGACACGATCCGCCGCCGCGCTGTCGTCGCCGAATGCGCGCACCGACAGCCGCCCCACCGCGCTTGCGACGCGATCGCAATAAAGATCGAGTTCGGCGAGGCTCGGCGCCTGGATGTCGCGTTGCGCATCCATCGCCATGCCGTCGATGATTTCAAGAAAATCCTCGCGGCGCAGCCGGAAGCGTATGGCATCGGCGGTTAGCACGCAGCCCAAAGGCAATGCGCTGGTGCCGGCGAAGATCGCGTCGATCTCGCGCCGCCACCGATCGAGCGCCGCCTGTTTCGCGGGCGCCGGAGCGTCGCTGTCGGCGATGTCGTCGACCTCGCGGCAAAACGCATAGATCGCATACATCGCATCGCGCCGCGCCTCGGGCAGCAGCCGCATCGCCCAGTAGAACGACGTGCCGGCGGCCGCGACGCGCTCGCGAATGCCGGCGCGAAGCTCGGTTTCGCTCACGACCCTCATCGTCCTTGCCACAGGCCGATGATAAGCGACGCGGCGAAATCGATCGGCCTCAGCTTCACGCGCGTCGCCAGCGGGTCGCCGCGCCGCAGATGGCACGAGAGTCTTTCGGCGAGGTTGACGATCACCGCGCATTCGCGGCGCAGCCCCGCGCTTTTGACGCACGGCGGCAATTGGCGCGCCTGACCGATCAATCGATCGGTCGAATCAAGCAGCCGATCGATGACACAGCGCAGGCCCTTGCTCGATTGCGGCGCCTGCAGCTCGGCAATGGCCGCGCCGCACGTATCGAGGTCCTGGCGGGGCAGATAGACGCGATCGAGATTGCGTTGATCCTCGGCGCAATCCTGCAAATGGTTCAGCACTTGAAGCGCGCTGCACAGCGCATCCGACGGCGGCCAGGTGTCGCGGCTCTCGCCATGCAGATCGAGAAGCTGGCGTCCGACCGGCGAGGCGGAATAGCGGCAATACTCGATCAACTCGGCCCAGTCTTGGTAGCGCAGCTTGGTCGCGTCGAGCCGGAACGCGCGCAAGATGTCGCGGCAATGCTGGAAGGTGACGCCGGTCTCGTTGAGACTTGCGCGCATCGCGACCGCGGCGGGCGAATCATCGCCGGGCGCGCCGTCCAGCACCGCTTCCATGCGGTCGAGCCGCTTGATCTTTTCGTCCGCAGGCAGACCGGGATTATCGGCGATGTCATCGGCGTTGCGCGCGAAGCGGTAGAAGGCGCGGACGTGCGAGCGCAGGTCGCGGCGGATGAGGAACGAGCCGACGGGAAAATTCTCGTCGCCCTTCCCTTTGCCCGACGGCGTCTCGACCGTCAGCGACCCTGCCATCGCACCCGCCCCTTCCACTCGCCGCCCCTGCCGCGCCAATGCCGCCATGCCGATGCGATGGTCGCAGCCAGATATACCGAGGCCGCGGCCGGAAGCAACGGCGCCCACAGCAGCGAGCGGCCGTAAAACCGCAGCATCGGTAGGTAGATTAGCGCCATGATTGCCCAGGCGAGCGCGCCGAGCCAGGCCCCGCGACCGCCGGCCAAGACCAGGAACACCGGTGCAAGATAGGTGATCACCAGCCCCAGAACCGTTCCGGCCAAAACCACCGGCGAATAGCGAAGCTGCGTATAAGCGGTGCGCGCGACCATATTCCAAATATCGGCGATACGCGGATAGACCCGCAGGCTCTCGGTCGTCGGCGTCAGCCCGAGCCAGATCGCGCCGCCGCGCTTTACCCTTTGCGCCAACGCGCAATCGTCGATCAGCTCGCCCTTGATCGCCGCATAGCCGCCGATCCGCTCATAGGCACTGCGGCGGATAAGGATGCAACCGCCCGCCGCCGCCGCCGTGGCTTTGCGCGGATCGTTCGACCAGGCGAAGGGATAGAGCAGCGCAAAGAAGAACACGAACGGCGGAATCAAGAACCGCTCGGCAAAGCTCTCGCAATGGAGCTTCACCATCAGCGAGACGAGATCGCGCCGCTCCGCTTCGAGCCGCGCGACCAGCTCGGTGAGATTGGCGCGGTGATGCGCGATATCGGCGTCGGTGAACAGGTAGAGATCGGGCGGCCGCGCGACCTGGCGCACGCCTTCGCTAAGCGCCCAAAGCTTGCCGGTCCAGCCACCGGGCAGCGATCCTGCCGCAACGACGGTGAGGCGATCCTCGTTGCCGGCGGCGGCCGCGCGCGCGACCTCGGCGGTGCCGTCATTGCTGTGATCGTCGACCAGCACGATCGAGAACGCGCCGCGATAATCCTGGTCGAGCAGCGAGGCGACGGCGCGCCCGACCCCGTCGGCTTCGTTGCGCGCCGGAATCACCGCCACGACGCGGGGAAATTGTTGCGGCAGGGGCGACGATGTTTCGACACGCGCCCGCCAAAAGAAGCCGCGGGCCAGCAGCAGATAGGCCCAGATCGCGAGGACGAGCCACGCCAGTGCCGCGGTCATGGGCACATCCCCGCCGCTTTGAACCAGGCGACCGCATCGGCCAGCGCCTCCTGCGCCGGCCGCGCGCGATAGCCGAGCGCGCGCTCGGCCTTCGCCGAGGAAAAAAACATCTTCTTCTTCGCCATGCGCAGCCCGTCGCGGGTGACGAACGGCTCCTTGCCCGTGACTTGCGCCCAAACCTCGGCGCCGAGCGCGATCGGCCAGATTGCCGGGATCGGAATGCTGATCGTCGGCGGCTTGCGGCCGGTCAAGAGCGCGATGCGGCGCAGGATTTCGGCCAGCGTCAAATCCTCGCCGCCCAGGACGTAGCACTCACCCGGCGCGCCTTGCTTCTCGGCGAGCAAATGCCCCGCGGCGACGTCGTCGACATGGACGATGTTCAGGCCGGTATCGACAAAGGCCGGCATCTTGCCGGATGCCGCCTCGACGATCAGGCGGCCGGTCGGCGTCGGCTTCACATCGCCCGGGCCCACCGGCGTCGAGGGATTGACGATCACCGCCGGCAGGCCGCGCACGCGAACCAGATCGCGCACGACTTCCTCGGCGAGATATTTCGAGCTCTTGTAGGGCCCGATCATGTCGGCCAGCGTGCTGGGCGTCGTCTCGTCGGATGGCGTGCCGTCGCCGATGATGCCGAGCGTCGCGACGCTGCTGGTATAGACGACGCAGGCGACATGTTGTTCGAGCGCCGCCAGCATCAACAACCGCGTGCCGTCGACATTGGCGCGATACATCGCGCTTTCGTCGCGAACCCATAGGCGATAATCCGCGGCGACATGATAGAGCGCGCCGCAACCCTCGATGGCCGCCGCCAGCGAGGCCGCGTCCTCGAGCGAGCCGATCCGCGGCTCGACAGCGAGGCCGGCGAGATTGCGCCGATCGCTTTGCGGCCGCAGCAACACGCGCGGCTTGCGCCCCTGGGCAAGCAGCGCGCGCACCACCGCCGCGCCGACGAAACCCGACGCGCCCGTGACCAGGACAGGTTTCGCAAAATCCGGCGTCAAGCGCGCGCGACGTGCCGCGAATTGTCGCCGATCAGCGCGCGCGCCATCGCCCGCGCCTCGTCGTCGAGCGCATAAACATCATCGAGCGCGGCGATATGCCGACCCGACAGGCGATCGAGCGTGTGCTCGACCGTCGCGGCGATGTCGAGGAAGCCGATCTGCTCGTCGAGGAAAGCGGCGACCGCGATCTCGTTGGCGGCATTCAGCACGGTCGGCGCGCCCCCGCCCGCGACCAGGGCGTCGCGCGCGATGCGCAGCGCCGGAAAGCGCTTCGGGTCCGGCGCCTCGAAAGTGAGCTTGGCGAGCTTGGCGAGGTCGAGGCGCGGGCTCGGCGCGGGGATGCGGTCGGGCCAGCCGAGCGCGTTCGCGATCGGCGTACGCATGTCGGGCGAGCCGAGCTGCGCCAGCACCGAGCCGTCGCTGTAATACACCAGGCCGTGGACGACCGATTGCGGATGCACGACGACATCGAGCTGGTCGCTGCACAGCGCGAAGAGATGATGCGCCTCGATCACTTCCAGGCCCTTGTTCATCATGGTCGCGCTATCGACCGAGATCTTCGCGCCCATCCGCCAGTTGGGATGCGCCACCGCCTGCGCCGGCGTTGCCGATCGCATGGTCTCGACCGAGGCCGTCCGGAACGGCCCGCCGCTGGCGGTCAGCACGATCTTCTCGATCGCCGGGCGCTGGGCGGCGTCGAAGACCTGGAAAATCGCGTTGTGCTCGCTGTCGACCGGCAGCAGCCGCGCGCCATGCACCTTCGCCTCGGCGGTCACGAGATCGCCGGCGCACACCATCACTTCCTTGTTGGCGAGCGCGACGCAAGCGCCACGGCGCACCGCCGCCAAGGTCGGCGCAAGGCCGGCCGCACCGACGATCGCCGCCATCACCCAATCGGCCGGGAGGCGCGCCGCCGCGACCACGGCCTCGGTACCGGATGCCGCCTCGATGCCGCTGCCCGCCAGCGCTTCTTTCAATGCGCCATATTGGCTGTCGTCGGCGACCACCGCGAAGCGCGCGCCGAGACTCTTTGCCTGCTCCGCCAGGCGCAGCGCATTGCGCTGCGCCACCAGCGCCTCGACCGCATAGCTGTCGCGATCCGCCGCCAGCAGCTCGACGGTGTTGCACCCGATCGAGCCGGTCGATCCCAGAATGGTGACGCGACGCTTCAACCCCAACTCCCTCGCCGGTCCAGCCGCCATCTTATGGCGATTCGAGGCCAAGCCCTAGCCACCCATCGATTTATAGGCGATTTCAGCGGCTTACGCCACGCCGAGATAGGCCTTGCGGAGCGCTGGATCGCGCTCCAACTCGGCGACGCTACCGTGATTCACGATCCGGCCGGTCTCCATGACGTAGCCGCGATCGGCGACGCTGAAGGCGGCGAACACGTCCTGCTCGACCAGCAAGACCGTGACCCCGGCCTTACGGATATCGACCAGCACGGTCAGGAGCTGGTCGACGATCACCGGCGCGAGGCCGAGACTCATCTCGTCCACCACCAAAAGCGCCGGCTCGGCCATCAGCGCACGGGCGAGCGCGCAGATCTGCTGCTCGCCGCCCGAAAGGCTGCCGGCGGTCTGCCGACGCCGCTCGGCGAGGATCGGAAAGATCGCATAGACCTGCTCGAAGCGGCGCGCGATCGCGGTCTCGGCGCGGCGATACGCGCCCATCAGCAGATTCTCCTCGACCGACATGCGCGGAAAGAGCTGCCGCCCTTCGGGCACCTGCACCAGCCCCAAAGCGAACACTTGCTCGGGCCGTAGTGCCAGAAGATCGTGACCGGCGAAGGTAATCGTGCCTTGCGCCGCGATCAGCCGCGATACGGCGCGCAACAGCGTCGTCTTGCCGGCGCCGTTGGAGCCCACCAGCGCAACGATCTCGCCGCGCGCAACCTCGAACGCGACGTCGAACAAGACCGGCACGGCGCCGTAACCGGCGGTCAGGCCCGCGACCGAGAGCAGCGGCTCGCTCATGCCCGGCGCTTCCCGAGATAGGCGTCGATCACGCGCGGGTCGCTGAGAATCGCATTGGGCTCGCCCTCGGCCAGCTTCTCGCCGTGATGCAGGACGATGATGCGATCCGAAAGGCTGCGGATCGCCCGCATCACATGCTCGATCACCAGGATGGTGACGCCGGTGCCACGGATCTTCTTGATGATCGTAACCACCTCGTCGATCTCGGCGGAGTTGAGGCCGGCCATCACCTCGTCGAGCAGCAGCAGCTTCGGGCGCATTGCCAGCGCTTTCGCCAGCTCGAGCCGCTTGCAGTCGGGACCGCCGAGCTCGCTCGCCGGCTGCTCGGCGTGGCGCGAGA
>DATLUE010000115.1:0-8774 GCA_035533255.1 Allostellaceae bacterium | reverse complement strand
GGCATCGGGCGCGCCGCCGGATTTTCCGCCGACCATCGTCTATGCCACCGGCCTCGCCGGCTACGAGATCTGCCGCATCGAGCGCCCGACGCATGGCGGCCACGCGCCGCTGCCGACGACACCCGAGCGCTCGCAGCGCTGCAATCAGATCTGGTTCGATCCGATCCTGCGGAAGCTTGTGCAGAGCTTTCCGACGGTGCGACTGCGCTACGAAAGCCGCTTCGAATCGTTTGAGCGCGAAGGCGACGGCATCGTCGCGACGATCCGCGACGTCGCCAGCGGCCAGAATCAACGCGTCGCCGCGCGCTATCTGATCGATTGCTCGGGCGGGCATTCCGGCATCGGCAAGACGCTCGGCGTTCGCCAAGAGGGCCGGCCGGTTCTGTCCTACCACCTCAATATTTTTCTTAAGATCGACCAGTTGTGGAACCTGCACGACAAGGGCAACGCGGCGTTCTACTTCTTCGTCGACCGGACCGGCGATTACGGCAGCCTGATCGAGATCGACGGCCGCGAGCTGTGGCGCATCGGCGTTCATGGCGAGGAATACCGCGACCAGCCGAGCGATGCGCAAATCGCCGCGGTCATCGCTCGCGCCCTCGGCACGAAGGTTCCTTACGAGATCATCTCGGCGCGGCGTTGGATCTGCCGCGATCTGGTCGCCGATCGTTTCCAGGCGCCGCCGGTGTTTCTCGCCGGCGACAGCGTGCATCAGCACGCGCCCTCGGGCGGCTTCGGGATGAATACCGGCATGGGCGACGCGGTCGATCTCGGCTGGAAGCTCGCCGCCGCGGTCGAAGGCTGGGGCGGGCCTGGCCTCCTCGAAAGCTACCAGGCCGAGCGCCGGCCGGTGGCGCAGCGCAATGTCGGCGAGGCGACCGACAATGTGATGCGCACGACCGATCCCGCGCTGATCAAACTGGTCGATGATCCAACACCCGAAGGCGCGGCGGCGCGACGGCAGATCGGCCAAGACATCGTCCAGAACCGCGCCAAGACCTTCATCTCCGACGGCATCGCGCTCGGCTATCGCTATGAATCGCCCGTGATCATTCCCGACGGCACGCCGCCGCCGCGCGACAGCGTGATGGAATACGTGCAGACCAGCCGCCCCGGCTCGCGCGCGCCGCATGGCTGGGTCGCCGAGGGCAAATCGACCATCGACCTGTTCGGCCGCGGCTTCGTG
The DNA here is from genome assembly GCA_035533255.1 of Allostellaceae bacterium. GTDB lineage: Bacteria > Pseudomonadota > Alphaproteobacteria > ATCC43930 > CGMCC-115725 > CAIKMD01. The sequence continues at coordinate 7,588 of DATLUE010000115.1, read as the reverse complement.
CTGCTGCGCTTGGGCGCGGACGCGCCCGACCCGACCGGCATCGCTGCCGCGGCAGCGCGGCGCGGCGTGCCGCTTGAGGTCGTCAGCATTACCGATCCCGCGCTCGCGAAGCTCTACGAGCGGCCGCTGGTCCTGGTGCGGCCCGACGGCCACGTTGCATGGCGCGCGGCCGAGGCGCCCGACGATCCGCTGGCGATCATCGACACGGTGCGCGGCGCGGCCGTCGCCAAACGCGCCGCATGAAATCTCTCTCCGTGCGAAGCGAGAAAGTATCGGGATAGGCGCTGCTCACCCCGTGCCAGCGGCACGACGGGCCTCAGCGGCAGCCACGATCGCCATAACAGTTTGTGCCGCTCGAGCAGTACCACGGATTAGCACTGGCACAGCAATTGGCATTGGACGGCGCGCATACGTAGCTCCTGCCGTCGTAGGCGTAGCAACATTTCGGCGCGCTCGCCGGGCAATTGCATGCCGCTTGGGCGAATACGGCTCGGATCGGCAAAGCTGTCGCAGCCGCCACGAGGACGAAACTCTTGGCGAAGCCAAGGACGAATCGACGCCTCGGCCGAGGCGCAAGATCGGGAGCGACCTTCCGCTCACACGCGCCGTCTTTCGATGCGGTCGCGTTTCCCGCCATTCGCAGAGCAAACGCCGTCAAATGCGAAAGCCACAGCCCCGCCGAGCCAACCGCCATCATCATGCTTGCGACGCGCAACGCCGGCGAGCTCGCCGTCAGCGCCAGGACGAATGCCAAGCCCCAGGCGGCAAGCACGAAGACAAACGACTGCCGCATGCATTTGGGGCAGCGGCCGAGCTTGGCGTCCAGCACCGCATATACTCGCTTCAAACTTTGCATGATGGGACGGCTCCTTCGAGGGCGGGGCATGTTCCGGCTCGAGCGTCAACGATTGCCGGCGTTAGAGCTTTGGTTCGGGCGGCGGGGTTGAGCCCTTGGAACATTTTGCAGTTACCGTACCGTTGGGGAAGAAAGCGGTCAAAAGGCCCGTCGTTCTGTCGATGCTGTAATGCACTCCGTTCTTCCCTCCGTAAAACCAGTCATAGGCGAGGGCGGTGATGTGAACAGGATACATTAGGTAATTCTCCGCTACGCCTCCCGATGCCAACCCAGGCATGATAACCGTATTATTTGCCGTATTGATCCAATAATTAAAGCTGACGCCATTGTTAACACATACAAGATCGATCGTTTCGGCTTTCGCCGACGACAGAGAGGTGAACTGACTCGCCGCGATCAGCGCGCATGCCAGCGTCAATTGGCGGATTTTGCGATACATGTGATTCCCCTTCACGCCGCCCTTGCCAAGCATTGAACTATAACCGGGTTACGCCAAAGCATGTAAAGAGCGATCACGCGAGCCGCCGGACGCTCGGCCTTTCTTTCGCGAACGGGCCGGGCTTTATATTACGTAACGTCAACATCCGCCTGCGCACGCCGGTCTCGGGCACGATCGCCACTTGCATGAGCGGCGCGGGCGTGGGAATGCTATAACCCATGCCCAAGAAAATCATCCGTCCCAAATCGTCGAAGCAGAAATCCTCCCGCCTCGTCACCGCGTCGCGCGATCTGGTCGCGGATGTGGCGCTCGCCAATCTGATCCTGTTCGATCACGACATCCTCGACGGCTTCGGCCATGTCAGCGCGCGGCACGACCGGGACCCCGAGCGCTTCGTCATGTCGCGTTATGTCGCGCCCGGCATCGTCACGCCGGCCGACATCCGCGAATTCGGCCTCGACAGCGAGCCGGTGCCGGAGCGCGGCGAGAAGCATTACAGCGAACGATTCATTCACGGCGAGATCTACAAGGCTCGGCCCGATGTCATGGCCGTGATCCACTCGCATGCGCCGCCGCTCATCCCGTTCGGCGCGACCGGGGCGCCGCTCAGGCCGATGTATCACATGAGCGCGCATGTCGGCATGGGCGTGCCGCTGTTCGAGATTCGCGACTTCCAGAACGAAGGCCAGATGCTGATCCGCTCGGCCTATCTCGGCCGCTCGCTCGCCTCGACGCTCGCCGACAAGCCGATGGTGCTGATGCGCGGTCACGGCGCCACCATCGTCGCCGCTTCGCTGCATCTCGCGGTCTATCGCGCGATCTATGCCGCGCTCAATGCCAAGCTGCAAATGGAAGCGATGCGGCTCGGTGAGGTGAATTACCTCAACCCCGAAGAAGTCGAGGCCTGCCTCGCCGGCGTCGAGAGCACCAACGAGCGTGCCTGGGCGCTATGGAAGAAAGAGGCGTCGGGCAAGAAGCGATGACCGATCTCGCCCTCTGCTATCGCGGCGGCGTGCTGATCCAGGAATGCGACGCCTTCGGCCATCTCAACATTGCCTATTACGTCGAGCGTTTTGCCGATGCCGGCCACGAGCTGATGCAGCGCCTCGCGCCGGCCACGCGCTGGCGCACCCGCGCGCTGGCGACACGTTATCTGACCGAGTTGCGCGCCGGCGATCCGATCGCGATCGCCAGCGGCATTATCGCGCTCGATCCGGCGACGCTGGCGATCGGCCATATCGCGACCAACGGCATGGGCGGCGCGACCACGACCAGCGCCGAGCAGGTAATCGCGCTCGATGCGCCCGACGGCGAGGCCTGGGCCGAGACGCGCGCCGCGCTCGAAGGCTCGACCGTCGCCTGGAACGAGCTGCCCTTCGATCCGGTGACGCTGCCCGAGAAGCCGGGACCGGTCGCGACCGGCCTTGCTCGGGTCAAACCGTGGCAGGCCGATGAGGAGGGCAGGCTGTCGCTGTTCGGCTTCGTCGATCGCTTCTCGACCGCCAACCTCGTCAACATGAACGCCGCCGGCATGACCAGCAGCTATATGCGCGCCGAGAAGCGCGGCTTTGCCACCTTCGAGACGCGGCTCGAGCTGCTCGCGCCCGCGCCCGCGATCGGCGAGAGCGTCGCGATCTCGAGCGGCATGCTCGATCTCGGCAAATCCTCAGTAAAGATTCTGCACGACATGCGGCTGCAGCGCAGCGGCCGCCGGGTCGCGCGTTATTATCAGGCCGGCGTGCATTTCGATCTCGAAGCGCGGCGCGCGGCGCCGCTGCCCGAGTCGCTGCGCAACCAAGCGCGCGAATTTCTGATGAAAGAGTGATTCGGAGCGTAGCGCCGCGGTCGCGGCTTTTGTATGTCTGGTGCATGAGATTTCTGGTTCCGGCGATGGCGCTGTCGCTGCTCGCGAGCGCGGCGAGCGCGCAGACCGACGATTTCCAAGCCTGGCTGCAAGCCCTGCGCCAGGATGCGATGACGCAGGGCATCGCGGCGGCGACGCTCGACCGCGCCTTCGCCGGCGTGCAGCCGCTCCCGCGCGTCATCGAGCTCGACCGCCAGCAGCCCGAAACGACGCTCACCTTCGCGCAGTATATCGACCGCGTCGCGCCGCCGGCGCGCCGCGATGCTGCCCGCCGGCATTATCTCGACAATCAGGCGCTGCTCGACCAGATCGGCCAGCGCTACGGCGTGCCGCCGCGCTACATCGTCGCGCTCTGGGGTATCGAGACCGATTTCGGCCAGAAGATCGGGACCTTCCCGGTCATCGCGTCGCTGGCGACGCTCGCCTATGACGGCCGGCGCAGCGCGTTCTTTCGCCACGAGCTGATCGACGCGCTGCAAATCGTCCAGAACGATCGCATCGACCCGCAGAGCATGATCGGCTCCTGGGCCGGCGCGATGGGGCAAAGCCAGTTCATGCCCTCGAGCTTTCTCAACTTCGCGGTCAGCTACAGCGGCAACGGTCCGCCCGATATCTGGAACAAGCCGGACGACGTTTTTGCCTCGATCGCCAACTACCTCGCGCGCAGTGGCTGGCAGGCGGGCCAATCCTGGGGCGAGCAGGTCACGGTCCCGGCCGGTTTCGACTCGTCGCTGGACGGCATGCCGCAAAAGCGCTCGCTTGCCGATTGGGCGGCGCTCGGGATCACACGCGCCGACGGCAGCGCGCTGGTCGCGGCGCAGGCCGACTCGACAAATCGCGCCGCGTTGCTGCAGCCAGGCGGCAGCGACGGCCCCAGCTTTCTGGTCACCGATAATTTCAATGTGATTTTGCGCTGGAATAATTCTAGCTATTTCGCCATCGCCGTCGGCTATCTTGCCGACAGCGCGAAGTGACGGAGTCGCGGGACCAGCGGGGATGATTCACCAAAGGGTTCGTGTCGCATGTCTCGCGGCGGTTGCCATCGCGCTCGCCGCTTGCTCGTCCGCGCCTTCGGGCAACAATGCCGGCGGCGTGCCGTTGGGCGGTGGCCGCGGCATCTACAAGGTCGGTGCGCCTTATCAGATCGACGGTACCTGGTATTACCCGGCCGAGAATTGGAGCTATGACGAGACCGGTATCGCCTCGTGGTATGGCGAGCAGTTTCGTGGCAAATACACCGCCAATGGCGAGATTTTCGATCTCAACGCGCTAACCGCGGCGCATCGCACCCTGCCGATGCCGTCGATCGTGCGCGTCACCAATCTCGAAAACGGCCGCTCGATCGAGTTGCGCGTCAACGATCGCGGGCCTTACGCGCGCGGCCGGATCATCGACGTGTCGCGGCGTGCGGCGCAACTCCTGGGGTTCGAGGGACAGGGCACCGCGAAAGTACGCGTGCAGATCCTGGTGCCGGAATCGATCCAGGTCGCGAGCCTCGCCGGACGGCGCGGCACCGAGCCCACGCTTGCCGCTGCGACGCCGACCCCGCAAGCGGCGCCGGTCGCCCCGGTCGCCGCCGAAGCCTTGCCCGCACCGCCCGGCGTCGCGGTCGCGCTGGATCAGCCGACGCCGCTACCGCCGGCGCCGACCGCGCCGCAGCTCCAGCCGCTGCCGCCCAGCCAGCCGATCGCCGATCCGCCCTTGCCCGCAACGGTCTCGGTGGTCCCCGTGAAGCCCTCGGCGATCTATATCCAGGCCGGCGCGTTCTCGAGTATCGACCGCGCCGTGCGGCTCAAAACCATGCTCGACCCGCTCGGATCGGTCAGCGTGACCAACGTCAAGGTCGGCGGCATGACGATGTATCGCGTGCGGGTCGGACCGGTGCCATCGGTCGATCGGGCGGATGCTCTGCTCAATCAGGTCATTCCCACCTCGCCTCAGGCGCGAATCGTGGTCAATTGACGGGGTCGCAAATTTAGGGCGATTGCCGCTATGCTGACGGCCTCGCCATCGCTTGTATTTGGGTGTTGCGCATGAAACCGTTGGTCTTCGTCTCGCTGCTCGCCGCTTCCTCCTTGCTGCTCGCGCGTGGCGCACCGGCTGCGCTCGCCGCCGTGCCGACCATCGACACCGCGGCGCAGACCGGGATCGCGCTCGATTTCGATACCGGCGCGGTGCTGTACGACAAGAACGCGGACCAGCGCATCCAGCCGGCATCGCTCAGCAAGATGATGACGGCCTATGTGGTGTTCTCCTATCTCAAATCGGGGCGGCTCAAGCTCGACGACACGCTGCCGGTGAGCGAGAAGGCCTGGGCGAAACACAAGACCAACGAATCGAATATGTTCGTGCCGCTCGGCGCGCAGGTGAAGGTCGAGGATTTGATCCGCGGCATGATGATTCAATCGGGCAACGACGCTTGCGTCGTGCTCGCCGAGGGCATCGCCGGCAGCACCGACGCGTTCGTCGATCTGATGAATCAGATGGCGCAGAAGCTCGGTCTCAAGGGCAGCCATTTCGCCGATGTCGATGGCCTGCCGGATCCCGAGGAGTACATGACCGCGCGCGACATTGCGACGCTCGGCAGCGATCTCATCAGGGATTTTCCTGAATACTACCACTACGATGCCGAAAAGGAGTTCACCTATAACGGCATCAAGCAGGGCAACCGCAATCCCTTGCTCTACAAGGATATCGGGGTCGACGGGCTCAAGACTGGCCACACCGACGAGGCCGGCTACGGCGTCGCCATCAGCGCGCTGCGCCAGGGCCGCCGCATCATCGTGGTGCTGGTCGGCATGACCAGCATGAATGCGCGCTCGCAAGAGAGCGAGAAGCTGCTCGATTGGGCCTATCGCGAATGGGGCGATTACAAGCTGGTCACGGCCGGCGAAACCATCGACCAAGCGCCGGTGTGGCTCGGCGTCACGGCGACGGTGCCGGCGACCGTCGCCTCGGACGTGGTGGTAAGCCTGCCGCGGCAGTCGCGCCCCGGCATGAAGGTGACCGCGAGCTACGATCACGCCGCCCAGGCACCGGTCGCCCAGGGCGAAAAGATCGGCACGCTGCAGGTGACCGCACCGGATGCAGCCGAGGTCGATGTGCCGTTGATCGCCGCCAAACCGGTCGCTCGCGTCCGCGGCCTCGCGCATGCGGCCTTGGCGGCGGGCTATTTGCTCTTCGGACGCAGCCACTGAGCGGCGGCACATTCATCACCCTCGAAGGCGGCGAAGGCGCGGGCAAATCGACGCAGCAAAAGCTGCTGCTGGCGGCGCTGGCGCGTGCCGGCCACAACGCGATCGGCACGCGCGAGCCCGGCGGCGCGCCCGGCGCCGACGATATCCGCGCGCTTTTGGTCAACGGCGCAGCCGAGCGCTGGGATGCGGCGAGCGAGGCGTTGCTGATGGTGGCGGCGCGCCGCTGCCATCTGGTCGAGACGGTTTGGCCGGCACTCGCAGCCGGCCAATGGGTGGTGTGCGACCGGTTCGTCGATTCGACCACAGCCTATCAGGGCTATGGCGGGGGTCTCGATCGCGATCGACTCGCCGAGCTGCATCGCCTGATTGCCGATGATTTCATGCCCGATCTCACCCTGATGCTCGATGTGCCGGTCGAGCTGGGACTCGCGCGCGCTGCCGAGCGCCGCGGCGGCGAGGCGCGGTTCGAGGCTAAGGGCCGCGACTATCACGAGCGCGTCCGCCAGGGCTTCCTCGCAATCGCCGCGCGCGAGCCCCAGCGCTGCGTCGTCGTCGACGCGAGCCGCGGGCCCAGCGACGTTACGGCGGCAGTGCTGGCCGCGCTGCGCGACCGGCTCGGTCTGGCGGCCTGAGTTATGGCCGAGGACGACGATTTCGATGTCGAGGAGGCAGCCGGCGGCGAGGCGCCGGCCGCGCCCGCGCCGCGCGAGAACCCGCTATTGCTCGGCCAAGAGGCGGCCGAGGCCAGCCTGCTGCAAGCCTTCAACGCCGGCAGGCTTTCGCATGCCTGGCTGGTTACCGGTCCGCGCGGCATCGGCAAGGCGACGCTCGCCTATCGCTTTGCGCGCTTCCTCTTTGCGGAAGGAGCCGAGCCGGGCGGCGGGCTGTTCAGTGCGCCGGCGGCCTCGCTGGCGGTCGCACCGAGCCACCAGGCTTTCCGCATGGTGGTGGTGGGCAGCCATCCCGATCTGCTGGTGGTTGAGCGCGGCATGGACGCCAAGCGCAAGCGCCAGCGGCGCGAGATCGTGGCCGACGATGCGCGGTCGGTCGGCGAGTTTCTGCATCTGACCTCGTCGCAAGGCGGCTGGCGAGTCGTGATCGTCGACGGCGCAGACCTGATGAACCCGCATGCCGCCAACAGCCTGCTGAAGACCCTGGAAGAGCCGCCGAGGCGGACGGTGCTGCTGCTGGCGAGCGACAATCCCGGCCGGCTCCTGCCGACCATTCGCTCG
>DATLUE010000114.1:0-7233 GCA_035533255.1 Allostellaceae bacterium | reverse complement strand
GACGAGGTCCTCACGGTACATACGCGGCCGCCGCAAAATGGACGGTCTTCGACGCCGCCCGCGAGGATGACCGCCGCATCATCCCCCGAGAAGCTCCGCTCATAGGAAGCGGCTATCCCCGGTCACCCGCCATCGCCGCGCAAGCCGATCGCGGCGAGTTGAGGAACGGAGACGCCCGCGGCGCCGAGTGCGTTCGCGATCTCTGCCTGCACGTCCGGCGGCTTTTCCGCGAGGATGCGCTTGGCCAAATTGATCCCCTGATCGCTGGCCGCGCCGCCTTCCATCGCACCTGCCAGATCGGCAATCGTCTGCCTTTGGGCATCGGCGGGCAGCGCGTTCCACACCAGCATCCCGAGCATTCCGCGTTGCCACATCACAGCGCCTTCGTTCGGCCCCGTCACATATGACATGCTCAGCGCCCCGGTCACTTCGCCGAGCGGGCGACCGAGCACCAACCGGTCTGCTGCCAACGACGCCCAGCTTTGCGCCGACATAGGATGCACTGCGAGCAGCGCGCCCAAATCGGCGGCCCTGATCGCGGGTGCCTCGGCCGCGGTCTTCGCCTGCCGCAAGGACGTCTCGCGCGCTTCGCCGGACAGGCCGGGCACGCCAACCCACGCATGCAGGCTGCCGGCTCCGGGTCCGTCGGCGGAAATCTCGGCGCGCGCTTGCGCAAACTGCGCCGCGCGCCATCCCCAACCCGCCGTGATCGCGCCGATGCACAGGATCGACGCCGCGGTCAGCAGTCGCATCACGTTCCCGCGCGGCTTACTCGGCGTAGTAGTTCTTGTAGTAACGCGTCCCATAATAATAGGAGTAGCCGTATTTGCCGTATTTTTGCGCTTCCTTCTCGTTGACCATGTTGAAGGCAACGCCGGCAAGCTTGCGATGACCCGAAAGCTGTTCGACCGACTGCTTGACGAGCTCGCGGGCGGTTTTACCCCAGCGCACGACAAAAACGATCTTGTCGGCAAGCTGCGCGACGACCACCGGATCGATCACGGGCCCTGAAGGAGGGGTATCGATGATGACGAGATCGTAGCTTTGCTTGAAGCCTGCGACCATCGCCTTCATTCTCTCGGAGCCCAAAAGGTCGGTCGGGTTGGCGGTCTTATTGCCGGCCGAGAGCACCCAGTATTTGCCGCCTTCGTGATAATTGAGCACGTCCTCGAGGCTGACCTCGCCCAACAGCAGATCCACGAGTCCCGGGGCCTTCTGCAAGCCGAACGCCCGCGTCACGCTTGGATGCCTCAGATCGGCGTCGATCACCAATACCCTGAGCTTGGCGACGGCGGCAGAGGCCGCCAGCGACAAGGCAATCGTGGTCTTGCCTTCGCTGGGTGCAGCAGACGTCACTTGGATAACCTTGGGCGGATGATCGACATCCGTCATATGGACGCCGCTGCGCAGCGAGCGAATTGCTTCGCTATAGCGCCCGAGAGGCTTCGTCATCGGAACGTCGTAAATGGGTAGAGCGGCGGAGGCGACGTCGCCCTTGAGGTCCCGAGCGGCCATGTGCGTTACCGACGCCAGCACCGGCAATCCCAGTTGCTCTTCGACTTCCTTGGGCGTTGTGAACCCCGATCTGAGCTTCTCTTTTGCAAAAGCCCCGCCCACGCCCGACAACAGCCCGATAAAAAGCGTGACCGCCATGAAACGCTGTTTTTGCGGCGAGCTGGGCGTGCCCGGCACCAGCGCCGGGGTGATGACCCGGGCGTCCTGCGGCTCGAAGGTCGCGTCCGCTTGCGTGATCTTGGCCTGCTTCAGGAAATCCTCGAAGAGGGTTTTGTTGACCTCGGCGGTTCGCTCGAGCTCGTGCAGGCGGATCGCGGTTGCGTCGTCGAGATTGGTCTGGCCCGTGGCTTGCCGCAAGGATGCCTGCAGCGACGCCTCGCGTGCCTGGGCCAGGGAATAGTCGTTCCGAATCCCGGCGGCGAGGCGTTCGGTTTCGGCGGCAATCGAGCGCTGGACGTCCCGCAACTGCGCCTCGACATTGACGACCAGAGGATAGGATCTGTCGTAACGCGTCAGAAGCTTTGCTTCCTGCACGGAAAGCGCGCTCGCCTGCGCGCGCAACGTCGGCAGCGCACCGGCATTGGTGATCGAGGGCATATCCTGAAGGCTGCCGCCCTTCGCCGCGATCGAATTGAGGAGATCGACCTGCGCCTTCTTTTGTGCAAGATCGGCTTTTGCGCTGACCAGGCCGGCATTGAGGTCGGCGAGTTGCTGTTGCGTCAGCGTGACGCCGCTGGCGCTTTGTACGAGGCCGTTCTTTGCCCTGAAATCCTCAACCGCCTCTTCCGAATCGTGAAGCTGATCCTGCAGCGATACGAGCCGGTCGCCGAGCCAGGACGAGGCGCGCTTCGCCGCATCGAATCGGGCATCGAGCTTGTCGACCAGATAGGCGTCGGCGACATCGTTCGTCAACCGCGCGGCGCTCGCGGGGTCGGGCGACGTGACCGAGATTGTCAGAACGTAACCGGCGTCTTCGGCGCGCGAGACTTTCAGCGACGAGCTCAAGGCCCTGATGGCAGGAAGCTCGGCGGTTGGAATTCCGTCTCCGCCCGGACCCGAGGACGCCGTGCCGGCGACGGAACCGCTTTCGCTGGCGGTCGAGGTTGCGGCGACGGAGACCTCGGAGGGTATCAGCGACGAAAAGAACGACCTGATCTCGGACCAGATTGTCGGCGTGGTTTGCGCTGCCATCGCCGACACCGGGCCGCCGGCAAGGGCCGGATCGGTCGCAAGGTGTTTCCGCTCGACGATGCGGCGCAAGAAATCGGTGGATCGGATGATCGCTATCTGACTCTGCATCATCGACAGGTCGAGGGTAATTTGCGGAAGTTCTGCCCCGCCGCCGGGTGGCCTTTGTTGTTGCGGATCGAGCAATATTTGACTGCTCGCCGTGTAAAGCGGCGTTTGCTGCAGCAGCATGACGAACCCCACCGCGCAGAACAGCGCCGTGATCGCAAAGACGAATTTCCATTGGCGCCAGACAAAGCCCAAGGCCTCGCGCAGATCGAAGCCCTGCTCGACCGCTTCAGGGGCGGCTGGTGGAATTGCGCGTTCAGTCATGGTTAGGTCCGATTGGTGGCTGCGGCTAAATGAAGCGATGCAATCGACGAGCCGAAATGCCGTTCACGATCGCTGGCGGTTCAATCGTCGAGGGCGAGGCGCGAGCTTTCCGATTGCGCCAGGCCGGCCCCGAGAACCGCCATCAGGGTTATCGCGACGGCTTGAATTTGCAAGCTGAAATCGACCAGCGCATGAGCGGCCACGACGAAGGCGGCGCTCGCTGCGATCGATGGCGCGATGATGCCCTTCTGTCGACGCATCGCGCCCTTGAGGCAACGCATAACGAGGATGCCCACGCAGGCGATCAACATCGTGCCGAATACCAACCCCAATCCCTGAAATATTTCGAGATAGGTGTCGTGGGCTTGCGCCCAAATGCCGGTCACGCCGAGCGATTGGTCGCGATACATCGGGAAAACATCGATGAACGTCCCATAGCCATAACCGAGCAACGGCTTGTTCAAGATCGACCGCAGGGTCAAAAGATAGACCGAAAAGCGGTTGGCATCGTAGACGCCGCCTGCCTCGAGCTTGACGCCGATGGCGTTCCCAAACGCGAATAACATCGAGGCGACGAGAACGAACCCGATGAACAAAAGCAAAAATGGGACTTTCGCTTGCCCGCGCCGCCGCCGTGCCAAGGCGCCGAGGACAAAGAGACCGAGTGCCGCCGCCATCAGGCCGCCGCGCGAGCCGGTGAAGAGCAGCGCGGCGAGAACGAGAAAACCACCGGCCAGCAAGGCGGCACCGCGGCTCCCCGTCCGCTCGATGAAGAATGCGATTTGTAGCCGCCAATTCCCCGCCGCCGCGCTCATGGCGTCGCCATAAAACCTGAGGATCAGGCCGGCCAGAACCGTCAGCCCGATCGCCGCATAGGTGGCAAAGGAGTCGGGATCTATAAAGGTCGAGCTCAGGTTGTGGGTCTTGGGGTCGATGTAATGCAGCCAGGGTAGCTGACCGAACCTCACGGCGACGATGCCATAGGCGGCGTAGCCGGCGCCGATCGCGCCGATCGCGCCGAAAAGCAGATTGGCGCGCTTGCTGTTGCGGCATAATTGCAGCGCCAGCCAGAAAACACTTGCCGCGGTGATGAGGCGTATGAGCGCAACAACCGTCAAATCGCGGTTAACGGTGATGCTTGCCGCAATGGGGTGCCCGAGCGCGCTTCCCGCCATGCTCCAGATAGAATTGGCCAACGGGGAATGCGGCCACGTCAGGCATTGAACGCCGATCCAAAGAACGACGCCGGTAAAGAGCGCCGCGGGAAACGCCAAATTGCCGATCGCAACCGGATGACGCTTTCCCCTGACAAGCAGCGATAGCTCGTAAAGCGCCGCGAGACCGGGAAATATAACCGCGTTGACGCCCCAGGCGAGCCAATCGTTGCTGCCATACCAGAACGGCACCCACGCCAAGCCCGCCACGAAGATCCAAAGCATCCCCTGCTCGATCGGCTCGGAGCGAAAGCCCGCAATGGCAGCCGTGAGCAGAAAAGCCGCAGGCTGGGCCGCCTGCCGCGCGGGCGTGTCCCGCGGTGTGACTATTGATCGCAATCGTCGCCAATATTTGCAGCACACGTCGCCGGGAAGAAAGAACGACACAACGACGCCGACGCCATGCTACCGCCTTTCGGGTGAAACAACATTTTCACCCGTTATCGCCGCCGGGTTTCGTTCCGACCCGTCGAGACTCTGCCACAGCGGCACCGGTGCCGTCGTTGCTGTCGGCAACGGCTTGGCCTTTAATTCGCCCAATAAACAGGCGGGTCAGTGAATCATCCGTTAACCAACGGATCGTGATCAGCAAGGACCCGGACGGCTCGGGCTAACACAGCTATGCTGCGAGCTCGGCTGGAAATTGCTGACCAACCCGCCGAAGGCTCCGTTTGGCCCGCCCCCTGCCGTCGGCTCGATGGCGGCATCGACGGCGGCGACCATATCGGGCGGCCCGTTCGCCGCTGCCGTCAAGATTTCATCCCGTGCGGCGTTCCCGGCAACCGTACCCTGGCTTCCGAAAAAATTCGCGGCATCGGCCAGGCCCGTGCCCATCGCTTCCTGCTGGGCAGGATTCGCATTCAAGGCCACGGCGGCGACATCGGCAGCTAAGGCTGGATTGGCTTCGACCGCCGCCGTGATCGCCGCGGTAAGGCCGGCGCCGCCATTGGGATACTGAGCGAGCAACGCCTGGATCTGCGCTTGCCCGGATATCGGCTGGGCAGAGGCCGGCGACACAATGGCGAAAAGCCCAAGGAACATGAACGCGGCCAAGAAATAGCTACGCATTTCTAACCCCCATCTGCTGTATGAGCGGCGGCATTCGCGGCATCGCAAGCCTCTCAATATTTGTAACTGACGCCGGCGGTCACGACATCCCGGCTAAAGCTCTGGAACGGTGCGTTCGAGGTCGTCTCGATATGCTGGTAGTCGAGCGTCAACCCGAAATTCTGCCAAATACTGTAAGTGAGCGTCGGTCCGGCTGTCCATGAATTGTCGACACGATTGGTGCCTTTGTAGTCGGTATGGATGTAGCCGGCCCGGCCGCTCGCACTCCATTCCGGCGCGATCGCATAGCTGGCGATGCCAAGGACATCGGTAACCGTGGTCGAGTTCCCGCTCGTCGCCGTCGTTTGCGCGACGCCGATCGTCCGGTCGGTTCCGAGCTTAAGGTCCAGCTCGGGCAGCGGCGAATAATCGAGCTGCCCGCCAAAGGCCAGGCCTCTGGCGGTTCCGAGCGCCGCGGCGCGAAACATCTCTTCCTGGTAGCCGGCATAAACCTCGCCTTGCATAAGGCCAACGCGTCCGGTGCCAAGACCGGCAACGGCGCGGTAGCCATCGGAGCTAAGCCCGCTGGCATCAAAATTGCGCGAATCCCCCGACCCTTCGACGAAGCCGTAAACATCGGGCGTCATCCATACCCCGCCGCGGGTCGTGGCCGTATAGACGGCGTTGTCCGGTGCGCCGCTCGCGCTGGTTTGATCGAAGAATTGCGCGACCGCCGAACCGCCGAAATCGACAAAAGCGCTGCCGAATTGCTTTTCCGCCGAACCCGCGCCCGTCACTTGGTTGTAAACTTGGGGAGTCGTCGAGGGCGCGAGGCCGACGCCGGTCGTATTCAGCGTCGTAACGCTGTGATTGACGCCGAAGGTATCGAAGAGATCGCGCTGCCGGGTGAAGTCGCCTTGGCCATTAAAGGTCCAATCCGGCACCGGTGAATAGGTCTCGATGCCGCCGAACTGCGCCGTCGCGATATTCGAGTTCGTCGCGGAGCCGTTGGTGTATACCCGGCCATCGGCCATGCCGTAGAGATCGGTCTTGCTGATTCCGGTGTTGCGCTCGGCGAGCCCGCTCATTGTGAGGCGCAGCCCCTCGCTGCTCTTCGCACCGGTGGAAGCCTGAGCGGGATTGGTATCATAGATGCCGCCGGCAAAGGCGCTCGGCGAAACCAGCCAATCGCCCAGGATCAGCGCGTGCTCGGCCTGGCTCCGCATCTGCTGCCGAAGGTCGATCTCGTTACTGGTCTCGATCGGCGGGGCGTGCTGTCCCGCGCCAAGCTCCGGCCCGCTCGCGCCGCCATACTGGCCGATCTGCGCATACGCGCTCGAGGCAAGTCCCATCGAGAGCACCGCCGCACCGACAAACGCAAGCGCCGGGTTCAAAAATTTCCTAAGTATTTCCATTACTTCGGCCCCCGCAACGTGCTCAGCAATGCCGCGCAGCAATCTAGCGCAGAGCGCACGTCTTGCCAACGAGAATGGTTAGAGAATGGTTAGTTATATGGTTAGAGAATGGTTAGTTATGCTGAGCAGTCTAATTTTTGCCCGCAGGGGTTTTCCGGGCTCGATCGCAATCCCGATCCTGTCGGCCACTGTCCGACACGCGGACTGTTGCTCCCCCCTGCATGGGGCAGCGATAGTAATAAATCTGCCACCGAATGCGTGCGCTCGAGAAATCAGATGTAGCGGCGCGGTACTTGAATAATATCGCCCGGCAAAATGGGGATCGGCCAGTCGAGCTCATAGGAATGCATGCTGGTCTGGCCGACATGCTGAATCAGCACTTTCGACTGGTCGGCGCGGTAGGTCTGGCCGCCGGCAATTGCCAGCGCGCTCATCACGTTAAGTCCCGCGATATAGGGATAGGCACCCGGTTTATCGACTTA
>DATLUE010000113.1:0-14245 GCA_035533255.1 Allostellaceae bacterium | reverse complement strand
CCGCCGCCCGACGGCGGTCCGCGCTACCTCGCCGTCAATTGCGACGAGAGCGAGCCCGGCACCTTCAAGGACCGCCAGATCATGGAGCGCAATCCTCACGTCGTGCTCGAAGGCGTGATGATTGCTTCGATGGCGATCCAGGCGAGCGCCGCCTTCATGTATATCCGCGGCGAATACGTCGAAGCCTACCGCGTGATGCGCGCGGCGATTCGCGAGGCCTACGCCACCGGCATCCTCGGCGACCATGCGCTCGGCTTCAACCGCCGCTTCGACATCCATATCCAGCCCGGCGCCGGCGCGTATATCTGCGGCGAAGAGAGCGGGATGCTCGAATCGATGGAGGGCAAGAAGGGCCAGCCGCGCAAGCGTCCGCCCTTTCCCGCTCAGCGCGGCCTGTGGCAGCGGCCGACCACCGTCGACAATTGCGAGACCTGCGCGCAGGTCCCGGCGATCATCAATCGCGGCGCCGAATGGTTCAAAAAAATCGGCATGCCCAACAGCTCCGGCAACACGCTCTTCGGCGTCAGTGGCCACGTGATGCGCCCCGGCATCTACGAGATGCCGCTCGGCGTCAAGCTGCGCGACCTGATCTACAAGTTCGGCGGCGGCCTCGCCGACGGCCGCACCGTCAAGGCGGTGATTCCGGGCGGGCTCTCGATGCCGGTGCTGCGCGGCGATCAGATCGACGTCGCGGTCGATCACGAATCGCTCAAGACCGTCAACTCGCTGCTTGGCACCGCCGGCGCGATCGTGATGGACGACCGTTCGTGCATGGTCCGCGCGGCGCTGGTCATCGCGCGCTTCTTCGAGCACGAATCCTGCGGCCAATGCACCCAATGCCGCGAGGGCACCGGCTGGACCTATCGCACGCTCAAACGGATTGAGAGCGGCGACGGTCGCGCCGAGGATCTCGACACCCTCGCCGACACCTTCAACTTCATGGACGGCAAATGCATTTGCGCGTTGGCCGACGGTGCTTCATGGGCGGCGCGCGCCTTTCTCAAGCAGTTTCGCGCCGACTACGAGGCGCATATCGAACAGCATAAATGTCCGTTTCCGGAGAGCTTCGAGGTATGAGCGATCACGTCATGCGCAACGCCGTGGTCGCGCTGCTCGGCACGCCCGATCGCACCGAGGGCAGCCTCAACAGCCCGGTCGAACTGGCCGAGCACGGCATCGGCTACAACGAGAAATGGACCTACTCCCACCTGGTGATCGATCCCGCTGGCGTGCCGATGCGCACTATCTACTGGCATCGCTACGACTTTGTCGCCACGCTGGTGCGCGGCAACGCGAACGAGCAATGGCGTCCGGACTCAACGCTCGCCGCTAAACTCATCGATGCGGCCGATCGCCTCGCCCCGCTCGACGATCACCACGCTTCGATCACTCCGTCGGGCCTCTACCACCCCGCGTCGGACGTGCAGGACGCCACCGACCTGGGCGGCTATATCATGGGCCAAAAGAAACCCTAACCGGCGAACGCCGTGCGGATTGCGGCGCCGGCGTCGGCGATCGCGAGGCGCGACTTCTCGAGTATCGAGGGCATCCCGAAGAAGCCGTGCGTCACGCCCGCGTAGCGCTTGAGCACGGTCGGCACGCCGTCGGCCTCAAGCCGCCTGGCGTAGTCCTCGCCCTCGTCGCGCAGCGGATCGAACTCCGCCGTCATGACCATCGCGGGCGGCAATCCCTTGAGCGTCGCGGCGCGCGCCGGGCAGGCGTAGGGATTCTTGGCGTCGGCCGCATCGGCGAGATAGTGTCCCCAGAACCATTCCATATCGGCGCGCGACAGAATGTAGTAATTGCCCTCGTTAAACTCGAGTTGCGACGGAGTATCCAGTTCGCGCCGGGTCGCCGGATAAATTAGTAATTGATAGTCGATTCGCGGTCCGCCGCGATCGCGCGCCATCAGCGCCGCGGCCGCCGCCAGCGTGCCGCCCGCGCTGCTGCCGGCGATCGCGATCCGTGGTGCGCATCCAAGTGCCGTGGCGTTGGCCACGGTCCATTTCACCGCGGCGTAGCAATCCTCCGGCGCGGCCGGAAACTTATGCTCGGGCGCCAGCCGGTAGTCGACCGAGACCGTCACGCAGCGCGACGCATTAGCCAGTATCCGGCATGGCTGATCGACCATGTCGAGGCTGCCTACGACCCATCCGCCGCCGTGAAAATAGACCAGCGCGCCGATCGGCGCGCCGCCAAGCGGCGTGTAGATACGTACCGGCAGATCGCCGCCCGGGCCCGCGATTACTCGATTTTCGACGCGCGCGACCGCGGCCGGCTCGCCCTTGGCGGTCTGCCGCGCCATCTGCGCCCGTGCGGCGATCGGCGTGCTCTGGTAGAAGGCGGTCGCTTTGGCCGCCGCCATCTGGTCGAGGATCGTCTTCATCTGCGGATCGAGCGGCATGGTGTCTATTTCCTCGCTGCGCGAACTGAGTATTTCTAACTATATATAGAGCGATGCGATGCGCTCGAGCTCAGCCGCGTAATTGTCGTCGTTCAGCCGATTGGCGATCATCATTACGACGAAGCGATGGATGCCCAGCTCCGCGTACTGGCGCAGCCCCTCTTGCACCTCGGCGCGGTCGCCGCGCAGCGCGCGCATGATCGTCAGGTCGAGCCGATCGTAGCTGGTGCCAGCTTTCGTACATTCCTCGCGCAGCTTGCCCAGATGAGTTTTCATTTCGGCGGGCGAATAGAGGATCGGACACCAGCCGTCGCCCCATTGCGCGACCCAGCGCAGCGCGTTTTTGTCCTTGCTCCCGATCAACACCGGCGGTCCGCCCTTGCGCGCCGGCTTCGGATAGCATCGCACCGGCGGGAAGTTCACGTACTTGCCGGCGAACGACGCCTCCTCTTTGGTCCACAACTCGCGCATCGCCGCGATGTACTCTTTGGTTTGCGTCCATCGATGCGGGAAGTCGGCGCCGAGCATCTCGGATTCTTCCTTGAGCCAGCCCGCGCCGATCCCGAAGAGCACACGCCCCTTGGAGAACGCGTCGAGCGTGGCGACTTCGTTCGCCGTGATGATCGGGCTGCGCTCGGGCACCAGGCATACGCCCGTCGCGACCATCAGGTTTGTCGTTGCCGCAGCCGCCATCGACATCGCGATGAACGGGTCGCACATATGTGAGTAATGGTCGGGGATTTCGCCTTTGCCCGGCGGCGTTTCGGGCAAAGGCGTGGTGGTATGCACCGGCATCACCGGATGGTCCGGCAGCCAGAGCGACTCGAAGCCGAGCGCCTCGGCCTTGCGCGCGAGATTGGCTGGGCCGACGCTGTGTTCGTTGACTACCGCGAGGAGGCCGATCTTCATTGTCATGTCCTTGCGATCATACTGAGTATTGTCCGCCGCTCGCGCCGACGGCGCGCGGCGATGCGTTCAATCCGTCGCTATGCTTTCGGCTTCTTCGGCTCGGTGACCTCGCGGAACGCGCGCATCGCCTCGACCGCGGTGGGCACGCCGCTGTATTGCGAGAGATGGAAAATCATCTCCTTGAGTTCGGTGTGCGTGATGCCCAGGTTGAGCGCGCCGCGCATATGCACGCGCAGTTCGGGTCCGCGCCCGAGCGCCATCAGCGCCGCCATCGTGATCATCGATCGCGTTTTGGTTTCGAGGCCGGGCCGGGTCCAGATGCCGCCGAAGAGCTGTTCGTTGAGGAAATTGGCAAAGTCCTCGTCGAACTCCTTGAGGTATTCGTGGCCGGCCGCGGCGCCCTTGGCGCCGAACAGTTTGGTGCGCAGTTCCATGCCTTTTTTAGCGAGATCGTCCGCCATGTGAGTAACTACCTCCGCGAATTCATAGTAGTGAATAGATTGACTAATGCGATGACTACGGCCGCGGGCGCCCGCCGTTATCGCATTAGCCAGTTACGAACGTGCCTTCAGTTGCGCACCTTGATACCCGCGCGATCCTCCTGGACCGTGACCACCGCGGTCATATCCTTGTCGCCGAGTCCGTGGGCCAGCGCGGTCAGGAAATCCTGCTCGACGGTGGTGGCGATCGGCATCGCGACGTTGACCTCGCGGCCGACTTCGGTGGCCAGCGCGAGGTCCTTGCGCGCGAGCTTGAGCGCGAAGGTTACGCGATCGAAATTGCCCCGCATGACCATCTTGGGCAGCGCACCCTTTAAGATCATGCCCTGTCCGTAGGCGCCGTCCTGCACCGCCTTGAGCAGCGCGTCGGCCGGCACGCCAGCCTTCATGCCCATCGTGAACGCCTCGACCAGCAGTTGGGTCGAGCAGATCGCGACCATGTTATGCACCAGTTTGGCCACCGCGCCCGCACCGGAGTCGCCGATGAAGGAGACCTTGTCGCCGATCGCGTCGAGCGCCGGCTTGATCTTCTCGTAGACCGCCTGATCGCCGCCGACCATCACCGACAGCGTTGCGCTGCGCGCCCCCGGGATACCGCCGCTGACCGGCGCGTCGAGCATCGCAAAACCTTTGGCCTTGAAGGCGGCGTGGATGCGCCGGATGACGCTCGGCGAATTGGTGGAGAGGTCGGCATAGACGGCGCCCTTGGTGATACCGCTCAAGATGCCGTTTTCGCCCAGCGCCACCGCCTCAACCTCTTTCGGTCCCGGCAGCGACGTGAACACCAGTTCGCTCTTCGCCGCGACGGCGGCGGCCGTGTCGGCCCATTGCGCACCGCCCGCAATTTGCGGTTCGGCCATCTCGCGCCGCACGTCGTTGACTACCAGGCTGTGGCCCGCCTTGATGAGATTGAGCGACATGGGGCCGCCCATATTACCCAGACCGATAAATCCGATTCGCATCTTCAATCTCCCCGGTGATGTGTGCCGGCGGCCGCCCTGGTGCGCCGCGATCCGCTGGTGCGCCGTATCTCACTGGCGCGCGCTACGCGATCGGCCGCGCGCGTGGTCCATGGTCCGCATCCGCTGGCTAATCGCGCCGTTCGCATCCGCCCGCAATGGCGGCCGGCCGCGCGAAAATAATTTGTTCCGCTGCCTTCTTAAAGCACCCGTTTCCGATTCCCGCAAGGCAAACCGCGCCGCTCAGTCGGGGCTGGTGACTTCCTTGAAGGCGCGAATCGCCTCGACCGCCGTCGGCACGCCGCCGTACTGCGACAGGTGGATGATCAACTCCTTGATCTCGGCGGGCGTAATGCCCAGGTTGAGCGCCCCGCGCATATGCGTGCGCAACTCCGGTCCGCGCGCCAGCACCATCAAAGCGGCCATCGTGATCATCGATCGCGTTTTGATCGGCAGCCCCGGCCGCGTCCAGATTTTCGCGAAGACCTCTTCGTTGACGAAGTTGGCGAAGTCTTCGTCGAAGCCCTTGAAGTTCGCATGCCGTTCGCGCGCCGCCTTGTCGCCCCACAATTGCGCGCGCAGCTTCAGTCCCTTTTCGTGCAGATCGTCGGCCATGGTCAGGCTTACCTCCAGTCGGATGCGAGCAGACGCCTCGCGCGCGACGCACCGATCCGGCGTACGGCGCGGTGCGTGCGCGAGTCGCCCGCTCATGCTTCCTAAAGCATCGGCGGCCGAATTCCGCAAGCCGCGCGGCCGCCTGACCATGCGGTCGGGCGATTGACATGCGGGCGCCCCTGTAGCAACCTGACTAGCAGAGTACGGCCTTATCCAGAGCGGCGGAGGGACTGGCCCTATGATGCCGCAGCAACCGGCCCGTAAAGGGTGCTGGTGCTAAGTCCTGCGGGGCTCCCGTCGATGCGGGGACCTTGTGCAGATAAGGCGAGAGTAGAACTACCCTCGTCTTATCGCTGGACGGGGGTTTTTTTTGGATCCCCGCCAATTCGCCGGACGCCACGCATCACACGAAGCTGGAATATGGCCGCACCGCTGTACGAATCGGCGGATAGCCCGGTGGGTCGGTGGATGGACATTTAGGGAAGTGTCGGCGGACGATCACAACTCGCGCATCCTGATTGCCGGCCTCGGCGGCCTAGGCGTGCCGGCCGCGACCGTGCTGATCCGCGCCGGCTTTGACCGGCTCACGCTAATCGATCCCGACACGGTCGAATTATCCAATCTGCCACGCCAGGTATTGTTCGGAGCCTCGGATATCGGCGCGCCCAAGGCGGTCGCCGCGGCGCGCCGCCTTGGCGAATTGCGTAGCGGCGCGGCGCCAATTGCCGGCGATGCGATCGAAGCGCACGTCGCGCCCCTGGATCATTCCAACGCCGCTGAATTGATCGGCGCCGCCGCCTTCGTGATCGACGCGACCGACGATCCGGTGACCAAATTTCTGATCAACGACGTCTGCGTCGCGCTGCGGCGGCCCTTCGTCTATGGCGGCGTGCTCGGTCTGGCCGGCCAGACGATGACCGTGATTCCCGGCGTGACCGCCTGTCTGCGCTGCCTGTTCGAGGAGCCGCCCGGCCCCGACGATGCCGCCAACTGCCGCGAGGCCGGGATTATCGGCCCGGTCGCGGGCGCGATCGGCGCGGCGCAGGCGTCCGAGGCGATGTGCTTGCTAGGCGGCCGAAGGCCCGCGCTGGCGGGCACGATCCTGACGCTTGACGGTAGCCTGACGGGGCGAATTCGCCTCACCCATATTGCGCCGCGCGCCGGATGCGGATGCGGCGCGGCGAGTATCAATGCCGAGGCCGGCGCGATCGCGCCGCCGGCCCGCTAACGAGGATCCGATGAGCTACGTGACCAATCTCAAGTGCCGCGAATGCGGCCAGGAATATCCGATCAGTCCGCTCCACGTCTGCGAGACCTGCTTCGGTCCGCTCGAAGTCGGCTACGACTACGCGAAAATCCGCGCCGCCGTCTCGCGCGCGGCGATCGAGCGCCGTCCGCATAACCTGTGGCGCTACCGCGAATTGCTGCCGGTCGAGGGCGAGCCGCAAATCGGCCCGTGCTCGGGCTTTACGCCGCTGGTGCGGGCCGAGCGGCTCGGCGCCGAACTGGGAATTAAGAAGCTCTACATCAAGGACGACACGGTCAATCATCCGACGCTGTCGTACAAAGACCGCGTGGTCTCGGTCGCGATCAGCAAGGCGCGTGAATTCGGCTTCACGACGGTCTCGTGCGCCTCGACCGGCAACCTCGCGACAGCGGTGGCCGCCCACGCGGCACGCGCCGGCCTCAACTGCGTCATCTTCATGCCCGAGGGCGTCGAGATGGGCAAGATCGTCGGCTCGACAATCTATGGCGCGCGGGTGATCACGATTCGCGGCAACTACGACGACGTCAACCGCCTGTGCAGCGAGATCGCCGACAAGTACGGCTGGGCCTTCGTCAATATCAACCTGCGGCCGTACTACACCGAGGGCGCCAAGACCTTCGGCTACGAGGTCGCCGAGCAGCTCGGCTGGCGCGTGCCCGACCATATCGTGGTGCCGACGGCGGGCGGCACGATCCTGCCCAAGATCGCCAAGGGCTTCAAGGAATTGCGCGAGGTTGGCTTGCTGCGCGACGGCGAATTCAAAATCCATTGCGCGCAGGCGGCCGGCGCGGCGCCGGTAATTCACGCCCTGCACAAGGGCACCGACCTGATCACGCCGGTCAAACCCGACACCATCGCCAAGTCGATCGCCATCGGTAATCCGGCCGACGGCTACTACGTGCTGCGCGCCGTGCGCGAGTCCGGCGGATGGGGCGACATGGCGACCGATCCCGAGATCATCGACGCGATCAAGCTGCTCGCCGCCACCGAGGGCATCTTCACCGAGCCGGCCGGCGGCACCACGCTCGCCGTGACGATCAAGCTGATCGAGCAAAAACGCATCAAGGCCGACGAGACGGTGGTGGTGGCGATCACCGGCAACGGCTACAAGACGGTCGAGGCGGTTGCCCAGTCGATCGAGCAGCCGTATGTAATCGAGGCGCGCCTCAAGGAGTTCGATGCGCTCTTCGCGCGGCTCGACGGCACCCGCCGCGCGCTCGCCGGCGCGGCCTGAGCCTTGCGGGAGCGCCGCCCAAAGCATAAGCATCGAAGTTCGCGTTCGCGCGATTTTGCGGAGGTTTAACTCACGACCATGCCAATCAGGGTTCGCGTCCCCACGCCGCTGCGCCGCTTCACGGCGGGCGTCGACGAAGTCTCGGCCGAAGGCGATTCGGTGAAGGCCGTTATCGAGGATCTCGAGCGCCGCCATCCCGGCATCAGCGAGCGCCTGCTCGACGGTGGCGGCGAGCTGCGCCGCTTCGTCAACGTCTACTTGAACGGCGACGACATCCGCTTCCTCAACCAGCTCAGCTCCAAGGTCAAGGATGGCGACGACATCTCAATCGTCCCGGCAATCGCTGGCGGACGTTAGCCGCGAGACCGTGCCGACCGCGCGCGCGCTCAGCGTGCTCGATCTGATCGGCAACACCCCGCTGCTCGAGATCACGCGCCTGACCGAGGGGCTGTTGCGTCCAGGCGTGCGCATCTACGCCAAGCTCGAGGGCTTCAACCCCGGCGGCTCGGTCAAGGATCGCGCCGCGCGCAAGATGGTCGAGATTGGCCTGGCGCGCGGCGAACTGCGCCCCGGCAAGGTGATTCTCGATTCGACTTCGGGCAACACCGGAATCGCGCTCGCGATGGTCGGGGCGGCGCTCGGCTATCCGGTCGAGCTGGTGATGGCCGCCAACGTCAGCCTGGAGCGCAAGAAGATCATCGAGGCCTTCGGCGCCAAGCCGATCTACTCCGATCCGCTTGAGGGATCGGACGGCGCGATCGTCGCCTGCCGCAAACTGATTGACGCCAACCCCGATCGCTACTTCAAGCCCGATCAGTATAACAACGAGGCCAATCCGCTCGCCCATTTCGAATCCACCGGCCCCGAAATCTGGCAGCAGACCGAGGGCGCGATCACCCATTTCGTCGCCGGCATCGGCACCGGCGGCACCGTGATGGGCACCGGGCGCTACCTGAAGTCGCGCAACCCCGCCGTGCAGGTCATCGCGGTCGAGCCCGACGACGCGATGCACGGGCTCGAGGGGCTCAAGCACATGGCCTCGTCGATCGTCCCGGGCATCTACCACGAGCGCGAACTCGACGGCAAAATCGCCGTCAGCACCGAAGACGCCTACGAGATGGTCTACGCGCTCGGCCAGTATGAGGGTATGCTGGTGGGGCAGTCGTCGGGCGCCGCGATGGTCGCCGCGCTTCAGCTCGCCGGATCCTTGCGCGAAGGCACGGTAGTCACCGTGTTCAGCGACTTTGGCGATAAATATCTCTCCACCAATCTCTGGATCGGATGGCAGGAATGGCGCCGCGAACGCTTGCAGCGCATGGTCCGCAAATGGAACGTATCCGCGAGCGCTACTACCTGAGCTACCCCCGGGCCCTCATCCGCGAGCCGATCCTGTATCAGCTCGTGAAGAAGTTCGACCTGGTGTTCAATATCCGCGGGGCGAGCGTCTCGGAGGATATGGGCCTGGTCGCAGTCGAGTTCGAGGGCACCAACGAACAGATCGAGCGGGCGATCGCGTGGCTGCGGATTACCGGCGTGACCGTCGAGCCGATCGAGAAAAACGTTATCGAGTAGCGCGCGCGCGGGCGACGGCGAATCGCGCACGCTCGCGGCGCGCCGCCCAACGCCACGACATTATTTCGCCGGATATCGATACCGTGGTGCTGACCAACGATCAAATCGAAAGATACAGCCGGCAGATTATCGCGCCCGGCTTCAGCGGCGCCGCCCAGCAGCGGATGCTCGGCGCGCGCGTCCTGCTTGCGGCGGATAGTGACGTCGCCGGGTCGATGCTCGCCTATCTGGTCGGCGCGGGCGTCGGCACAATCGATCTGATGGTCGAAGGCGACGACGCAGCGTTCGGCCTGATCGTCGGGCGGATGCGCGATCTCAATTCCGACGTTGCGGTGCGCACCGTCGACGCGCCATCCGCCCGCTGCGACCTGGCGCTGATCGTCGCCGCGACGGCGCGGATGATCGAGCGCGTCACCGCGTTCGCCGCACTCGGCCACGGTTTGCAGGCTTGCGCGACGATCTTCGTGCGGCTCGACCGGCCGGCGAAGATCGCGGTGATCGCGGCGCGTCCGCCGTGCCTGCGCTGCGCGGACGCCGGTGAACTGCTCGCGCCGCTCGGCACGCCGGCCGAAGCGATCGACTTCGTTGCGAGCGTCGCCGCCGCCGAGGCGATCAAGCTGCTCGCCGGTTATGGTGCGCCGCCATCACCCACGATTATCGAGTTTCGCGGCTACGCCGCGACCGCGCGCCCGCTCACCGCCGCCGCGCCGGCTACATCAACCGCATCGACCGCCGCCTGCGGATGCGCCGCGATCGCGATGCGCCCCGCGTGATGCGATCTCGTAAGCCTATGGATTTCGTCAATTCGCCCGCCCCCTATGAGAACTTCGCGCAAGGCCCGCTATGTCATTTTGAGCGCAGCGAAAAATCCCGGGATGCTTCGCGCCGGCGACCGGCACTCGGAATGACCACCTGACCCGTGCCGAGTTTTACGAATGCAATGATAACGCCGAACTCCGATGCGTCGGTCTGGCTCTTCGATTTCGACAACACGCTCGCCGCGCTCGAGCGCGAGGTCGATTGGCTGGCGGCTCGCCGCGAGCTTGAGGCCGCGCTGCGCGCGATGGGCGTCGCGGCGAAAATCTTTGCCGAGATTCCGGCCGGCAACCTGCCGCTCTATGCGGCGCTGCATGCGCGATGGCTCGGTGCGGGCGCAAGTCTGCCGCTGGTCGTCGGCGGCGTGGCGGCCGATCGCGGGCCGTCCGATCGCCCGGCGGCCGAGGCGGTATTGGCGCGCGCCTCGACGATAATCGAGGGTTACGAACTGGCCGGCGTCGATCGCGCCGCGCCCACCGCCGGGGCGATCGATCTGCTCACCGCGCTCGCCGCGCGCGGCAATGCGATCGTTATCGTCACGTCGAATTCCTCGCGCACGGTCGGGCGCTGGCTCGAGCGCAATCGCGCCACCGGCCTGATCCGCGCGATCGTCGGACGCGACTCGGGGCTCGCGCTCAAGCCGTCGCCCGCGATGGTCGGCCGGGCGCTCGAACTATGCGCCGCGGCGCCCGCCGATGCGGCCTTCGTCGGTGACAGCGCGGCCGATTGGGGTGCGGCCTGCGCCGCCGGCGTGGGCTTCTACGGCGTGGCCGCAAGCGCCTCGGCCCGCGATCGGCTGCTCGCCGCCGGCGCCGGCGCGATCTTCGCCGCGCCCGCCGCCCTGCATATTGGGCTCAACCTGCCGGCTGCGGCGATCGATCCGGATTCTGACGAAGCGAATTAGGCGCGCGAATGCTTGCCACGATGGGCAGATATATATAACTTATACGACTTATAAAGTAATCTATCTTGGAGCGATACGCGTATATCATGAACGAAGGCTTCACACTCTGGTTCACCGGCCTCTCGGGCGCCGGCAAATCGACCCTCGCCAACCTGCTCGCCGACGAGCTGCGCCTTCGCGGCCATCGCGTCGAAATTCTCGACGGCGACGAGGTCCGCACCAACCTCTCCAAGGGGCTCGGCTTCTCCAAGGAGGATCGCGACACCAACATCCGGCGCATCGGATGGGTCTGCCGGCTGCTCGCGCGCAATGGCGTAATCGCGATCTCGGCGGCGATTTCGCCCTACCGCGATATCCGCGACGAAGTGCGCGCGATACACGACAATTTCTTTGAGGTTTTCGTCAAATGCCCGGTCAGCACGCTGGCCGAGCGCGACGTCAAGGGACTCTACAAAAAGGCCCTGGCCGGCGAGATCAAGAACTTCACCGGGGTCTCCGACCCTTACGAAGAGCCGCTCAAGCCCGAACTGGTGGTCGAAACCGACCGCGAGACCCAGGCCCAGAGCTTCGCCCGCCTGCTCGCGTCGCTCGAAGGTAAAAACATGATCAACCGCAAGGGAGCCGCACGATGAGCGCGCTTACCGGTGATATCACCCTCGATCCGATTACCGCGCACGGCAATGGCGACCTGGTCGACCTGAAGGCACCCGCCGCTGAACGGGCGGGGCTGCGCGCCTATGCCGAAACGCTCCC
Organism: Allostellaceae bacterium; assembly: GCA_035533255.1. Classification (GTDB taxonomy): domain Bacteria; phylum Pseudomonadota; class Alphaproteobacteria; order ATCC43930; family CGMCC-115725; genus CAIKMD01. Next base: position 2,312 of record DATLUE010000113.1, on the reverse strand, counting down.
GGTCGTGGCGCTCGGCGCGCGCGAACTGGCCGACCTCGAGATGCTCGCGTCGGGCGCGTTCTCACCGCTGACCGGCTTCATGGGCGAAGCCGACTACGACAAAAGCCGCGACGACCTGCGCCTCGCCTCGGGGATCCCGTGGTCGATTCCGATTACGCTCGGCGTCGACGAGCCGACCGCGCGCGCGCTCAGCCCCGGCCAGGACGTTGCGCTCAGCGCCGGCGGCAACCGGCTGGCGATCCTCAAGCTCGCCGAAATCTACAAAGTCGATCGCGTGCGCGAGGCCACCGCGGTCTTCGGCACCGCCGAAGACGCTCATCCCGGCGCCAAGAACGTCACCTCGACGCCGCCATATTGCCTGGCCGGCCGGGTCGTCCTGATCGACGACATCCCCGGCCGCACCTTCATGCAGTACCGGCTCGAGCCGCGCGCCACCCGCGCCAAATTCCGCGAGCTCGGATGGCGCAAGATCGTCGCCTTCCAGACCCGCAACCCGACCCATCGCGCGCACGAATATATCCAGAAGGCCGCGCTCGAAATTTGCGACGGCCTGCTGCTCCATCCGCTGGTCGGCGAGACCAAGGGCGACGACGTGCCCGCCGCGGTCCGCATGGATACCTACGAAGTGTTACTCGAACTATACTATCCGAAGGGTCGTGCAATGCTCTCGGTGATGCCCGCGCATATGCGCTACGGCGGCCCGCGCGAGGCGATTCTCCACGCGATCATCCGCCGCAACTACGGCTGCACGCATTTCATCGTCGGCCGCGATCACGCCGGCGTCGGCAGCTACTACGGCACCTATGACGCGCAGAAGATCTTCGATCGCTACGCGCCCGGCGAAATCGGGATCATCACACTGAATTTCGAGAATACCTTTTACTGCGCGAAATGCGGCGGGATGGCGTCGTTCAAGACCTGTCCGCATACCGACGCCGATCGCCTGCTGCTCTCCGGCACCAAAGTCCGCGAGATGCTCCGCGCGGGCGAGGCGCCGCCGCCGGAATATACGCGGCCCGAGATCGCCGCGATCCTGGCCAAGGCGATGCGCGTCACCAGTTAGAGCGTTGGCGTTTACTGTGCGGCGCGGCGGATGCGGCTTCGGCCGTCCCGCCGCGCTTTTTGTGTTGTCATTCCTCATCGAGACACGGCCTTCTTAAGGCCGCCGATGGCTTTCGTGAGGTCCAGAAACGCTGCCAACACGTCGCTCAAGCGCTTTTCGAATTGCGCTGAACTACTCGGCGAAGTGAGCGGGATGTCAAATTGTACCTCATACGGCCATTCCGCTCTCGTCCGCAAATTCACCGCGACGCGCGATGTCTGTTTGACCGACGCGAAGGTCTGAAAGAGGCTTTTTCGCCTCTGCTGACTCCCTAAACGAACCGCGCATGTCGCAAAAGCAGGCCGGAGCTTCGTATCGGCCTTTGGCTGCCCCCATTTCAAACCAAATCGGAATCCCCATGTTTCGGGGAGATCAATTTTAACGCCGATAGCGACCACACCCTCAACCCCATCTGCTACTTCTGAAATATCCTCGGCGGTCAGTTCCGGCCTGCCGAAAGAGGCCTTTATTTCCGACAACCGCTTGTTGAGTGCATTGCGCGATAATTCTTGTATCTCGCTTTCGAATACGGCGAGCGCATTATAGACATCGAGATAGCCCTTAAACCCTTCGGCTAGAAGAACATCACGGGCATTTATGTCTGCTGCCATGGTGAATCATCCATTTTGTGCGACGACAGTCGATTCAAGATATTGAACAACTTTGTCTATTCTGCGGCCAAGACGCAGGGCGTTGAATAATATGATTTCATCCGAAGCATCAGTCAGCCATGAAAGTGATGGAAGGCCAAGCAAATTGATTTCAATGGCACCTAAAAGCGCGGCGAACAGAGAGGCGGTCACGGATTGTCGTTGCCTTGAAAGAGACGACAAAAGAACGCGTCCATTTCGACAAAAATCCTCCCAAAGCACCACCCGAAAGCCTTCATAGTCACTATTTTCAGAAGCACTGGTCGTCAGAAGGACCGGATACCTGTACTTGGAGGTTTGGCTCTCGAGCCATTTGAAATACCCGCGCTGCTTCACCGTATCAGATTCGTCGGCGCCGATAACCTTAACTTCGATCACAATGATGGCCTTCTCACCGAATTTAAAGACACAGTCAAGGCGCCCAGCGCGCCCTTCGTGTCCTTCGGGCACCCACACTTCGCGATCGGTCGTACACGCTTCATCCAATCCAACAAGTTCGACAGGAGCGGTCCGACCAAACAGTAGGGTAGCCACCATCTTTGGAGATTCAAGCTGACTTC
>DATLUE010000112.1:0-7787 GCA_035533255.1 Allostellaceae bacterium | reverse complement strand
ATGGCCGAGGTGACCCGCGACCAGGTTCTTGTCGCGCTCAGCAAAATCGTCGACCCCGACAAGGGCACCGACATCGTCAGCCTCGGCATGGTGACCGGCGTGCAGCTTCGCGCCGGACACGTCGCCTTCGCGATCGAGGTCGAGCGCGACCGCGCGCCGCGGCTCGAGGCGCTGCGCAAAGCGGCCGAGAAAGCGATCGAGAACCTGCCGGGCGTGCTGTCGGCAACCGCGATCCTGACCGCCGAGAAAGCGCCGGCCGCGGCGCAGCGGCCGACGGCGCCCTATGCGCGGACCCAACAGCGCGCCGGCATGGCACCGCCGCCGCCAGCGGGACACGGACATGCGCATGCGCAGGGCGCCGAAAGCGCGACGCCCGCAAAGCCCGCGGTCGCCGGCGTGCGCTTCATCATCGCGGTCGCCTCGGGCAAGGGCGGCGTCGGCAAATCGACCACCGCGGTCAATCTCGCGCTCGCGCTCGCGACGCTCGGCTTGAAGATCGGCGTGCTCGACGCCGACATCTACGGGCCCTCGGTCCCGCGCATGCTCGGGATCGCCGGCAAGCCCAAAACCAACGACGGCAAGACGCTCGAGCCGATGGCCAATCACGGCGTCAAATGCATGTCGATGGGCTTCCTCGTTCCCGACGACACGCCGACGATCTGGCGCGGGCCGATGGTACAGAGCGCGCTGCAACAGATGCTGCGTCAGGTAAATTGGGGCGAGCTCGACGTGATGGTGGTCGACATGCCGCCCGGCACCGGCGACGCGCAGCTCACGATGGCGCAGCAGGTGCCGCTGGCCGGCGCGGTGATCGTCTCGACGCCGCAGGACATCGCGCTGCAGGATGCGCGCAAGGGGCTCAACATGTTCCGGCGCGTCGACGTTCCGGTGTTGGGCTTCATCGAGAATATGAGCTATTTCCTCTGCCCGCATTGCGGCGAGCGCAGCGAGATTTTCAGCCACGGCGGCGCCCGGACCGAAGCCGAAAAGCTTGGCGTCGAGTTCCTCGGCGAGTTGCCGCTCGATATCGCGATCCGCGAGACCTCGGATAGCGGCCACCCGATCGTGCTGGCGCAGCCCGCCAGCCAGCATGCCGCGACCTATCGCCAGATCGCGGCGCGACTGTGGGCGATCCTCGAAGGCGCGCAGCGCCAGCCGCCGAAGATCGTGGTGGAGTGAGGAGCTTTTAGCTATCAGCCGACTCCCTCTCTCATCGTCATTCCCGCGCCCTTCGTCAGGCTCAGGAGCGGGAATCCAGGGTCGCCATCTCGTTGTTGCCCTGGTCCCGCTCCTGAGCTCGACGAAGGGAAGGGGGCGAGACAAGGTTGAGGGAATAAGCATCCCAAAAAAGCCAGCGTATTGATTCGCCTCAAAAAATTGGCTTCGTTTGGTAATTTCGCCTTTTTTGTTGCTGTACCAACCGCTTAGGTTCAGACAAACGCTCTTTACGTACATATGGAGCGGCGACGAGCGTACGTCAAGGGTGGCAGGCCGGCGAGCGATCGGGTTGTCCCTCATTATTCGTCATGCCCGGACTTGCTCCGGGCATCCACGTTTTGAACGCGTGGATGGCCGGACGTGGAGCTTGTCCTCGGGCCGGCCCACGGCCGGACCCGGGGCCCGGCCATGACGCGGTTGGTTATAAGCTGATAGCTGACAGCTCCTACTCGATCGGCGTCCCGCGCAGATTGCTGACCAGGTGCCATTCCTTCTTGGTCCCGTCCCAGCGCACGACGATCGCGTTGTCGATGTCGAGCCCGCGCTGCGGCGTCTTCTTGAAATCGTAGACGCCCTCGGCGCCGATATGGCCCTGCCAGCTCACCAGGAAATCGTGGAGCGTTTTCGCGTCGGCGCCCGCGGGCAGCTTGTTGAGCGCGTCGGCGACGGTGCGGATCGGCTCCCAGCCGAGCTCGATGCCGGCATCGGGATAGACGCCGGCCGCCTTCATGCTGGAGAAGAACAGCTTCTGCTGCGCGATCACTTCGGGCGGCACCGAGAGGCGCGGGTCGCCGTCGGCCGCCCATTCGCCGACGCCGAAGAACACCTTCGACGGCAGGAACGCGGTGTAATCGGTCATCTGCTGCAGGGTCATATTGCTGCCCGAAGCCGCGCTCGGCAGATCGATGCCGGCCTGTTTCAGCGCGCGGAACACGGTGCCGCCCGCCGCCGCGGTCGCCCAGCTTATGATCGCGTCGGGCTTGCCGGCGCCCATGGTCTCGATCTGCGCCGCGACGCTGACATCGCCGGGCGCGAAATGCGTGTCGGCGACCAGGCTCATGTCCTTGAACGCGGGGTCCTTCATCAGCGCGGTGAAATTGCCCTCGGCGTCCTGGCCCGAGGCGTCGGTGGTCGTGATCAGCGCGATGCGCTTCCAGCCCTTGTCGTGAAAATAGGTGAGCAGCGCGCGCTGCTGATCGTGGCTGTCGATTTGCGAGGTGAACTCATAGCCGCCGGGCTCGGTGCGCACCGAGGGCGAGAAGCACCACATCACCGGCCCCGATGCCTTGACCAGCGGCGCCTGCGCGTTGCAAATCTGCGAGATCGTCGAGCCGAGAATCACCGCGGGATGCGCGGCGATCAGCCCGGCCATGAGCTGCACCGCGACTTGCGGGCTCGATTGGTCGTCGTGAAAGACGGGGTTGAGCTTCTTGCCGTGGATGCCGCCATTCTTGTTGATGACCCGCGTCGCGACGCCGATCGCCTGCTGTTCGGCCTTGCCGAGGAACGCGCCGCCGCCGGTCAGCGGGATGATGACGTTCATGTCGTAAGTGTCGTCCGCCGCGCGCGCCGGCGATGCCGACACCGCGCCGGCGAGAGCAAGCGCGGCAATCGCGGCGCGCGCGTTTGTGCTGAACATGCGACATCCCTTCCCATGACGCGACCGCTATAGCAGCCGCTTACGCGGCCACTATAGCAAAACCGATCGCTTACGGCAGCAGCGCCTCGATCTCCTTTGCGGCGTTCGCCGCGCCGTCGATTCCGGCGAGGGCCTTGGCCCGCGCCTGCGCGTTCTGCCGATAAGACGGCGTCGCGAGGATCTTCGCGGCCGCATCGCGCAGCGCCGCGACCGCCTCTTCTTGCGTGAGGGCTTTGGCATTTCCCGCGCCGCCGAAGGGAACATCGCCCGGCATGGCTATACCGGTGCCCCATTCCTCCATCAGCGCCGCGATTACCGCCTGATCATGGGCGAGGCCCGGGATAACGATCATCGGCACGCCGTATTTCAACGCGCGCATAGCGGTGCCGTGGCCGCCATGCGTCACCACCAGCGCCGCATGTTTGATGATCGGATCATGCGCGGCGTAATTCAGCACCACGGCGTTGCCCGGCGCCTTGAGCTCCGAGGGCTCGACGATCCCACCGGTCGTCGCGACGACATGGAGCGGCAGATCCGCCAGCGCGTCGAGGCCGCGCTGCAGCTTCTCGACCGAGCGCTGCTCGAAGCCGGTCGAAAAGCTCATCAGCGCCAGCGGCGTGGTATCGTCCGCGCCCCAGGGCAACGCCGTCGGCACCGCGACCTTCTCGTCTTCCAGCACCGGACCGACATGGCGCACCGATTCCCAACCGGGCAGCGCGGCCGCGTCGAATTCGCCAAGCGTCGTCACGATGAGGCGGTCGCAGCCCCGCCACAGCGTGTCGAGATCGGGCAAAGCGTCGAAGCCGGCTTGCTGGCGCATGCCGTTGAGCGCGTTGGTCGTGCCGCGCCAACGCTCCAGCATGCGGAAGACGAAGGTATGCGAGACGGCGACGGTGGGCCGGCCGAAATCCTGGGCCTGCGCCAGCGCCGCCGGAACCATGCCGTCGATCAGGACGAGATCGGGCGCTTCGGCCGTCACCACCGCGCGCATCTGATCGGCGACCGCCGGCGAGGTGAGATAGCAGGCGGCGCGGCTCATCGGGCTGTTCGCCGGGTAGCGATCGAGCTGGGCATAAGCCTCAGTCAATTCGATCGCGCGAAAGCCGGCGGCGACGACCCGCGGCACCATCTCGGGCCGGCCGGCGAAGGCGACCGTGTGTCCGCGCTCGGTGAGCGCCCGCGCAATGCCGAGGCTGGGCGGAAGATTGCCGCCGCCGGACCAATTGAGCCACAGGAACTTTGCCATGTTACGTCTCCCTGGTGATGCCGGTGATGAGATGACGAACGACCGCCTCGGCTTGCGGCCGCTCGAGTTGCTGGTCGCGCCTCAAGAGCTTCCAGACATAGATGTCGGTCGCGACCATCAGCGCGTTGAAAAGCTGCGTCCGCGCCTTGCCGCTGCGGCCGCGCAATTGCGGCGCGAAAGCCGCCGTCACCCAATCGGCATGGCCCTTCCGGCCAAGATCCATCTCGGGTTTGAGCGCCGGCAGGCGATGCTCGTCGACCAATTGCTGAAGGACGAGATCGCCGATGGTTTCGTAGAGATCGAAGATCACCGCGACCGCGCCGGCGATGTCGCCCGGCATAGCCGGCGTCTTCATCGCCCGACCATGCGTCGCCAGCACCCCCATCGCGGCAAGAACGAGTTGATCCTTGCTCTTGAAAGCGCGCAGCACGGTCTGAACCGTCACCGCCGCGCGCCGCGCGACCTCGTCCAAGGTGAAGCCGTCGAGCGAGGCTTCGATATAGAGCGCGACCGCGGCCTCGCGGATACGCGCGCGCGTCGCCTCGGCCTGCGCCGCGCGGGTACTCATGTCGTAGGAGCGCGTTTTCGATTTCATATTATGATGATTAACACAAATACGGATTTCGTGTCAATATGAATAACATGAAATCGCAAGGTCAATCGCGGCGGCCGCGGAGCGGACCGCCGAGACCACAGCTTGTTAAAAGGATCGATCTACGTGATCTGAAAGAGCCCGCAACAGGTCATTTATTTTTATTGTCGCGTTTATCGATCGCCTGGCGCGCAGACTGAGGAAGGAGAGACGTGTACATTGCACTTATGTGCTTCGGCGCACTGATTTGAGATTCGACTATCACATTTACGAGATCGAATAGCTTCAAAACAGTCGGCTTATCATCCTTCAGATCGATTTGGCCGGGATGGACCGCGTTATTTCCAGTCACTCGAACAATATCGAGTGCTTGTTGTATCTTTATGTCCAGCCCTTTGATTACCAGGAGTCCGATGTCGTCGTTCAGGTTATCTCCTTTTCCCCCGATATGCGGCATTAATTTTTGAATGGCGAGGCGTAAGAGTGCACCCGATCCCCGTGGCGAATTATCAATTATCGTCGCTGCCTCCTCGAAATCGGTGCGAACATCGTCCGGCATATCGTCGTGAGCTTTAATTGCATATTCCTTTGCCGGAAAAACCAGCTTTGCGCCAACCCACACCGCATATTTGTGGCATGAATAACAGTGGCTGACGTTCAGATTGAACAGGGTGGTGTTGAGATATTCGCCACTTTCTTCCTTATGCCCAATTACAAGGCCTGTAGCGATGCGCTTAAAAAGCTCAACAAATTCTTGCTCCTTTCCGTGACCAGCAAGCTTCTCGGCGTATACGGCCGCATTAGACGGATCCCACGGTTTGGACCCCTTGTCGTAGCCATACGTCATCGTGCGATACCACGTTTGATGTGCGAACGCACCGCAATGCGGGCAACTAAATGAATCAGCACCCAAGGTTGGAATTACGATTTGGTCAGCCATTTTTGATCTGAGGCCTCACGGGCCTCTCCCCAACACCTGCATCAGCTCCGACCATTCGCGTTTCGACATCCCGCTCGCGGGCTGATCGACGCTCTCGCCCGCGAGCATCTTCTTCACCGCCGCGAGCGCGCTCGCCGAAAGCTGGGCGCCGCCGATGCGGTATTGATGGAAGGCCTCGGCGACGAGCGGCACCCAGCGCGCAAGCGTATCGATCATCGCCTCGGCATAGACGCGGATTTCGTATTGCGCATGCGCGTCGGCGCGCAGGCTGAGGAAGTTCAAGAGATTGTGCAGGTCGGTCTTCCAATACCACTGCGTATAAAAGTTGAGCGATAGGTTCATGCGCGCGAGTTCTCTCGCCAGCCCTGATCGGGCTGGGTCGAGCGCCGATCCGCTTTCGTCCTCGTTGAGCATGAAGGCGTAGTCGCGATAGGACCGCGCCGCGTCCTCGCGCAACAGGTCGAGCACGCGCGCCGCCTCGTCCGGCGGCAGGCTGTCGCCGCGGCCCTGGCGGTTGCTGGTCGATTGCACGGCGAGATGCTCGGGCGCCGGCAGATAGAACTCGTTGTCGAGGATCGAATAGCGCGCCGAATATTCGTTCACATTGGCGGTGCGATGCCGGATCCATTGCCGCGCGACGAAGATCGGCAGCTTCACATGATATTTGATCTCGCACATCTCGAACGGCGTCGTGTGGCGATGCCGCATCAGATATTGGATGAGGCCGCGATCCTCGTTCACGCGCTTGGTGCCCTTGCCATAAGAGACGCGCGCCGCCTGCACCACCGCCGCATCGTCGCCCATGTAATCGATGACGCGGACGAAGCCGTGATCCAAGACCGGCAGCGGCGTGAAGAGGATTTCCTCGAGCGCCGGCACGGTGGCGCGGCGGGTCGGCGCGGACTGGCTCCGTGCGGCTTCGATTTCGGCTTTTTCGCTGTCTTTGATCGGCATGGGCGGCACTCTACCGCCCGCCTCTCGGGCCGCAAAGCGCGACTCGCCTGCGATCGCCGCCGCCCGCGGCGGGCCGGTTGTCTCGCGAGGGAAAACGCCTATATTGAGCAGGTCGGGAAACCGACTATGGCGATACACGGCGCATGGAATAAGCGTAGCGGACCCGGGGGCAGTACCCGGCGCCTCCACCAATTGCCCTGCCAGACGCGGCGGGGCCCATGGGGGCGAATTAGGATCGACGCGCGTGGTAAAGGTGTTTGCTGTCGCCCGGCATGATACCGCCGTTATCGGGTCAAAACCTAAGTGCGAATGACAACGTCGCACCAGAGGCACTCGCGGCCTAATTCCCTCACGGGAATGAAAGCCTAAGGTAACTCGCGGCCCGGGGGGCGCCGGGCAACAGAAGCCCCCCACTTCTTGCGGTGCGGCACCAGGGAGCGGAACGCGCGTGAAAGACCTCTTTCGATACGACAGGATGGTCGAGCACGCCTTGCGCGGCGTGGTGCGCGAGGCGCTGGCCCGGACCGCCGCCAGCGGCCTGCCCGGCGCGCATCATTTCTACATCACCTTCCACACGAAGCATGCCGGGACCAAGATCCCGGAAAGCCTGTCCACGCAATATCCCGACGAAATGACGATCGTCCTCGAGCATCAATATTGGGATCTCGAGGTCCTCGAAGATCGCTTCTCGGTCACGCTTTCGTTCCAGAACCGGCCCGAGCGGCTGACCGTGCCGTTCGAGGCGATCACCGCCTTCACCGATCCGTCGGTGAAATTCGGCCTGCAATTTCAGGCGACCGACGGCGATGCGCCCGCCGCGCCGCAAGCCGAGCCCGTGGCCAAGCTGCCGCCGGCCGACGTCAAGAAAGACCCCGACAAAGGCGCCAAGACCGGCGAGGTGGTCGCGCTCGATTCGTTTCGCAAGAAGTAAGGCACCTGCCTATGGGACTGAATGCGGCACGTCCCAACCCTCTCCGCCCGCTTGCGGGGGGAGAGGGTGCGAGCGTCAGCGAGCGGGTGAGGTGGGCGCGATAAACGAAAAATATCGTGCGACGGATCGACACCTCACCCTCCCATTGCTACGCAATGGGCCCCTCCCTCTCCCCGCTCCGCGCGGAGAGGGGGGCACATTCGCTGTTCAGGACAAAACCGTCTTAAGCAACGGGCTGCAAATTTCATGACCGATTTCACGTTTCGC
>DATLUE010000111.1:0-2539 GCA_035533255.1 Allostellaceae bacterium | reverse complement strand
GCGCTGGCACGGACGCAGCGGCCCGATCTGATCACCCTTGACGTACTGATGCCTCAGCGCGACGGCTGGGCAGTGCTGTCCGCGCTCAAGGCCGAGGCCGAATTGCGCGATACGCCGGTCATCATCGTGACGATGCTTGCCGACCGCAGCATCGCATTGTCGCTCGGGGCCGCCGAGTTCATCACAAAGCCGGTCGACCGGGCTCACCTCGCGGCGGTGATACGGCGCAATCTGTGCGCTGGCGGCACCGTTCTCGTCACCGATGACGATCCCGACGCCCGCGCGCTGGCCCGGCGCCATCTGACCGCCCTCGGATGCACCGTGGCCGAGGCGGTAGATGGTCGCGACGCCCTCGAATGGCTGAAGGATAACCCCACTCCAGCGATGATCCTGCTCGATCTGATGATGCCGGTTATGGACGGGTTTGCCTTTTTGCAAGAGGTTGCGGGGCATGCCGAGTGGCGTGACATTCCGGTGGTGATCCTAACCGCGAAGGAGCTCGACTCGGCCGAACGCGAGGCGTTGGCCGGGCGCGCCCGGGCGGTGATTGGAAAGGGCGCCGACGATCTTGCGGCGGCGTTGCAGCAGGCCCTGCAACGCCTGCCGCAGGCACAGCAAGCCATTGCCGGGTGAAAGGTTTCCCGATGCCTGTGATCCTGATTGTTGAGGATAACGAGATGAACCGCGACATGCTGTCGAGGCGGCTTACCCGCCGCGGCTACGAGGTCAGGATCGCGGTCGACGGAATCGCGGGCATCACCGCGGCACAGAATGAGAAGCCGGACCTCATTCTGATGGACATGAGCCTGCCTGGGATCGACGGCTGGGAGGCGACCCGGCGGCTCAAAGGCGACACCGCCACCCAGGCGATTCCAGTGATCGGACTGTCGGCTCATGCGATGACCGGCGATCGTGATCGTGCCCTCGCGGCGGGCTGCGACGATTACGACACCAAGCCGATCGATTTGCCGCGCCTCTTGGCAAAGATCGAGGCGCTGGCGGGCGGGGGAGCCGGTGGCGCCGGATGACGAGACGCCTATGCCGCTCGCGAAGCCCGGGGGCGAGGCGCCATCGAGCCGCGCGCAACAGGCGCTTGCGGCCTTCGTTCGCCAGGAATTCCGCTCGCCGGTAGCCGCGATCATTGGGTATCTCGACTTTCTGCTTGCCGATGCGCACTCGAACACGCTCGAAGGCGCGGTCTCCGACCTCCAGCACATGCGGTTGGCAGCGACGCACCTGGACGAGATGGTCAATCGGCTCGTCGACCGGTCGGGTGTGGATCATCGGGAGAAGGGCGAGGATCGCGGCGCGCTGCACAGCCGCCTGCGCCACGATCTGAGGACGCCGCTGAATGCGATCAAGGGCTACGGCGAACTGCTGATCGAGGAGGCGCGTGACGGCGAGCATGACGCCGTATTGCCCGATCTGGAGCGCGTGCTCGACCTTACCAACCGCTTGCTCGGGCAGTTCGACCGGCTGCTTGAGCTGGCCGGGATCAGCGAGGACCGGCGCGAGCGGGTGGACGAAGATTCCCGCCTGGCGGCCGAAATCGTCGACCGCGTGCTGGCGACGGTGAAGCCAATCGAAGCCGACGACGCAGCCGAGCGGCCCCTCGTTTCCAGCCGGCTCCTTGTCGTCGACGACACCGCAGCGGATCGCGAATTGCTGTGCCGGCGATTGCAGCGCGAGGGGCATGAGGTCGTCGCCGCCGATACCGGCGAGCGCGCGCTTGAGCTTCTTGGCGAGGGCGGGTTCGATCTGGTGCTGCTCGACCTGATGCTGCCGGGGATGAGCGGCTTTGAGGTGCTCTCTCAACTCAAGAGCGGCATTCACACGCGAGCGATCCCGGTAATCATGATCTCTGCGCTCGACGAAATAGACAGCGCGGTGCGCTGCATTGAAGCCGGCGCCGAAGACTACCTGAGCAAGCCGTTCAATCCGGTGGTGCTGCGCGCGCGCGTCGGCGCCTGTCTCGAGCGCAAGCGTCTGCACGACCGCGAGCGGGCCATCACCACTGAATTGCGCGTCGAGAAAGAGCGCTCCGAGGCGCTGCTCCTGCAGATCCTGCCGCGCCGGATCGTCGAGCGCATGCGCACCGGCGAGATGCTGATCGCCGATCACATTGCCGACGCGACCATCCTCTTTTCCGATCTGGTGAACTTCACCGCCTTGTCGCGCAATCTCGCGCCTCAGGAAACGGTGAAGCTTCTCGATCTGTTGTTTTCGCGCTTCGACGCGCTCGCCGAGCGCGCCGGCCTGGAAAAGATCAAGACGATCGGCGACGGCTACATGATCGCCGGTGGGGTCCTCGAACCGCGCCGCGATCACGCCGAGGCGATGGCCGAGATCGCCCTGGCGATGCATGTCGCCGCGGCGGACACCTCGCGCGCGCTCGGGATGCTGAGCGCTCCGCTTCGGCTGCGCATCGGGTTGCACACCGGGCCGCTCGTCGCCGGTGTGATCGGCACCCAGAAATTTGTCTACGACGTGTGGGGCGATACGGTGAATACGGCGAGCCGCATGGAAAAATATGGGGCGC
>DATLUE010000110.1:0-5262 GCA_035533255.1 Allostellaceae bacterium | reverse complement strand
TAATCTTCGAGCAGATCGAGCACCGCGGCGCGGTTCTTGTCGAGGAAGCCCTGATGCGCCACCCAGAACGATAAGGCCACATGGCCCATCGCCTCCTCGGTGGTGAAGAGCGTGCGAGTATTGGCCTGGAATTCGGGATCGCGCGACCACGGCAGGGTCGAGGGCACGAGATCGGCCTTGTGCTGCATCAGCACCGCTTTCATGTTCGGGAAATTGACCTCGACCACGCTGAAATCGCGCTTATCGATCATGCCGTGCTTCAGCATTTCGGCCTTCATGATCATGTCGAGGCCGCCGCCGATGCCGTTGGTGACCAGCACCTTGCCCTTCAGGTCCCTGACCTTCTTGATCGGCCCGTCCTTCAACACCGCGAAATTCGCCGAGCCGTGGCCGGGAACGCCCCATTGGATCTCGTCGGCGATGATCCGCAGATCGCTCATGCCGGCATTCTCCACCGCGAGGCTGAACGACGAGAAGCCGAGCGCGGCGATGTCGATGTCGCCGCTTTGCAGCGCGGTGATCTGCAGGGGCGAGCCCTGGAAATGCGTCGCCTCGACCGTGTAGGAAACGCCATTGTGCTTGGCGATGCCCGCGACCGGGAACAGGATCGGGATCAGCGAGGCAGGTGCCGCGATCCAGCCCATGCGGATTTTCACCGGATCGGCTTGCGCCGGAGCGGCGAGCGCCGCCACGGCAAAGAACGCGGCCGCCGCGGCCGCCATCAGCGAACGAACCTGCATCGAATCCCCCCCAAGGCTTCATCATTGTTGCGCGCACCCTAACACAGGGCTCCGTGCCGGAAACCCATGATCGAGCGGTTTTGGGCTTGACTTTATTACTACAAGACATATCTTACGATATGTTGATAGTAACAATGAGAGAGCATGGAATGCATCATCATATTGAAAAAGCGTGGAAATCGGCCCATCGGCAGATGCGTGGGCACGGCCACGGCCGTCACGGCTTCGGTCCCTTTGCCGCGGGCTTCGCGGATGGCACCGGCATGGGCGGCGGCGGCTTCCGTACCGGCCGCAAGCTCGGCGCCGCCGATCTGCAGCTCATCATCCTGGCGCTGCTGAAGGAAAAAGCGCGTCACGGCTATGAGCTGATCAAGGCGCTCGAGGAGCGCTCGGGCGGCTTCTATGTGCCGAGCCCCGGCATGGTCTATCCGGCGCTGACCTATCTCGAAGAGACCGGCCATGCCGTGGTATTCGAGAGCGAGGGCGCCAAGAAACTCTATCGCATCACCGCCGAAGGCGAGGCGCGGCTGAAACAGGACGAGACCATCGCCGAGGCGATCCTTACCCAGCTCGAGCGCATGGGCCGCAAGATGGATCGGGTGCGCGAGGTCTTCGCCGCCGACGCCGAGGACGAGGATATGAGCCAGGATATCCGCACCGCGCGGCGCGACTTGCGCAGCGTGCTGCGCGAGCGGCGCCGTTCCTCGCCCGAGGAGCAGCAGCGTATTGCCGCGATCCTCAAACGCGCGGCCGACGAGATCCGCAGCAAATAAGCGCCGGCGCGAGGCGGGCCGCGCGCCTGCCTCGCGCTTTCGCGGGCGATTTTCGGGTTGGGATCGCCGCCCCGTTATGGCACCCTGACGGATCGAAAAAACCGACATGAGGGGAGATCGTCGATGAAGAAGCTGTCACTTGCCGCGCTCGCGCTCGCGGCCGCCTTGCTGCCGGCCGGATTGACGAGCCAAGCGGCGCAAGCCGCGGTGAAAGTCCAGACCGTCGATTACAAGCAGGCCGATACCACGCTCGAAGGCTGGCTCGTCTTCGACGATGCGCAGCACGGCAAGCGCCCCGGCGTCGTGGTGTTCCCGGCCTATTATGGGCCGACCGACACCGAGAAGGACGTCGCCGAGCGCCTGGCGAAGATGGGCTATGTCGCCTTCGTCGCCGACGTCTATGGCAAAGGCATCCGGCCGACCAACCCCAAGGATGCCGGCGCCGAGATGGGGAAATATATGAAAGATCGCGGCCTCTTGCGGCTGCGCGCCGAAGCGGCCTTCGATCAGTTGCGCAAGAACCCGATGGTCAACACCGGCCGGCTCGCCGCCATCGGCTATTGCTTCGGCGGCGCCGGCGCGCTCGACCTCGCCCGCAGCGGCGCGCCGCTGAAGATCACCGTCTCCTTCCACGGCGTTCTGACCTCGCCGACGCCGCAGGACGACAGCAACATCAAGGGCCGCGTGCTGGCGCTGCACGGCGCCGACGATCCGATCGTCGGGCCCAAGGATCAGGACGAGTTCAAGAAGGAAATGAGCGCGGCGCATGTCGATTGGCAGCTCGTGCTCTATGGCGGCGCGGTCCACGCCTTCACCGAGAAATCGGCCGGCAACGATAATTCCAAGGGCGCGGCGTACAACGCCAATGCCGACAAGCTGTCCTGGGAAGCGATGTCTCAGGCGTTCAAGGACTCGCTCTGATCGCGTCATGACGACAAAACGGCGCGCGGCGATGATCGCGCGCCGCCTTGCTATTCGCGCCGACGGTCCCGCTGATCAGCGCTTTTTCGCCGCGAGGGCGCGTGCCGACGCCGCCAGAAAATCTGAAAGCCGCTTGCGCAAAGCTGCCGCTTGCTCGGGCGTCCAGTCGCGAAAGCCGCGGCCGGTTTTCATGCCGAGCTCGCCCTTTTCGACCTTCGCGACCAGATAGGGATGCGGGCCGGGCGTGCGGTCGAGATCGGCGATCAGCGTCTTGTGGATATCCAGCGTCAGATTCAGTCCGACAAGGTCGGACTGTTCCAAGGGTCCGCACACCGCCATGCGCGCGCCGAAGCCTTCCTTCACCACGGTATCGAGCGTCTCGGCATCGCACACGCCGTCGGCGACCAGCGCGATCGCCTCGCGCTTCAGCGCATGCTGCAAGCGATTGCCGATGAAACCGGGAATGTCGCGGCGGACATGGACCGGCGCTTTGCCGACGCCCTTCAACAGCGCGATGGTCTTCTCGACCGTCGCCAGCGAGGTGTCCTTGGCCTGCACCACCTCGACCAGCGGCACGAGATGCGGCGGGTTCCAGTAATGCGTGCCGACGACGCGTGTCTTGTCGGCGACGTCCGCGCCGACTTGCGCAATCGGTATCGCCGAGGTGTTGGTGCAGAGGATCGCGGCGCCCTTGGCCTTCTCGCCAAGCGCCTTGAAAATCGCGCGCTTGACCTCGAGCTTTTCGGGCCCGGCCTCGAAAACGAAATCGGCATCGGCCACCGCGGCGGCGAAATCCGCCTCGTAGCGGATGTTGCGCAAGCCGGCCTTGTCGCGTGCGAGAAGATCGAAGATTGCGGCAATACGCTCATTCGCCGAGCCGAGGATCGTCGCATCGGGATCGTGGAGCGCGACCGGATGGCCGGCGGCGGCAAAGATCGCCGCAATGCCGTGCCCCATCAGCCCGGCGCCGATCACGGCGATTTTCGCACTCATCGCAGTGTCCTGTTACGAGGTTGGGTATTGAAATTTATCGCCGTCATTGCGACAGCGCGCATCAACCGGCGGTGAAGCCGCCATCGACATAGATGACCTGGCCGGTGCAGAAATCCGAGGCGGGCGCCAAGAGATAAAGCGCCATGCCCATCAGATCCTCGACCTCGGCAAGCCGGCCCAAAGGAATGCGCGACAGCGAGCGCGCGCGCGTCGCCTGGCCAAGCTCGTCCTCGCTATACATCCAGGCGGTCAGCTTCGAGCGGAAGACCGTCGGCGCGATCGAATTGACGGTGATGCCGTGCTTGGCCCATTCGGTCGCGAGCACGCGAGTCAGCGCGTCGGTCGCGCCTTTCGAGGCGCAATAGCCGGTATAGCCCGAGATGTTGCCGTGGCGCCCGCGCACCGACGACATCATCAGCATCTTGCCCTTGATCTTCTTGTCGATCCAATGCGTGCCGACGGCCTTGGCCATAAACCATTCGCCGCGGACATTGGCGTCCATCACCGCCTGCCAATCCTCGTATTTCATCTCGTGGATGAAGCCGGCCTTGTTGTAGCCCGAGGCGACGATGAGCTGATCGACGCGGCCATAGGCATCGACCGCGGCCTTGAGCATCGCTTCGGCATCCTCGAGCGAATCCGGACGGCGATAGACCAAGCTGACCTTGGCGCCGAGACTCTTTACCTCATCGGCCACGGCCTCGAGCTCGCCCTTCGAGCCCGAGGCGAGGGTGAGATCGGCGCCGAGCGACGCCAGCATCAGCGCGCAGCCGCGGCCGAACGCGCCCGAGGCGCCGGTGATGAGCGCGGATTTGCCGCGCACATCGAACATGCCGAGCGGGTTCCTGAGCGTGTCGGAGATCATGGCGCCACCTTGGCGTTGGAGACGGTGACCAGCATCGTGCAGACGTGATTGCTATTGTTCACGACCGTGCGGGTTTCCTTGGGCGCGATATGGACCGAATCCATCGGCCCCAAGACCACGACACCCTGATCGGTCGTCACGGTGATCTCGCCGTCGAGCACCATGTAAACGCGCTCGAAATCCGAGGCACTTTTCTCGGCCCGGCCGCCCGGCAGGTAATGCGAGACACCGCACCAGAACGCGCTGGTCTTGGTCGCTTCCTGCCCCTGGAGACGCAAGGCGCTGACGTCGAAGTGATTCGCCGCCTCGTAGCGTTTGGCGTCCTTGTATTTGGTGACCTGCATGATCGCCTCGCGCCTCAGCCGCGCTCGACGCGAAATTTCTGCGCCGGGTCGATCACCGCGACGATGCGGATGCCGCAGCCCTCGCCCTCGGGCCAACGCCACGGGAAGCACATGAAGGTGCAGCGCTTGCCGGTCACTTTGTCGATGTCGCCATTGACGTTCTCGATACCGGGAATGCCGTTGGTCATCAGCACCTTGTGCGACGGCTCCCAATAAGGGAAGTCGTCGATGATGTGACGGCCCTTCTCGGCGAAATATTCCTCGTCGAGATGCGGCTGCGCCGGGCCGGGCCCATGCGGCCCCAGGAACGTGCCGAGCGGATGGTCGAGCGCCTGGACGTCGATGCCGAACAGCTTGATCTTCTTTTCGACCAGCCATTCCGCGCCCGCCTTGTAGAGGCCAGGCGAATACGCGAAGTAATCGGGATTGTCGCCCCAATTACGATGGCTGCCGGTGTTGACCATGACGATGTCGCCAGGCTGAATCTTCGGCCGCGCGGCTTCCAAATCCTCGGGCGTCACGACGCCCCATTTGCCCTTCGGGATCGACACCACCACGCCGGTGCCGAAGAATCGCCAGCTCTCGTAATCGGTGATGAAGGGCGTGTTCTCGAGCACATGGATCGG
>DATLUE010000109.1:0-3521 GCA_035533255.1 Allostellaceae bacterium | reverse complement strand
CGTGTTGCGGATCGCGCTCAGCGGGTTGCGCAGCTCGTGCGCCATCGTCGCGGTGAGTTGCCCCAGCGCCGATAGGCGCTCCTTACGCACCAGCTCGCTTTGCGCCGCCTTGAGTTCGGTCGTGCGCTCATCGACCCGGCGCGCGAGCTCGACCTCGACCGCGATTTCTCGCGTCACGTCCCGGCCCGAGCCGCGATAGCCGCGAAAATTGCCCCGTGCATCGAAGACCGGCTTGCCGCTGACGCTGACATGGATGGCGGTCCCCTCGGCCAGAACGCGTTGGAAGCGGAAATTATGGAACGGCCGATGCGCGGCGAGATCGGCGTCGTGAATCGCCCATTGCTCGGGGGTGACGCCCATTTTGACGGTTTCGCGGCGCGTCTTGCCGAGATCGGTGCCGCTGGTGATCTCGCTCGAGCGGCCGCCGCCCGAAAAACGCACGAAGCGCAAATTCTCGTCCTGTTCCCAGAACCAATCCGAGGTCGCTTCGGCGAAATCGCGGAACCGCGCCTCGCTCTCGGCGAGCGACAGCCGCACCGCCTCGGCTTCGTCGCTTTTGCGTTGATGGTAGAGCGCGAACACCAGTCCCATGCTCGCGAGCAGGAAGAAAATCGCGGCGGCGAGCCCGGCTGCTTCGATCAGATCGGTGCGCAGGAAGGCGCCCATCGGCACGTCGATGACGAAGGCGCCCATGACATCGTCGAGATGCCAGGCCGGCTTGCCCGCCTGAAGCTGATTATGGCAGTCGACGCAGCTTTGCTGGGTCGCTTGCGAGGGATAGACCGTCCGGAAAACCGGTTGGCGATTGACGGTCAGAATTTCCGAGATCGGCTTGGGCGCGGCGGTGGCGGCGAACGACCGAATCGTCGCGGCCATCGCGCGATCGAGCGGCGCCGTCTTGATCTCGCGGCCCGGAAAGCCGACCCAGAGCAGGTTGAAGATGCCGTGGCCGCCGTGGGCCTTGTTGAAGGCGGCGATCGAGTCCGCGCGGAAGGTCGCGGGAACCGGTGCGTTCGCCGAAAGCGCGCTGCGCTGCGCTGCGTAATTGTTGACGAAGGCGTCGACGAGCTGCAGCGCCGTGATCTTCTCTTCGCTTTTGTGCTCCTTGAACCAGCTCAGGCTCGAGGAATAGAAGCCATAGCCGATGCCGGCTGCGAGGAGCTGGCAAAAGCACAGAAAGATGATGAATCCTTGCCCCGACCGTGAGCCGAAAAATCGGGCGCTACGCGCCTGTGGCCCCATAATCCGCCCCACTCCAGTCCCCTTTTCGGGCTCGGATAATGGCGGCGCCTTCGTTAAGGGCGCATTAATTGAACTCGCCGGGGTTTGAATAAAATCCCTATGTTATGGGGGTTTGTGAGCCAGCAAGGCGGGCTTGGCGACGGTCTCGGCTCTCGCCGTGGCGATGTGCGATGGGAGCGCCGGCGCGCCTATCGACACACCGTCGTCCTTTGGGGGGCGCCAGAAATCGCTCGCTGCTGCGTTTCATGGTTGACTCCCCGGAGCGACCGCGGAAATGAATGCCGTCGGAATGATCGCTTTTGAAATGGTCGCATGAATCGCCTCTCGCTCGCACCCGTCACGCTCAACGAGCTCGATCCGCCGGCGTTGATCGCCGCCGCGCACGAGGCTGGCTTCGCCTCGGTCGATTTGCGCGTGCTGGGCGCGCCGGGTGCCGCGCCGGTGACGCCGGTGATCGGCAATCGGCCGATGATCGCCGCGATCGCGGCGGCGCTGGCCGATACCGGCGTGACGCTGTTCGGTGCCACCGGCATCTGGCTGGTGCCGGGCTTCACGCTGGCCGCAGCGCTGCCTGCGCTGGAGATCGCCGCGCGGCTGGGGGCGGAATGCTTTCTCGCCGTCGGCAACGACCTGGACGAGGCGCGGATGATCACGAATTTGGCGCGGCTCGCCGAGGCCGCGCGGTCGCACGGGCTGCGGCTTGCTCTGGAACTGATGCCTTATACCGCGGTCAATTCGCTCGCCAAGGCCCACCGCATGGTCGCTGCCTGCGATCAGGCCAATCTCGGCCTGCTGATCGACGCCCTGCACCTTGCCCGTGCCGGCGGTACGCCCGCCGAGGTGGCGGCCCTGCCGCGCGGCCATATTTCCTATCTCCAACTCTGCGATGCCCCGGCCGCGCTGCCGCCGGGGATGGCGTTGCGGGAAGAATCGCTGACCGCCCGGCGCTACCCTGGCGAAGGCGCGTTGCCGCTCATGGCGCTGATGGATGCTCTTCCGGCGGGTATCGTGGTCGATGTGGAAACACCGGTAGTTGAGCGGCGGGGGCTTCCGGCGGTCGAGCGCGCGGCCCTTGCGCTTTCCGCAACCCAGCAATTCCTGACCGCGTGGGAGGCCCGGAATCGGATATAAATAATTGAAATAAAATAGTTTTATTTGGACTACTTAAAAAGGGTGCGATCCGGCCCAATATTGTGCCAAGATGCGCTCCGGCCGGTCGTCCAGACCGGTCCAGCCATCACGAAGCTATTTGTGAGTCAGATCATCATGCGGGCCAATTTCGCCGGCGCCGAAGCCGTGGAACAGCCGACCCAAGCGGCTGAAACGGCGGAGGGAACTCCGGACGAAGCCAACGTCGCCGTCGAGGAGCTGCCGCGGGCAGGCAACGTCGCCACCGACGCGACGTCCGGCGATGCGATGCAGCATTATCTGCGCGAGATTTCCGTCGCGGAGCTGCTGACGCGCGAGCAGGAAGTCGAGCTCGCCCAACGGATCGAGGCGGGCCGCGAGGCGATGCTGGCGGCACTGTGCCGCAGCGAGCTGCTGCGCCGGTCGATCAAGGAATGGCGCGAGGGGCTGGGCAAGAACACGGTGTTGCTGCGCGATGTGGTCGATCTGGCCGCGACCCGCCGGCGGCTGCGTGGCGATGTCGAGACCCCGATCGACGAGAGCGGCTCCTCCTCGGTGATCGCGCAGATCGAGGCCGAGCTTATGCCCGACGTGAAGGCCGCCTTCACGCGGGCGATCAATTCCGGCCGCGGCCGGCCGCAAGCGCTCTCGAAGGCGCTTGCCAACATCGTCCTGCAGCCGGCCGAGATCGACCGGCTCGCGCACCGCGTCAAGGAAATGAGCCGCAAGCTCCTGGAGCTTGAGGGCACGCTGGCACGCTTGGCCGAGCAATCGGGCATCGTGCGCGCCGACTTCATCGCCAGCTATCGCGAGGCGAAGGGCGCCAAGCTGTGGCTCGAATCCGCGCGCCGGCGCCGCGTCACGGCATGGCGCGCCTTCATCGGCCGCCACGGCGAGCATTCGACGACGCTGGTGACCGAGATCGAGGCGATCGCCAAGCAGGCTGGCCAAAAGCTCGAGCATTTCCGCGCCGGCGCCAACGAGCTGCAGCGCGGGGCTCGCGATGCCGAGCGCGCCAAGGAGCAGATGATCGCCGCCAATCTGCGGCTCGTCACCTGGATCGCGCGCCGCCACGTCAATCGCGGCCTGCCGCTGATGGATCTGGTGCAGGAAGGCAATATCGGCCTGATGCGCGCGGTCGAGAAATTCGA
>DATLUE010000108.1:0-5765 GCA_035533255.1 Allostellaceae bacterium | reverse complement strand
GATCGGCTCGAAATAGGCCTGCGGCGGCGGGACCATCACGAAGTCCGGGCCCGGCGCGTAGAAGGCGCGGTTGCCGCCGATGCGGAAGTCGACGCCGGTCGCCCGGATCAGCGCCTCGACCCTGGGCTCGATCAGGCCCGGTGGCGGCGGTGGCGCAACGGCCGCAACCTCGGCCGGCAGGTTCTCGCATTGGGCGGCGTTGAAGACGGTGAACCGCTTCAGGAACGGGATCGCAGCGGGTTCCTCGCCGGTCTCGCGGGCGCGTCGCTTCTCGTCATCCGGCACAAAGCGGTCGGCATAAACGACGGTGGTGCCGTGCTCGCCCTTGCGGACATTGCCGCCGAGCGAGAGCGCCTGGCGAAAGGTCAGCCAGCTCTGGGCGGGGAAGCCGTGCTCGATCACAGCGCCCCAGAGGATCAGGACGTTGATCCCCGAATACTGCCGGCTGGTGGCGGCGTTCTTCGGCATGGCGAGCGGCGCCTTCGCCGCGGCCGTCCCCCAGGGCTGGACCCACGGCACACGGCCGGCCTCCAGCTCGGCGACGATCTTGCCGGTGATTTCGTCATAGAGGCTCGCCCGGTCGTGGCCGGGGCGTGCCGAAGCGGTTTTGCTGGACATCGCGGATCTCCGCGACGGGCGCCAGAGGCCTCTCCTCCAGCCCTCAACCCGTCACGGCGAACGCGGTCCGCACTCTCACTCTAAGGGGGCGTTGCGGGGACCTCCCCGCAGAAGGGGGTGTGTCGGCGACACCGGCGCCGACCAGGGGGAAGGCTTTCCCCTCCATTTCCGTCATTCCGTATCGGCGTGATTCCGGATCTGAGGTGAGAGGTCAGCCTTGTCTCACCCTGTGGTCAGCGGTTCCGACCGATCCATGGCCTCCAGGCGCTCGGGCATGTCGAGCAGCTTCATTGCGGCGGCCGTCATCGCCTCCGCGATCGTCGGATAGGTTTCGGTCGAACTAATCGAAACACCATCGTCCGGAAATGTCACCGTCGCCTGATAACCGTTGCCCTTGGGCGTGGCCGACAGCGTGATCGTGGGCATGTCGTGCCTCCGCGTTCGCCGTTTCAACATCGTCGAGCTTACTGCGAACAGAGCGTACCGGTCACCTGCTCACAGCCGACAGTGTTCAAAATGAATATTCACGGCGACGCCGGGGATCAGAACGGTATGTCATCCGAAAGAGGCTGACTGCCCGGAGGAAGCGCGCCTGGCGGCAGCGGGATGTTGTTGACCGTGAACAGATTCAAGATGTCATCGCGATCCATGAACATGATCTGGCTGCGCTTGGTGGCGTCCAGCTTGCCGCCCAGCCAGTTGCGCGCCTGCTTGGTGATGTCGCCGCCCGCAACGATGAAGGCGTGGTCGACGAGCACTTTCTTGCTTGTCTCCGGATCGAAGATTTCGTGGCCCAGCATCATCAAAACCTGCTGATGGATCTCAGCGATGTTCCGGCTACCGTCGCGGCTCATGCCTGCGGCATCGATCTTCCCCTTCTTGGTTTGAATGCCGAAGTAGAGGACATGCTGGGTTGGGAGCGTGAACCGCATCCAGACGTCCTTACCGTACTCCAGAGCCTTGTCCTTGTGACCTGCGGCCGTGATGCGATGGAAGCCGAGTTGTCGAAACATCGGCTGCAGGACTTCTTCGATCAGTTCGTCTTCGGAGCACGTATTGAGATAGGCGGCGAGCTGGTCGCGGCGTTTGACCTCGGCTGGGGTCAATGGCCGATGGGGGCTGACGGCGCTGGAGACGGTGCGCGACGCGATATGGCGCACATAGAGGTGGTCGTCGTCGGCGTAGTAGGCTTCGAACCCTTCCCGCATCAGCGGGACGTTGAGGGCCGCCAACGCGTTCACTCGACTGGGGTCTTCGTCCGTGGCGTCTGACTTGAGCATCAGGGTCCGCAGCACGGTCATGAAGCGCTCGGGAAGAGCGTGAGCGATGGGCTGGGGTTCGGCGAGCAGCTCTTCGAGGCGACTTGCGGCCCAGGCCCAGCGCGTCGATCCATCGTGAACGAATTCGAGATCGCATTCCCGGAAGAATTCGGTGATGAAGCTGCTCGAACGATAGGGAAAATGATCGGCGTTGCCGATCACCATTTCCGCTATCGCCCGTATATTCCTCGGCTTGAACTGCATCGGCCGCTCATAGGTGATTACGAAGCTAGAAGGCTGATTGTCGATAGAAAACTAGTTAGAGTTGAAAGAGTGGACTTGGATTAGCCCGCGAGACTACAAGCATCAATCGCTCCTTGGCTCTGCTGAGAGCAACATAGAGAAGACACCGAGCATCCTCGCGGTCAGGAAAGGTGGTGGCGTCACACGGCATCACCACGACGTTGCCGCATTCGAGGCCTTTGGCCTTATGGATGGTGCTAATGGCGGCGTCGGGTGGCTTGGGCCGTCCGTAAGTGCGGCGGTGTGTTATCTCGGCCAAGCCTGCATCGAGATCCTCGAAGTTGCCGAGCCTGACCGCTTCCCAGAACTCCCTGCTGTGATCCATCTCGATATCGGCGAAATCCGCGTCGCCCTGTTTCAGCTCGGCCAAGCGCGCGAGAAGTTTGGCGACGCCCCGATGATCTGGCTCGGCCAATAGGAAGCGGCCAAGCTCTTGGATCGTCGCGGGCTTGCCTCGACTCCTCGCTGTACATCCGTCGCGCACTTCCTTTTCGAACCGATCGCCGAACGCCGAAGGGCTGAAGCCTTTGCCGATATCATTCATGAACGTGACGACGGCGGCGGCAAGCTTGGGGCAGTCGGCGTTGCCTGCGGTAATTGCATCAACCAGCTTCTCAAGGGCCGAACGCGTATGGCCTTCCCATAGCGGGAGCCGGCGGTTGAAGAAGGCGCGCAATGAGCGCGCCGTCTCATTGTACCGCGTGAGGACGAGCAGCGACGTATGGGATCGTGTGAACGCGTCGATGGCACGCCGGTCGGTGGGAGCGAGCTGATACTCCATGTTCCTGCGGGCTTGGTTCTCTGCGACAACGACCGATACGCTGGCAGGCAGATTATTGCGGAGATCGATCTTTCCGCCGTTTTTGAGCGCCGCCCGGGCCAGGAGGGTCCAGCGCCCGAGGTCGGGGCAACCGCTCCGCCAGCGATGCGGCGTGTCGAGCTCTTCGAACGCATGGGCCTGTTTCGTGAGAGCAACCCAATCCTGCGCCGGAGTCGAGCCGGCCAGCGGCGTTTCCTTAAAGATGCGTTGGACGGGGTCGGCGAACACTCGCAATCTCGCGCCTTGATCGAGCATGGCCATGCCAAGCGCATGCTGGTCGCCGCTGCAATCCTGATGCTCATCGCAGATGACGACAGGGTAGCGCTTGGCCAGAGCCCCGGCGATCATCGGGTGTCGCTTGAGCAATGCTGCAACGCGAAGCGCGACATGCCGATAGCCGTCAGGCGTCCGCCGGGCCCAGGTCGGCACATCTACGGGAAGTCCTAGTCCGAGATGATAAGCGGTTGCGATATGCGCGATGAGGCTGTCGATCGTGCGGATCTCGACGCGGCTGCCGCTGCCTCGGGTTCGCTCGGCGAACACTGAGCAGGCCGCGTGTGTATGCGTCAGGATCAGGAGGCGGTTGGAGCGATCAACGGCGACATCGCGGGCGTAGTCGGCGCCTTGGTGTGTCTTGCCGCAGCCGGCCGGTGCTTCGACCAGCACCAGTGGTGCGTCGGACCTCAACGCCGTGTGGACGGACTCGTCGCTCATCCATGCAGGTCCGCAATCTCACCGAGGCCGATAGCAGTCCGGACCGCGTTGCAGAATGGAAGAAGTTGCGGTTTCAGCGCCGGCCAGAGCGCGAGGCTGAAGAGCTTGCCGGCAAGTTCACGCCCGCCGTCGACCGATTTGAACCACCGGCCGGCATGCGCTTTGTACTCGTTTTTCTCGCTTTCCTTGCCGGTGGGCACAGTGCCGAGAGCGGCCTCGACTATGCGGGCTTTGAAATCGGCGCCCGCCTTCGCCTTGAACGCAGCAAAATCCTTGTCGGCGATACCGAGGCGATCGGCCAGGGTGCGCAAGCGAATGCCAGTTTTTTCGCCAGTGGGGTCGGTGATGAACGCTTCCAGCTTGTCGTCGGGGACGACGGCGATGATATTCTCTTCGATACAGAGCGACGGCCAGCGGAAGAGTAATGCACCGAGCTTCGTGTGAAGCTTGGCCCAGCGCGTGGGATGTTTGCCCTCGTCATCGGCGAAGCCGCCAAACCGCAAGCCGCCGGCCGCGAGGGCCTCCAAGATGCCGAGCGTCGCCTCGTGCCCGCCGCCATCGCTTACATGCACGCCATGTTGCTCAAGCACAGAGCCGAACGCGCGCTCAAGGATGGCCGTGGTAAATCCGAGTTCGGTCGCGCCTTCCGTAACGATAGAGAGGCGCGACAGAAAGGCTTCCGGATCGGTCTTGCGGTGCTTCGCGATCTTGGTCGCGTCGAGCGGCCCGATTTGGCCGGTATGATCCACGTACCAAATCGAGGATGTCGCCGCGGACGAGATGGCGGCCGGGCTGTGGGTGGTCAGAAACACCTGCGACGAGCCGGTTTGGAGTTTCTCGATCAGCGTCCGCTGCCGGTAGGGTTCAAGCCCGCGCTCCACCTCGTCGACGAGCGTGATCGGCGCATCGCCCTGGTTCTGCTCGGCGATGGCGAGCGCCGACAATCGGCGGGTTCCGGCTCCCCAGCTCGCAAGGGGCAATTGGATGCCGGAGCGATCCGCGGTGAGGCCGATCATAGAGGCAATCGACGCACCTTGCCCGCCAGTGATCGCGAGATCGAGGCCGGCAGGCAGGCTTTCTCTCTTGAACGCAGTATCGAGATTCTTGAGCTTAGCCTGTGCTTCGGTGGTCAGCTCGTTCTTGACATCGCTTTTCGCCAACTCGCTCGCCATGCGGGAGCGTAGGCCTTTATCGGAGAGTAGCCGATCCAGCGCAGAACCTTGGACTAATCTGAGATCGCGATCATTGCGATCATCGCCGCTCAAGCGGACGAGGCCGATCGCGCGTCGCAGGGCGACGGGGAAGCTATCCGCAGAGCCGTCAGGCTGGACGATCTCATAGGCCAGTTCGAGGTCTTCGGTGCCGCGCACACGAACACGGTAGACCGGTTCACCGGCGAGCTTGCCGTCGTGTTCGAGGGCGGGAACGGCCGCTTCTTCACCAACCCATTCCCAAGGCCAGGAGGGTTTCATCTGGCTGCTGATTCCGGCGCCGACGGGCAGGGACAGAATAGCCTCGATGGAAAACCCGGCTTCGATATCTCGGTCGTGATAGTCGGGATCGGAGAGCGTCGTTGGATTGACCGGGCTAAGGAGAAGCGCGATGGCTTCGAGGATCGTGGTCTTGCCAACGTCGCCGCCGCCGAGAATGACATTCACGCCGCGCGACGGCTTCCACTTGAGAGAGGTGATGCCGCGAAAGCGCTCGATGGTGAGAGCGTAGATCGCTGCGGCCGGCGGTTTGGCTAACGGTGCGATATCGGTCATCTGGCCTCCCAGACTTGCCGCCAGGCTGCGAATTCCGATGGGCGGATTCGATAGCGAGCGAAATTGCCTTCATGCAGGCCTATGAGTTCGGCTTCGACGATCTCGGCGAAATGCTCGCGATCGCCGGGGTCGATCTCTTTCTCTGACCAAGCCGCTATTCTTGCTGTGGCGTCCCTCCGACCCACGCGCGCCCGGACAAGTTCGGCGATGAGCTCGCGAAACTGTTCGCGATAGCGAAGCCGGAAGGGATCGGGTTCGCCGAGGGATTGGCGAACGGCGGCGTAG
>DATLUE010000107.1:0-8642 GCA_035533255.1 Allostellaceae bacterium | reverse complement strand
CCACGCCGAAGCTGACGAAATCCGACAGCGAATCGAGCTCGGCGCCGAATTCCGAGGTGCCTTTGAGGAGCCGCGCGATGCGCCCGTCGATGCCGTCGAGAATGGCGGCGACAAAGATCGCGACCACCGCCTCGCGGTAATGCTCGCCCAGCGCCAGCCGGATCGCGGTCATTCCGGCGCACAGCGCGAGCAGGGTCAGGATGTTCGGGATCATCTTGTTGAACGGCAGGCCGCGCATCGGCCGCACATGGAGGCGTTGGCGCAAGGGGGGGCGCTTCATCTCAATGCTCGGCGCCGCGGCGCGGCGGCTCTTGCGCACGGGCATCGGCCAGCACGGTCTCGCCGCCGACCGCACGCTGGCCCGCGATCGCGAGCACCGCCCAGCCGCGCGGCAGAAACACTTCGGCGCGGCTGCCGAAGCGGATGAGGCCGATGCGCTGGCCGGCGATCACCTCCTCGCCCTCGCGCAAGGTCGAGACGATGCGCCGCGCGACCAGGCCGGCGATCTGCGTCACGCCGATATCGCCCTCGGCGGTCGAGAGCCGGATCGCCATGCGCTCGTTGTCGAGGCTCGCCTTGTCGAGGCTGGCGTTGAGGAATTTGCCTTCGGTATAGGCGAGCCGCGCCACGCGACCCGCCATCGGCGCGCGGTTTACATGCACGTCGAAGACGCTCATGAAGATCGCGATGCGCTGCATCGGCTCGCTGCCGAGGCCCAGCTCGGGCGGCGGCGGCGCGTCGCCGACCGCGATGATGAGGCCGTCGGCGGGCGACAGGACCAGTCCGGCGCGCTGCGGGCTCACGCGCCACGGATCGCGGAAGAAATAGATGCACCACAAGGTCGCGACCGCGCCCAGCCAGCCGAGCGGCGCCCAAAGCCAGAGCAGGATTAGCGCGACCACCGCGAAGATCGCGATGAAGCGCCAGCCATCCTTGTGGATTGGGGCGAGGACGTGTTTCAGCAAATCTGTTTGCTCCTGGGTAGCCCCCTCACCCCAACCCTCTCCCCGTTGGGGAGAGGGAGGGACCCGCGTCAGCGGGAGGGTGAGGGGGCTCACCTAACATAAACAGAGCGCGCCTTCTATCGCCCTTCGCGACGCCAGGCGAGCAGGAACGCGCCGAGTGCCAGGAGCAGCGCGACCAGGCCCGGCAGCAGCGGCATCTCGCTGACGCCGGTGACGACATAGTCGCCGTTCTGCCGCAGACCGATCCAGTTGCGGCCGGCGGCGGTGCGATCCGGCCCAACGCGGCGGATATCGGGGATGCTGCCCGGCCCGACCCAGTAGATGCCGCCGCCGGTCGCCGCGACATCGGGCGCGACTTTTTTATCGGTGGTGCGGACATCGGCAAGCTCGATCGGGTTGAGCGCGCCGGCCGCGGCGAGAGCGACGCGCGTGCCGTCGGTGACGCGATAGAGGCCGCTCTCGGTTACCGGCACCGAGCCGGTGCTGCGGCCGCCGCTTTGCGGCGCGAGCGACAAGCTCTGCGGCTTGCCGTCAGGCCCCGTGACCGTCACCGGGCTGTCGTCGGGCTTAAGCGATTGGCGCGTCACCACGAGGCGGTTGCCCTGGATCGCGGCGCGCAGATCGTTCTCTTCCAAATCCGGCTCTTTCATCAGCCAGTAAACGACCCGCCGCAGCAGCTCGGCTTGCGGGCCGCCGCCCTCATAGCCGCGCGTCCACAGCCACATCTCGTCGGAGAGCAACTCGGCGACGCGGCCTTGGCCGACGCGGTCGAGCACCAAGAGCGGCCGGTCGCCCGGTCCGTTCATCACCACCGTGCCGCGATGCGCCTCAGCCTCCACATCGAGGAACCAGCGGCCCCAGGGCGGCGTCTGCTGGGGATCGGCCGGGAGGCCGGGCAGGTCCGCCGTCACGGGATGGCGGCGGCCGGCGGCGCTGACCGAGGGGACATAGCCCTGCTCGATAACGTTGCCGGTCGGCTCGGCCGGCAGCACCGCGCCCAGCGGCGTGCGATAGAGGCTCTCGGGCGTCGCAAAGCTCGGTCCCGCCGCATCGAGCAGCGCGCCGCCATTCTGCACATAGCGCGCGATATTCTCGAGATAGGCCGGCGGCAGCACGTTCATCTGCTTGTAGCGGTCGAAGATGACGAGATCGAACTGGTCGAGCTTCTCGTCGAACAGCTCGCGGATTGGAAACGCGATCAGCGAGAGCTCGCGAATCGGCGTGCCATCCTGCTTCTCGGGCGGCCGCAGGATCGTGAAATGAATGAGATCGACCGACGGATCGGATTTCAGGATGTTGCGCCAGGTGCGCTCGCCCTGATGCGGCTCGCCGCTCACCAGCAGCACCTTGAGGCGATCGCGCACGCCGTTGATGACCAGGGCGGCGCGATTGTTGTCGAGCGTCAGCTCGTGCGGCCCGGCCTCGACCTCGAGCTCGACGACATTGGGGCCGCCGTGATCGATCGGCACCGTCAGCGACACGTCCTTGCCGACCGGCACGCTGCGGATGGTGGCGTCACCGCCATCCTTGCGCAGGGTGAGCTGGGCGGTGCCCCCTTTGCTATCGTTGGGGCCACCGCCGGGCAGATCCTCGATCCGGACATTGATCTGCACGTCCTTGCCGACGATGCCGAAGCTCGGCGCGTCTTTCACCACCAGCCGGCGATCGGCCTCGCCCGGCTGTCCGGTCAGCAACACATGCAGCGGCGCAGCGAAGCCGAGCTGCGCCGGCGGCGGCATATCGTGGATCTCGCCGTCGGTGATCACGATCGCGCCCGCGACGCGCTGACGCGGCACGTCGGCGAGCGCGCGCGACAGCGCGGTGTAGAGCTGCGTGCCGGTATCGGCCATCGGCGCGTCGGCGTCGGGCGCGCCGGCATGGACGATGCGCACATCGAGATCCTTGAGCGCGGCGAGGCGCTGCGTCACCGCTTGCAGCGCCTGGTCGGCATAGTGGCGGCGCTGGCCGATGCGCATGCTCGGCGAATCGTCCACGACGACCACGGCGACGTCTTTTTGCGGCTGGCGCTGCTCCTCGACCAGCGACGGGTCGAGCAGGATCAGCACCAGCATCGCCGCCGCGGCGAGCCGCCATAGCGTGCCGCGAGCGCGGCGGAACGCGCCGAAAGCCAGCGCCAGCGCGGCGAGGATCGCGAAGCCGAGGATGATCGACCACGGCAGCAGCGGCGATGCCGCGATACTGTAGCCGGCGAAATTGGCGATCCCACTCATCGGCCCATGCTCGTCATTGGCCTAGCCGCTCCAGGATCGCCGGCACATGGACCTGGTCGCTCTTGTAGTTGCCGGTCAGCGCGTACATCACGAGGTTGACGCCGAAGCGATAGGCGAGCTCGCGCTGCGGCTCGCCGCCGGGCACCACGGCGTGCAGCGGGTGGCCGCCGCTATCGACCGCCCAGGCGCCGGCATAATCGTTGCTGCCGACGATGACGCTGGCGACGCCGTCATTGACCTGATCGTCGGCGGGATCGACCCAGAGCGTGCCGCCGCTCCAGCGGCCGGGGAATTCCTGCATCAGGTAGAAGGATTTGGTCAGTACGTGATCGGGCGGCACCGGCATCAGGGTCGGGATTTCGAGCCCGGCGGCGATCTGCTGCAAGCGCTGCTGCGTGGCGCTCGCGGTGAACGGCGTGCTTTCGCCCTGGTCCTGCGTGTCGAACAGGATGGTGCCGCCGGTCGAGAGAAATTTGTTGATGCGCTCGACCGCTTGCGGCGACGGCGGCGTCTCGCCCGGCACCACCGGCCAATAGAGCAGCGGGAAGAACACCAGCTCGTCATGCTCGATATCGACCGCCATCGGCGCGCCCGCATCGACCGCGGTGCGGCGGTTGAGAATATCGGCGAGGCCGGCGAGGCCGGCTCGCGATTCGGCGTCGACATCGGCGATGCCGGTGCGGACATAGGCGAGGTGGAAGCTGCTGGTCGCCTTGATCGCGAAAGCGTCATCGCTGTGGGTATTTTGCGCTCGCGCGGGCTGCGCCGCCAACGCCGCGAGCAGCAGAATTGCGCCGACGCCGGTTGCGCCGCGTTTGCGCGACCGCGGCGACAGCAGCCCGCGCAAGGCGTAAGCGATGATGAGGTCGATCAGCGCCAGCGCCAGCGCGCCGCCCAAGAGGCCGGGGCGGAAATCGATCTCGGGGCCTTTGGCATAGCTCGCGCGCGCGATGCCGGGCGGCAGCGGCGGCAGGCTGCGAAAAATTTTTACCGCGGGCGCGAGGTTGAGCGCCTGGCGCGCGTCCTGGGTCCCGTAAAAGCCCGGCGGAAATCGCGCCGAGGCAAGCGCCGCGGCAAAGCCGCCGGCGGGAATCGTCGCGGCGGTTGCCGAAGCCTGCTGCAATCGGCCATAGCCATCCAAGGTCTCGACCGGCGGCAGCGGCTGGTTGCTGCTGCCGGCGACGCCGGCGCTGAGGGCGACGATGCGGCGGAGCATGTTGACGAAAAGGCCGGAGATGCCGAGCGTCGACCATTCGGGATCGCCGGTGGTGTGGACGAGGATCAGCCAGCCCTTGCCGCGCTTTTCCGCCGTGACCAGCGGTGTGCCGTCGCTGAGCCGCGCCCAGGTCTTGCCGCCGAGATCGACCGTCGGCTCGGCCAGCACCTGGCGCGACACGGTCACGTCCTTCGGGATCGCGAGTCCCGCAAAGGGACTCGATGAATCAAAGGGCGCCAAGGTCGCCGGCGTCTCCCAGGACAGCGCGCCGCCCAAGGTCCGGCCGCCGCGCCGCAAAGTCACCGGCAGCAGATCGTCGTCGGTCTCCTCGGCAAGATGCGGCCCGGCAAAGCGCAGCACCGTGCCGCCAGCCTCCATCCATGTAACGATCGCGGCTTTCTCGGCCGGCCCCGAGGGCGAGACATCGGGCAGGGCGAGCACGGCGATATCGCCTTTCAGCAAGGTCGCGACGCCGCCCTCGCGCACCTCGCTGAAGGGGCTCAGCGCTTTTTCGAGATAATAGGCGCCGTTCAAGAGCGGCTGGCCGGGCGCCTGGTTGCGCGATGTGACGACCCCGACCGGACGCCGCCGCCAGCGCTCGTCGAGCAGCAGCACGGCGCCCGCCGAGGCCTCGCCCTCGATCGCGATCTCGGTCGCGCGGTTGCGCAGCTCGCTCGGCAGCGGCAGCCGCGCGGTCGCGCGCATCGCGCCAGCGGCAAGCGAGACCTTCGCGCGCGCCAACAGCCGGCCGTCATCGCCCAGCGCGCGGACATAAAGCTCGGCCGGCAGCGCCGCGTCGGCGCGCTGTACCGTCGCGGTCAAATCCTGGTCGTCGCCCTCGGCGGGCGCGAGCAGCCGCGGCAGCGCATCCGAATCGTCGGCCAGCACCCGCAACGGCCCGCGCTTTTGCAGCCCTTGCGCGAAGTCGAGCGCCGTGCCGTCGTCGATGCCGTCCGACAGCCAGACCAGCTCCGCGCCGGCGAGATCGAGCGGTGCCAGCCGTGCCAGCGCGGCTACACGGTCCACCGGCCAGGGCAGCGGCGCCAGCTCGGCCACCGCGGCGCGCGCATCGCTCGGCCGCAGCAGCGACAGCGGCTGCGGCGCGGCGGCGCCCGGCAAGGGCGCGGTCGGCAACAGCACGATGTTGCGGCCCTCGCGCTCCGCCGCGGCGATCAGATCGTCGAGCGCATTGCGCCGCTCGTCCCAATGGCGCGCGGCGCTCCAGCCATTATCGACCGCCAGCACCAGCGGCCCTTTGCCGGCAAGCCCCGCGGTCGGGTTGAGCAGCGGATGGGCGAGCGCGAGGATGATCAGCGCGGCGAGCGCCATGCGCAACAGGATCAGCCAGAGCGGCGTCTTGGCCGGCGTCTCCTCGCGCGGCTGCAGCCCCATGAGCAGCCGCAGCGCCGGGAAGCGCACGCGCCGCGGCGCCGGCGGCGTGACGCGCAAGAGCCACCACAGCACCGGCAACGCCGCGAGGCCCAGCAGCAGCCAGGGCGCGGCGAAAGCGAGCGCGCCGAGACTCAGCATGCTGCGGCAAATCCATTCCCCCTCACCCTCCCGCGCTGCGCGCGGGTCCCTCCCTCTCCCCAGCGGGGAGAGGGTCGGGGTGAGGGGGTGATACCACGCGATCTCATGACAAATGATCCGGCTCTGCGGCGAGCGCGGTGTAAAGCGCCAGCAACGCGGTATGCGGCGGCCGGTCGCTGCGATGGGTTGCAAAGCGCCAGCCCGCGGCGCGCGCGATCGCGGCGAGGCCGGCGCGGTGCCGCGCGAGCCGGTCGGTGTATTGGCCGCGGATCGCCTCGACCCGGCTGACCAGCAGCGGCGCTTCGCGCTCCAGCCCCTCGAAGCGCACCCGGCCGCCGAACGGCAGGGTTTCTTCCGCCGGATCGAGCACCTGCAGCAGACAGCCTTTCAATCCCATCGCGGCATAGGAGGCGACCAGGCGCTCGGTGTGTTCGAGCGGCGCGAGAAAATCGCCGATCAGCACGAGTTGCGCGTGGCGCGGCAGGGGCTCGATCGCCGGCAAGCCGCCGTCATTATTTCCATTGGGGGTCGCCCGCTCGAGCTGCTGCGCCATGCGCTCGAGCACGGCCCGGCCGTGGCTCGGTACGACGCCGGTGCCGAGCAGCGCGACGCGCTCGCCGCCGCGCAGCAGCAGCGCCGCCAGCGCCAAGGTCAAGAGATCGGCGCGCTCGCGCTTGCTCGGCAGGCCGCGGGTCGAGGCATAGTCCATCGACGGCGAGGCATCGCGCCACAGCCATACGCTCTGCGCCGCTTCCCATTCGGTCTCGCGCACATAGAGCCGCTGCGATTTCGCGCTCTCGCGCCAATCGATGCGCGTCGCCGCGTCGCCCGGCTGGTATTGGCGGAATTGCCAGAAGGTCTCGCCCTGGCCGACCCGCCGCCGGCCATGCACCCCCTGGGCCACGGTCGCGGCCACTCTGGTCGCCGCGACAAGCAGCGGCGGCAACGCCGCCGCCGCTTGCTCCGCGCGATCCTGAAGGCGCCCGGCTTCCGCCATCAGCGCAGCGGCGCGATCAGCCGGTCGATGACCTGGCCCAACGAAACGCCCTCGGCGCGCGCGGCGAAGGTCAGCGCCATGCGATGCCGCAACACCGGTGGGGCGAGTGCGATCACGTCGTCGACCGAAGGCGAGAAGCGGCCGCCGAGGAGGGCGCGGGCGCGGCAGGCCAGCATCAGCGCCTGGCTGGCGCGCGGGCCCGGGCCCCAAGCGATCTGCGCATCGCCCCCTCCGCCGCTGTCTGGGCCGCCATCGCCGGGTCGCCCGGCGCGGACCAGCGTCAGGATCGCCTCGACCACGCTTTCGCCGACCGGAACGCGCCGCACCAGGCGCTGCGCCGCGGCCAACTCGGCGGCACTCAACACCGCGGTCGCCGGCTCGTCGGCGGTGCCGGTGGTTGCGAGCAACATCTGCCGCTCGGCCTCGAGATCGGGATAGCCGACATCGATCTGCAAGAGGAAGCGATCGAGCTGCGCTTCGGGCAGCGGATAGGTGCCTTCCTGCTCCAACGGGTTCTGCGTCGCCAGCACATGGAACGGCTTGGGCAGCGGATGATATTGCCCGGCGACCGAGACGCGATGCTCCTGCATCGCCTGCAGCAGCGCCGATTGCGTGCGCGGGCTGGCGCGGTTGATCTCGTCGGCCATCAGCAATTGGCAGAACACCGGCCCGGGAATGAAGCGGAACGAGCGCCGGCCGCCTTCGCTCTCTTCGAGCACTTCCGAGCCGAGGATGTCGGCCGGCATCAGATCGGGGGTGCATTGGATGCGCTTGTCCTCAAGGCCCAGCACGATGCCAAGGGTCTCGACCAGCCGCGTCTTCGCGAGGCCCGGCACGCCGATCAGTAGCCCGTGACCGCCCGCGAGCAACGTGATGAGGGCTTGATCGATCACCTCGCGCTGGCCGAAGATGACCCGGCCGATACGCTCGCGCACGGCGGCGAGGCGCTGGCCGAGGGCGTCGATCTCGCCGGCGAGATCACCGGGACCGCCGCCGATACTCGTGGCCGGGTGCAGGCTTTCGGGATGGCTCAAAGGCAGGGCTCCTTAACGCAGATCGAAGGGGCGGCGCGTCATGAACGAAGCGAATGCGGATGACGGCGAATTGGCACGCATCGAAGTCGCCGCCGCGCCGCGGGGCCCGATATCGAAAGACGGGGCCTTGCCGCGGGATTGTGGGCATTTCGATATCCACATCGATCGCGATGGTAGCTGGTTCTATCGAGGGACTCCAATCAATCGCGCGGCATTGGTGCGGCTCTTCGCTCGGGTATTGGAGCGCGACGCGGACGGCGTCTATTGGCTGACGACGCCGGCCGAGCGCGGCCGCATCACGGTCGATGACGCGCCGTTCCTCGCGGTCGAGCTCGACCGCCGCGGCGATGGCCGCAGCCAGGAATTGATCTTTCGCACCAATCTCGGCGATTTTGTGACGGCCGACGCCGCGCATCCGTTGCGGATCGCAACCGATCCCGCGACCGAAACGCCGCGCCCTTACGTCCTGGTGCGAAATCGTCTGGAAGCGCGGCTCGCGCGGCCGGTATTCTATGCGCTGGTCGAGTTGGGCAGGGAGGAGCGGGTCGGCAGCGCGGCCCGGTTTGGGGTATGGAGCAAGGGAACCTTCTTCCCGCTGGACCGTCCGGCGGACAGCGCTTGACGCGCACCCAGATTCGCGCGCGGCTGCAGGCGCGCGCCTACGGGCAG
>DATLUE010000106.1:0-8274 GCA_035533255.1 Allostellaceae bacterium | reverse complement strand
ACTTGGGGCGATCCAAGGAAGAAGTGCAAGGGACGCTTTGCGAAAATTTAGCATCTGACCTATTGAGTTGATAATTAAGGGGACATAGTACATAATTAGGAAGAATTAAGTATTACGTCCCCAGAATAGAATCACCAGAATAGAGCGATAGAGCGCCGGTCTCGTTCCTTCCATAGAGCGCCGGTCTCGTTCCTTCCTGAGCGATGTCGAAGGGGGCGCCGTAAGCGCCGCTTGCGTTGACGATGCCGGCAAGGCTGCCGCCCGGCGGTTTACGCCGCGTCGCCGGTATCGGCTTTGAGACCCGCCGCCCTGATGCCGGCGACGGCGCAGGTCTCGTCGTTCTCCGAGGTGTCGCCGGAAATGCCCACCGCACCGATGATGGTGCCCTCGCCGTCGCGGATCAGCACGCCGCCGGCGTTGGGGACGACGCGGCCCTCCGAGGCGACCATCAGCGAGGTCATGAAGGCGGGATTGCCCTGAACCCGCCGCGCGAATTCGCGGCCGCCGAAGCCCATGCCGAGCGTGCCCCAGGCTTTGCCCTCGGCGATCTGTGGCCGCAGGATGCTCGATCCGTCCTCGCGCTTCAGAGCGACGCGGTGGCCGCCGGCATCGAGCACCACCACCGTCAGCGGCTTATATTTCGCGCCGCGGCCATGCTCCAGCGCCTTGTCGACGATGGCGGAGGCTTGGGCGAGGGTGAGCGGGGTCATGGGCAATCTCCTCTAAAAGGTGAAGTGGCGGTATGGGCGCGCGGGTGGCAATATCATAGCAAATCCGCGAAGGGTAGGTGTCGGGCCAATGTCGAAGCTTCGTCTCTCGTTCTCGTGCTGGGATTACGACCGCATGCGCGCGCTCGCCGATGGCAGCGTGCAGCCGGAGGGCATCGACCTCATCGCAATGAACCATGTGGTCGAGGAGACTTTCTTCCGCATGGCGCGGCATCGCGAGTTCGATGTCGCCGAGATGTCGCTGTCGTCCTACACCGTGTCGCTGTCGCGGCCGGAGCGGCCGTTCGTCGCGATCCCGGTCTTTCCGTCGCGCATGTTCCGCCACGGCTTCACCTATGTCTCGGAGCAGAGCGGGATCCGCGAGCCCAAGGACCTCGCCGGCAAGCGCATCGGCTCGCCGGAATACCAGCTCACGGCGCCGGTCTGGATTCGCGGCATCCTGCAAGACGAATACGGCCTCGATCCGGCGAGCCCGACCTATTTCACCGGCGGGCTGTTCGAGCCCGGCCGGGTCGAGAAGATCGCGCTGAACCTGCCGGAAAAATTCAAGCTGCAGGCCATCGATCCGAGCAAAACGCTGTCGGCGATGATCGCCGCCGGCGAGCTCGACGCGATCCAGGCGCCGCATCCGCCCTCGACCTTCTATACCGCGCCCGACAAGGTGAAGCGCCTCTTCGAGAACTATCTCGAGATCGAGCGCGCCTATTTTCGCAAGACGCGGATCTTTCCGATCATGCACACCGTCGCGATCCGGCGCGAGGTTTACGAAGCCAATCGCTGGATCGCGCAATCGCTGCTGAAGGCATTCGTCGCGGCGCAGCGCAAAATCTATGACGCGCTCCATCACCAGGAAGCCTATTCGACGATGTTGCCGTGGCAGATGGCCTATGTCGAGGAGACGCAGCGCGAATTCGGCGACGATTGGTGGGCTTATGGGCTGGAGCCCAACCGCCAGGTTCTCGACACGTTCTTGCGCTACCACCACGAGCAAGGGTTGTCGCCGCGGCGGCTCAAGCCGGAAGACCTGTTCGCGCCCGAAACCTTCGAGAGCTTCAAGGTCTGATCGGCAAATTGGCGAGGAGCGCTGCGCCTTGGGTGACCCGGTTCCGCTCGCCGCGACGGTGCTGTTGCTGCGCGATGGCAGCGCGGGAATCGAAGTGCTGATGATCACCCGCCATGCCGCGACGGTGTTTGCCGGCGGCGCGGCGGTGTTTCCGGGCGGCCGCTTGGACGCCGAGGATTCGGCGCCCGCGCTATTGCAGCACTGCCGCGCCGTGTCCGGCGTCGCGCCAGCGCAGATGGCGTTGCGGGTCTGCGCCATCCGCGAGACCTTCGAGGAAGCGGGATTATTGCTGGCGCGGCCGACCGGGCGCAATGATTTGCTGGCGGGCGCCGAGGTAAAAACGATCGCGGCGCGCTTGCTCGCAAAACTCGGCCGCGCGGCCGAGTTCACCGAGCTGGTCATCGCCGGCGGGCTCGAGTTGGCGACCGATCTGCTGGTGCCGTTCGCGCATTGGATCACGCCCGCGATCCGGCCGCGCCGCTATGACACGTATTTCTTTCTCGCGCCGGCGCCCGACCGGCAGATCGCGCGCCATGACGGCCGCGAGGCGGTCGCCTCGGTCTGGGTCGCGCCCGCGACCGCCGCGGAGGACGGCGCGGCCAAGCGGGTGAAGATGATCTTCGCAACGCGCTTCAATTTGCAGAAGCTCGCGCGCAGCACGACACGCGAGGCCGCTTTCGCCGCGGCGCGCGCCGACACCATCGTCACCGTCTGCCCGGAATATCGCCAATCGCCGCAAGGACTGATGTGGTGCATTCCGATCGAGGCCGGCTACGGCATCGCCGAGACGCCGGTATCGGACGAGGTGGTCGCCTGATCATTTGAGATCGCGGAAACGCTTGCCGTCGCGGGCGAGGCTTGCCAGCAGTGGCGCCGGCCGCAATCCCGGATCGTCGAAGCGGGACGCGGCCGCGCCGAGCCGCGCGCAAAGCGCAGCCAAGCCGATGCTGTCGGCATGGAACATCGGACCGCCGCGATGCGTCGGGAAGCCATAGCCGTAGACCCAGATTACATCGATGTCGCCGGCGCGCGCGGCGATGCCTTCCTCGATCAAGCGCGCGCCCTCGTTGATCATCGCCGAGAGAACGCGCGCCACGATCTCGTCGGGCGGCATGGTTTGTCGCGTGCTGTTGCCGCGCGCGGCATCGATGATGCGCTGTGCTTCCGGATCGGGCAGGGGCGTGCGGCTGCCCGGCTCGTAGCGGTAATAGCCTGCGCCGGTCTTCTGGCCCAGGCGCCCGACATCGACGATCGCGTCGGCCAGCGGCCAGACGCGCCCGCGGGCTTTGCGCGCGCGATAGCTGATGTCGAGCCCGGCGATGTCGCCCGCGGCGCACGGCCCGACCGGGAAGCCGAATTCCACCAGCGCCCGGTCGATCGCCTCGATCGCGACGCCTTCGCTCAGCAAGCGCTCGACCTCGCGGCCGCGTTGCGTCAGCAGACGGTTGCCGACGAAACCGTCGCAGGCGCCGACCGCGACCGGCAGCTTGCGAAGCTTGCGCCCGAACGCCATGCCGGTGGCGATCGCCGTCGGCGCGCTGCGCAGCGCGCGGACCACCTCGATCGCGCGCATGATCGCCGCTGGTGCAAAGAAATGCAGGCCGAGCACGCGCTCCGGCCGCTGCGTTGCGCCGGCAAGCGCGTCGATGTCGAGATAGGAGGTGTTGGTCGCCAGCAGCGCCTCAGGCTTGGCAACGCGATCGAGCGCGGCGAAGATCTGGCGCTTCAGCGCGAGATCCTCGGTCACTGCCTCGATCACGAGATCGGCCGCATCGAGATCGCGCAGCGACACCGTGCCGGTAATCCGTGCGAGGCGCTTTTCCGTTTCGTCCGCGCGTAACCGCCCGCGTTTGGTCAAAGCGCTGTAATGTGCGCGCAAGCTCGCTTGCGCGCGATCGAGCGCGGCCGCGTCGGCTTCGACCAAAATCACCGGCAGCCCGGCATCGGCGCAGCAGATCGCGATCGCGCTGCCCATCGTGCCGCCGCCAATGACGCCGACCGCGCGGATATCGCGGATCGGTGTGTCCACGGGCAGGCCGGGAACTTTCGCGGCCTCGCGCTCGGCGAAGAACAGATGCCGCAGCGCCTTCGATTGCTCGCTTTGCACCGTCGCGGCAAAGAGCTCGGCCTCGCGCCGTAGCCCTTCATCGAAGGGCAGCAGCGACGCCGCGACGGCATCGAGGCAGCTCTGCGGTGCCAACAAGCCCGGCTTGCGCTTCAGCAGATCCGCGCGGGCGGCGGCGAAGAAGCCCGCATCGGCAAGCGCGGGCGCCGGCCGGTCGCGCACGCGCGGCAAGCGGCGTTCCTCGCTCAGCATGCGCTCGGCAAAGGCAATCGCACCGGCGCGCAGCTCGCCCGCGACGATCGCATCGATGAGACCATGACGCTGCGCGCTCGGGGCGTCGATCGGGTCGCCGCCGACGATCATCTCCAGCGCCAGCGTCAACCCGACCAGCCGCGGCAGGCGCTGCGTGCCGCCGGCGCCGGGCGTCAAACCGATCTTGACCTCGGGCTGGCCGAGTCGCGCCTCGGGCGTGGCGACGCGATAATGACAGCCCATCGCGAGCTCGAGGCCGCCGCCAAGCGCGTGGCCGTGAATCGCGGCGATGATCGGCTTTTCACTGCGCTCCATCGCGGCAATGATCGTGGGATTGAGCGGCTCTTCGCGCTTGCGGTCGAATTCGGCGATATCCGCGCCGGCGATGAAGCCGCGCCCAGCGCCGATCAGCACGATTGCCGCGACTGCCGTATCGCCGATGGCGGCGTCGAGCGCGGCTTTCAGCGCGGTTCGCAGCGCATGACTGGTCGCGTTGACCGGCGGGTTGTCGATGGTGAGCAGCGCGACCCTGCCGACCGGCTCGATTTCGACCAGCGGTGTGCCGGCATTCATGGAGAAATCCGTCGTTTTGCGATCTGCGAAGGCTTGAAGCGCGAGACGGTTTCTGTCAAGCAGAGCGCGGTCAACGATGCAAACAAACGATCAAGCGGGGGGCCGATGAAAGTGCTGTTTGCGCTTGTGGCGGCGGTGGTCGCGGCGTTGCCGGGCGTTGCGCCGGCGCAAACCGCCAAAACGGTGACGCTCGGCGCGTCGCTCCAGCTTACCGGGCCCGACGCCAATCTCGCGCGCTATTTTCGCGACGGTTATCGCTTCGCGGTCGACCGTATCAATCAGCAGGGCGGGATCGCGGTTGGCGGCGAGAATTACCGCCTCGCGCTGCGGCTGCTCGACAATCAGTCGAACATCAATCTCGGCGTGCAGCAATACGTCCAGCTCGTCACGCGCGACCGGGTCGATTTCCTGCTCGGGCCGTATGGCAGCAATCACACGCTCGACGAATCCTCGGTCGCCGAGAAATACCGCGTGCCGATGGTCCAGGGCGGCGGCGCGGCGCGGCAGATCTTCGCCCGCGGCTATCGCTACGTCTTCGGCACGTCGCCGCCGGCGGACAATTACTTCGGCTCGACCGTCGCGATGATGACCAAGCTCGATCCGCGGGTGCATACGATGGCGCTGCTGACGGCCGACGACGCGTTCGATGTCTCGGTGCGCGAGGGAACGGCCGCTCTTGCCAAGCAGAACGACGTGCAGATCGTGGTCGACGAGGTTTATCCCGCGGACAACCCCAATTTCACGTCGCTGCTCGCGCTGGTGAAATCCAAAACCCCCGATGCGATCCTGGTCG
This sequence comes from Allostellaceae bacterium, assembly GCA_035533255.1. Classification (GTDB taxonomy): domain Bacteria; phylum Pseudomonadota; class Alphaproteobacteria; order ATCC43930; family CGMCC-115725; genus CAIKMD01. The sequence goes on along the minus strand of DATLUE010000106.1, from coordinate 2,800 downwards.
GCGGGCATGAGCCCGAGGCGCTGAATTTCATTCGCGAGGCGAAAGCGCTCGACGTCAATGCCCGCGATATGATGTCGCTGACGGTCGGCGTGCCGTCGGCCGATTTCCGCTCGGCGCTGGGCAAGGACGCCGAAGGCGTCTTCGGCATGACGCCCTGGGTCATCTCGCCAGTCGCGCGCGACCGCTGGTTCGGCGACGGGCAGAAATTCGCGCACCTGTTCCAGAAGCATTTCGGCTACGAGCCCGATTATCACGTTGCCTCGGCGGTCGCCGATATCGAGACCTTCGCCTATGCGCTCGAAGCCGCCGGCTCGCTCGACCGCGATCGGGTCCGCGACGCGATCGCCAAGAGCGATTTCGAGAGCGTCTATGCGCCGATCCATTTTCAACCGGACGGCCAGATCGATCTGCCGCAGATCGTGATCCAGGTCCAGGACGGCAAGGTCGTCCCGATCTATACCGATCATTTTCTCAACAAGCCGCGTTATCCGGTTCCGCCCTGGGCCAAGCGAAACTGATGCTCTCCCTCTAGCGACGCCGACCGATCCGCATGTTGCTCGCGCAAATTCTGCTTAACGGCGTTCTGCTCGGCGGGCTCTACGGCCTGATGGCGCTCGGCATGGCGCTGGTCTGGGGCGTGCTCAACATCGTCAACCTCGCGCATGGCGCGCTGGTGATGCTCGGCGGCTATTGCGTCTATTTCCTGTTCGCCGGCCTGGGGATCGATCCCTTCGCCGCGCTGCCGATCGCGATGCTGGCGATGTTCGCCTTCGGCTACCTGCTGCAGCGTTTCGTTCTCAACCTCATCATCCGCTCGGCGGCGCTCAATACGCTGCTCATCACCTTCGGCCTCGACGTGGTGCTGACCTACCTGGCGCAGCTCGCTTTCACGGCCGATTTCCGCACCATCAATCCGAGCTATGCCGGCGCCAATGTCGCCATTCTCGGCCTGACTGTGCCGCTGCTGCGCCTGGCGGCCTTTGTCGCTGCGGTGGTGCTGGCGGCGCTGTTGTGGGTGCTGCTGCAGCGCACGCGTCTCGGCCGCGCGATCCGCGCGACCGCGCAGAACCTGGTCGCCGCCCGGCTCTACGGCGTCGATCCCGCGCAGCTCTATGCCTTGACCTTCGGGCTGGGCGCCGCGCTGGCCGGCGCGGCCGGCGGGCTCTACGGCATGGTCTCGCAGGTGACGCCCTATATCGGCGCGACGCTGACGGCGAAATCCTTCGTCATCACCATCATCGGCGGGCTTGAGAATCCGTTCGGCATCGTGCTCGGCGGCATCGTCATCGGAATCATCGAAGCGCTGGCCTCGCTTTATATCGGCGCGACCTTTACCGACGCGATCAGCTTCGGCTTATTGGTGCTGATCCTGGTCGCGCGGCCGGCGCGCAGCTTGCGCAACGCATGATGTGGCGCGCCATCTTTCTCGGCCTCTGCGTGATCGGTCTCGCCGCCGTGCCGTTTTTCGGCGACGACGTGCTGGTCCAATACGGCATCGATGCCTTGTTGTTCGCGACGCTGGCTCAGGCCTGGAACATTCTCGGCGGCTTCACCGGCTATGTCTCGTTCGGCAATTCCTCGTTCTACGGCCTCGGCACCTACGGCACCGCGATCGCGATGGCGCAGCTCCATTGGCCGTTCGGCATCGGGCTCGGCCTTGGCGCGGTGCTGGCGGTCGGCTGCGCGGTGCTGTTCGGCATTCCGATCCTGCGGCTGCGCGGGCATTATTTCGCGATCGCGACGCTGGCTCTGTCGGCGAGCCTGTCCGCGATCATCGCCAATCTCGATATTGCCGGACGCAATATCGGCCTCATCCTGCCGCTGACCCGCGCCGATGCGGCTTTTTACGAGGAGGCGCTGCTGCTTCTGGTCGCCGCGACCGCGACTGTGGCGTGGATAGCCCGAAGCCGCTTCGGCATGGGCCTCCTGGCGATTCGCGAGGACGAGGACGCGGCGCTGGTCATGGGTGTCAACACGACGCGCTACAAGATCGCGGCGCTTTCGCTGTCGGCGTTCTTCACCGCCATCGCCGGCGGCATTCATGCCTATTGGATCACCTTCGTCGATCCCGGCGGCGCCTTCGATCTCACGCTTAACGTCCGCATGGTGATCATGGCGATGTTCGGCGGCCCCGGGACGGTGTTCGGTCCGCTGCTCGGCGCGTTCGTGCTGTCCGCGGTCTATGATGTGCTGGCAAGCAGTATCTCGACTGCGGCCGCGCTGCTGTTTGGGCTGGTGATCGTGCTGGCCGTGATCTTCATGCCGCGCGGCCTGCTGGATCTGGCGAGCGGCTTCCGCCGGGAGGGCGCGCGCTATCTGCTGCAGAACATCCGGATGCATCGGCTATGAGCGGCCCCGGCGCAACGCCGCTGCCCGAAGCTGCCCTTCTTGAAGCGCCCCTTCTTGAAGCGCGCGGCCTGACCAAGCGATTTCACGGTCTCCAGGCGGTCGATCGGGTCAGCTTCGCGCTGCGAAGTGGCGAGATACTCGGCTTGATCGGGCCCAATGGCGCCGGCAAGACCACGCTGGTCGGCCTCATTAGCGGCACGCTGGCCGCCGATGAGGGTAGCTTGGTCTTCGAGGGCGCGCGGATCGATCGCCTGCCGCCTTACGCCCGCGCGCATCTTGGGATCGGCCGCACCTTCCAGGTGATGAAGCCGTTTCCGCGCCTCTCGGTGCTGGCGAATGTCGCCGTCGGCGCGCTGTTCGGCTATCGCGGGGGCGAGCGCGATCAGACGGCGGCGCGCGAGCAGGCCCGCGCGCTGCTCGATTTCACCGGCCTCTCGCGCCACGCCGAGCA
>DATLUE010000105.1:0-3703 GCA_035533255.1 Allostellaceae bacterium | reverse complement strand
TGGAAGCTGCCATCCTTGTTGAGCACGACGCCCGGAGCAACCAACGCCGCCCATGGCAGATGATCAGCGAGGCGATCGGTGCCGTGCCGGTATTCCGCGAGGTTCAGCATGCGAGCCACGCCTTCTGGCGGAGATGCCGTGTTAGCACCTCGCTGAATTGCGGATCGCGTTTGGCGGCAAAGACGGCGAGCGTATGGCCGACCAGCCAGAGCAAAAGCCCGGCGAGCCAGAGCCGCAGTCCGAGGCCGAGCGCGGCGGCGATCGTGCCGTTGATGATTGCGACCGAGCGCGGCGCGCCGCCCAAGAGGATCGCCTCGGTCAGGGAGCGGTGCAGCGGCACCTCGAAGCCCTCGATATGGCCGCTCATAGGACCAGCGCGCCGCCCCCGAAGGAGAAGAAGGACAGGAAGAAGCTCGAAGCGGCAAACGCGATCGAGATGCCGAAGACGATCTGGATGAGCCGCCGAAAGCCGCCCGCGGTCTCGCCGAAGGCGAGGCTGAGCCCCGTCATAATGATGATGATCACGGCGACGATCTTCGCAACTGGGCCTTGGACCGAATCGAGGATCTGCTGCAGCGGTTGCTCCCAAGGCATGTTCGAGCCCGCGGCCGGAGCGCTGGCGATCCAGCTCATGACGAGAGCTGCGCCGATAAAGAACGTGGTGGCGAAACGTGTCGGCTTCGGCATGCGCATGGCTTTCTCCTTTGACTCACAAGGCATGGAGTTTGTGGGGAACGAGCTCGCTGACGGCGTAGTCGCCATCGGCATCGAGGCCTGTCACCTCGGCGATCGTCTCGATCCGGCGCGCAATGCCGCGGCCGCGAATAAAGACCACCAGGTCGATCGCTTCGGCAATGAGCCGGCGCGGCACCGTGACGACGCTTTCCTGGATCAGTTGCTCGAGGCGATAGAGCGCAGCGCGTGCGGAATTGGCATGGACCGTTGCGATGCCGCCGGGATGACCGGTGTTCCAGGCCTTCAGCATGTCGAGCGCCTCGGCGCCGCGAACCTCGCCGACAATGATGCGATCGGGCCGCAGACGCAGCGTCGAGCGCACCAGATCCGCCATGGTGACCACGCCGGCTTTGGTACGCAGGGCCACACAATCGCGCGCGGCGCATTGCAGCTCGCGCGTATCCTCGATCAGGATCACGCGCTCATCGAGCTTGGCGATCTCGGCGAGCAGCGCATTAGCGAAGGTGGTCTTGCCCGAGCTGGTGCCGCCCGCGATCAGTATGTTCGCGCGTTCGGTAATCGCCTTCTTGAGAACGTCCGCCAGAACCGGCGAGAGGATCCGATCCTGGACATAATCGTCGAGCGTGTAGATCTTGACCGCGGGTTTGCGGATCGAAAAGCACGGGCTCGGCGCGACCGGCGGCAGAATCCCCTCGAAGCGCTCGGCCGTGTCGGGCAGCTCGGCGCTGACGATCGGATTGCCGGCATGCGCCTCGACCCGGATGTGCGAGGCAACGAGGCGAATGATGCGCTCGATCTCGGCCGGCTCGAGTTTCTCGCCGGTCTCGACCCTGCCCTCGCCGAGCCGATCGAGGCGCAAGACGCCGTCGGGATTGACCATGACCTCGATGACGGCCGGATCGGTGAGTGCCGCGGCAATCGTCGGCCCCATGGCGGTCCGCAACATGGCGCGGCGCCGGCCGCGGGTCTCGGGATGGCCGTAATCGTGGCTCACGACTTGCTCTCCGCGGTTTCCGGCGAGAGCACGTCATCGCTGAGGCTGCGCCCGGCCGCGATCCGCCGGCTCACCTGCTGCATAAAGGAATGGAAGCGATCCTGCCCGACGAGCCTTGTGGCGCGATCAGGCTCGGGCAGCTGGCCGGTGATGGTGAGCTGATAGCGGACGAACAGGGCCAGGCTTTCGGCAACCACCTGCAGGTCGCGCTCGATGCGGCCGAGTTGCATCGAAAGCCGGTCGAGCCGGGCCTTGAACCGCTCTTCGAGCTCGCCGGCACCGCGGCGATCGAGATAGGCCTGAAGCGCATCGCTCATGATCGCGGTCTTCGACGAGCCCGGCTTGGCGGCGAGCGCCATAAGCTGCTCCGCGAGCTTGCCGTCGAGATAGAATTGATGGCGGCGCTTCATCGGAATGCTCAGAAGTCTGGGAGCAGGTCGTCGTGATCGCCGCGGCCGCGATGCTCGCCCGTATTGATTGCATGGGCGCGGCCGATCGAGCCGGTACGGGCCCGGTCCATGGCGGCGTTCTCCGCGGTCGCATCGCCCTCGTCTTCGATGAAGCCCAGATCGGAGTCACGGTCGGCAGAAGGCGGCACCGCGTCTTCTTCGGGCAGGCCGGGATGGCGCTGCTGCTGGAGGCCGCCCTCGTCTTCCGTGTCGGTCTCGCCGAGCTCTCGCGCGATTTTGCGCGCCAAGCGGATATCCGCGCCGCGAAACCGGCCGGTCCAATCGTCGGGGCGGCGCGGCGGCCGATCTGGATAGCCGTGCCAGGTGAGCTCCGGCGCCGGCAAAACCCGTCGTGTAAAATTATGGTCTTCGTAATAGCGCAGCTTCTTGGCGCGGATCGGCGGCAGACCCGAGACCAGCACCAGTTCGTCGCTCGGCGGCAACTGCATCACCTCGCCCGGCGTCAACAACGGCCGCGCCGTCTCTTGGCGGCTGATCATTACGTGGCTCAGCCAGGGCGCGAGGCGGTGACCGGCATAATTGCGCTGCGCCCGCGTTTCGGTCGCCGTGCCGAGCGCGTCGGAAATGCGCCGCGCCGTGCGCTCGTCGTTGGAAGAGAACGCGATCCGGACGTGGCAATTGTCGAGGATCGAATTGTTCTCGCCATAGGCCTTGGAAATCTGATTGAGCGATTGCGCGATGAGATAGGCACGGATGCCGTAGCCGGCCATAAAAGCGAGCGCCGTCTCGAAGAAATCGAGCCGTCCCAGCGCCGGGAACTCGTCGAGCATCATCAGCAGTTGATGGCGCCGGCGCTTGCCGGGATCGCCTTCGAGGCGCTCGGTCAGGTGTCGGCCGATCTGATTCAACACCAGCCGAACCAGCGGCTTGGTCCGGGAGATGTCGGAGGGCGGAATGACGAGGTAGAGCGACGCCGGCATATCGGCATCGACGAGATCGGCGATGCGCCAGTCGCAAGCGCCTGTGGTCGCAGCGACGGTGGGATCGCGATAAAGCCCGAGGAACGACATCGCGGTCGAGAGCACGCCGGAGCGCTCGTTCTCGGATTTGTTCAGGACCTCGCGGGCAGCCGAAGCGACGACCGGATGCGGCAGGGGATCGTGCGGCGTGCCGAGATGGTTGGTGGCCATCATCGCGCGCAACGTGTGCTCGAAGGACCGGCGCGGATCGGAGAGGAAGGTCGCAACCCGCGCGAGCGTCTTTTCGCTTTCGGCATAAAGGACGTGAAGGATGGCGCCGACCAGCAGCGAGTGGCTGGTTTTTTCCCAATGATTGCGGCGCTCGAGAGCCCCTTCCGGATCGACCAGGATGTCGGCGATGTTCTGGACGTCGCGGACCTCGTTCGATCCTTTACGGACTTCCAGAAGCGGGTTGTAACGGGCGCTGCGCGGATCGGTCGGGTTGAAGAGCAGGCAATAGGAGAAACGCGAGCGCCAGCCGGCCGTGAGTTGCCAGTTCTCGCCCTTGATGTCGTGAACGACGGCCGATCCGGTCCATGACAGAAGCGTCGGAATGACGAGGCCGACGCCCTTGCCCGAGCGCG
>DATLUE010000104.1:0-3477 GCA_035533255.1 Allostellaceae bacterium | reverse complement strand
GGCCGGCAGATTCGATTCGGCCATCGACCCTTACCTTCATTCATCGGGGCAATGTAGGGACCGTCCCAATCCGGAGCAAGCGGGGCCGGGATAAACGGCCGGAGCATTTCTAGACCGCCATCAGTGCCGCGACATGGGCAGCGGTCGACGCCGCCAAAGCATCGCGGTCATAGCCGCCTTCGAGCGACGATACCACGCGCCCCAACGCGTGCCTCCGGGCGATTTCCAGAAGCCGCTCCGTGCACCAAGCATAATCCGCCTCGACCAGCATGAGTTCCGCCAGCGGATCGCTGCGATGCGCATCGAATCCCGCCGAGATCAGCACCAGCTCGGGCTGGAACGCGTCGAGTGCGGGCAGGATCGTCGCCGTGAAAGCCCGGCGAAACTCCCGCGAGCCGCTCGTTGGGCGCAGCGGCACGTTGACGATGTTGCCCACGCCGCGCTCGCTTGCAGCGCCGGTGCCGGGATAAAGCGGCATCTGATGCGTCGAGGCATAGAGCAGGCCGGCATCGTGCTCGAATGCCGCCTGCGTGCCGTTACCATGATGCACATCGAAATCCACCACGGCGACGCGCGCCAACCCATGCGCCGCGCGCGCGTGCAGCGCGGCGATCGCGACGTTGTTGAACAGGCAGAATCCCATCGCGCGCCGCGGCTCGGCATGATGCCCGGGCGGGCGCACGGCGCAGAAGGCATTCTGCGCCTCGCCCGCGATCACCGCATCGACCGCCGCCACCGCGGCCCCCGCCGCGCGTAGCGCCGCCTCGCCCGAGCCTGGCGACAGCACGGTATCGGCGTCGAGCGCGGCGTAGCCCTCCTTCGGCACGGCCGCGAGCAGCCGCGCGGCGAAATCGCCCGCGTGGACGCGTGCGATCTGCTCCAGCGTGGCGCGCGGCGCCGGGCGCCGCTCCAATGACGCGAAAGCGGGGTCCGCCAGCGCCTCCGCTATCGCCTCGAGCCGCCCAGGCGATTCGGGATGATGCGGCCCCGGATCATGAGCAAGGCAGGCTTCGTGGGTGTACAGCAGTGTCGTCATGCTCTCTCCATACCTTGCCGCTCCGGCATGCTTTAGCGCCGCAGCAGGAACGTCGCAGCGGCCCGGCGGCTTTCCCAGCCCGCGCGCTGCAGCTCGGGTGCGATCGCCTCGCCTTCGGCGTAGCCGAGGCAGAAATAGCCGATCAGCTTCCAATTCGCCGGAACAGCGAGCGCGGCGGCGACCTCGCCGGGCTCGAGAATCGAGACCCAGCCCATGCCGATGCTCTCGGCGCGCGCGGCAAGCCACAGCGTGTGCACCGCCGCCACCGCCGAGTAGTCGATCATCTCGGGCATGGTGCGCCGCCCGAGCCCGTGGCCCTGCTCGGTCGCGTGATCGGCAAACACCGCGAGATGCAGCGGCGCGTCGTCGAGACCGGCGAGCTTTAGGCGCGCGTAGTCAGCCGCGCGGTCCGAGGCTTGCGCCGCCAGCGCCTCGCTGTTGCAGCGCTCGAAATTGCGGCGGATCGCCAGCCGCGCCGCGGGCTGGTCGACGGCGACGAAGCGCCAGGGCTGGCTCAAGCCGACCGAAGGTGCCAGCACCGCGACCTCGATGAGGCGCTCGAGCGTGCCCTCGGGCAGCGGCGCGCGGCGAAAGCGCCGGACGTCGCGCCGCCATTCGAGCACCAACCGCAATTGCGAGCGAAACGCCGCGTCGAAAACCGGGCTATCCGTCATCGCAACGAGAATAGCCCTAGGATGGCCTCGCATCCACGAGCACGCGACGGATCATCGCGCTTGCCGCACGGTTACGGCGGCGGTATAGCGGGTGACTTTTCGAGCTGCGCCCGTCGCGACCGGGCGCAAGCAAACGAGAAACGGGTGGCGAGGCGTGATCTTGAGACGCGTGCGGCTGGCGAGCGCTTGCATCCTGGCGGCCTGCTTGGCGCTACCGCTGGGTATCGTGCGCGTTCACGCCAAGGACACGACCACCCAGGTCACGGTGCGCGCCGGCAAGCAGGACAATCCCAACTACCCGCTCGTGCGGCAATTCTCCGAGGCGCTCGCGCTCGCGGCCAACGGCACTTTCGCGCTCGATGTGAAAGAGAGCCAGGGCACGGTGCAAAACGTCATCGACGCGCCGAAAAGCAGCGCCAATACGATCTTCACCGCCTCGCGCAGCGTCATTCTTCAGGCTCGCCACAGCCGCAAGCCGTTCGTGCCCAACCGCGGCTATTACGATATCCGCGCGCTGTTTCCGATCCCTGCCCAGACACTGCACTGGGTGGTGCGCCGGGATAGTGGCATCCAATCGATGGCCGACCTGGCCGGCCATGCCTTCGTGCCCGGCGCCAAAGGCAGCGTCAGCGAGCGCGTCACCGCCAGCGCCTTGCAGGCGCTGGGTATCGAAAGCAAGGTGCAGCTCATCGACATCGACGTCGCGGCGGCGCCCGACGCCGTGATGAGCAACAAGGTCAGCGGCCTCGCGATGGCGGGCAACTTCCCGATCCCGCGCATCGCCGACATCGCCAAGGCAACCCAGATCCGGCTGTTGGGCCTCGCGCCGGCGGTGATCGCCAAGATGGTGGCGGCCGATGACAGCATCGTGCCGCAGGCGATTCCGCACGGCACCTATCCCGGCGTCGACGCGGATGTCGCGACCGTTGCCGTGCCGGCCGGCATTTACGCCACGCGGCGCATGAGCAACGACACCGCCTACGCCCTGACCAAGACCTTCTGGTCGCAGATCGCCGCGCTTGCCGGCAAGAACCCGGCTTGGCGCGCGGTCACCGCGGCCGCGATCCCGACGCTCGGCATCAAGCTGCATCCCGGCGCGCTGCGCTATTACAACGAGGCTGGAATCGCTGTGCCGGCGGCGATGCGCTAGGAGCCCGTCCAGATAGCCGGACGATTGGTTGATTGATGGTTGGCGAGGTGGCTCATGCGGCCCTTGCTAGCTTGGTGAGGTTATGTGCGGTGCAGATCAGCGCCCATTCTGCTTTCACCTTGTCGATGCCGCGCAGGAGAAATTGCCGGAACCCTCTTGCTTGTTTGATCTGTCCGAACACGGGCTCCACGATCTGCTTTCGCAATCGGTAGCGGCTTCGATAACCGGCGCGCCTGAGCTTGGTGGTCATCTTGGCGATCAGCGAGCCGGGTGGGGGCTCCTTCTTTGTCGTGGCGGACTTGGTGCCGTGCTTCTGTCTTCCGGTGGCGATGTAGCCATCGATCCGCCGCCTTTTGATCGTGCGAAGATTGGTGTCCGAGCAGTAGCCAGCGTCGGCCGACACCTCGTCGGGGTTCCGGCCGAGATTGGCCCTGATGCCATCGAGCAACGGCGCCAGTTGCGCCTGATCGCTGGACGTATCGGTCAATGTCTGCGCGACAATGATCTGGGCGGTCCCGTCGACCGCGGCCTGAGCGTTGTAACCCTGGATGTAGCCATCCTTGGTCTTCAGGATGCGGCTCTCGGGGTCGGTGAAGTTGCGCTGCGCCTTGCCGTCG
>DATLUE010000103.1:0-2673 GCA_035533255.1 Allostellaceae bacterium | reverse complement strand
GTGTTCCCGGAAGACTCGATATTCCGTATCGACCACTTCCTCGGGAAGGAGGCGATCATGAATATCCTCTATTTCCGTTTCGCCAATACGTTCTTGGAGCCGATCTGGAACCGCAACTACGTGGCCAGCGTCCAGATCACCCTATCCGAAGATTTTGGCGTTGAAGATCGCGGCGCGTTTTACGAAACCGCAGGCTGTCTGCGCGACGTGATCCAGAACCATCTGTTCCAGATCGTCGCGCTGCTTGCCATGGAGGCGCCCGCCGACAGGGACTTTGGCGCGGTGCACAACGAGAAAGCCAAAGTTTTCCGAGCCATGCGCCCGCTGACGCCCGACGACCTGGTCCGCGGGCAATACGCTGGCTATCGAAAGGAGCCGGACGTGGCGAAAGATTCCGACGTCGAGACATTTTGCGCTCTGCGGCTTTTCGTCGACTCGTGGCGCTGGGAAGGGGTGCCGTGGTATTTGCGCTCCGGCAAATACCTAGCCGGCACGGCGACCGAGGTGCTGGTGGAGCTGAAGCCGCCGCCACAAAGGCTTTTTGCTGACTCCGCACCGATAAGCGGCCGGGCCAACTATCTGCGCTTTCGCATCTCGCCGGATTCCGCCATTGCCCTCGCCGCCCGCGTCAAGCGCGGCGGCAAGGAATTCGTCGGCGACCAACGGGAACTTTATCTGGCCGATGCGCAGCCGGACGAGGAGTTGCCCTACGAGCTGCTGTTGGGCGACGCCATGCTCGGCGACGGAGCGCTCTTCACCCGCGAGGATGCGGTGGAAGCCGCCTGGGCAGCGGTGGATCCCGTCCTAAAGACGCACCGCGAAGTTCGCCCTTACCCACGCGGCAGCTGGGGTCCGAAAGACGCCGACGCGATCATCGCTGCGGACGGCGGTTGGCATAATCCCGGCCCAAAGGAATAAGCCGCCGCTGTCGCGGATAGCCTTTCACGGTGGACTGGGTAATTTCCGAACCTGCCTCGCAGGGCCGGTACCGCATATCGTTGCATTCGCAGGTTAACGCGCGGAACGCGAAGCTCGCGTTCAAGCCCGTAATTTTCGGCCGCAGGTCGTTCGCCAGTGACGGTACGACGGAAATGACACCGTGTTTGCGCTGCTCAAGGCTCGCGAACTGCGTCCTCGATCTCGGCTCAATGCGGGAAACCAAAAACCATGAACACCGATACACTGACACCGCAATTGCTTCACAAGATCGATGCCTATTGGCGCGCCGCCAACTACCTGTCGGTCGGGCAGATCTATCTTTACGACAACCCGCTGCTGAAGGAGAAGCTGACGCTGGCGCACGTGAAGCCGCTGGTGGTCGGACACTGGGGCACGACGCCGGGTCAGAACTTCATCTATGTGCATTTGAACCGGGTCATCAAGAAGTACGATCTGGACATGTTCTACATCGCCGGCCCCGGTCACGGCGGCCCGGCGATCGTTGGCAACGTCTACCTCGAAGGCACCTGGAGCGAGGTTTATCCGAACATCACCCAGGACGAGGCCGGGCTCAAGAAGCTGTTCATGCAGTTCTCGTTTCCGGGCGGGATATCCAGCCATGTCGCACCGACGACGCCCGGGTCGATTCATGAAGGCGGCGAGCTGGGGTATTCGCTCAGCCACGCTTTCGGGGCGGCGTTCGACAACCCCGACCTGATCGTCGCCTGCGTCATCGGCGACGGTGAAGCGGAGACGGGGCCTCTGGCGACCGCGTGGCAGTCCAACAAGCTGCTCAATCCGATTACCGACGGAGCGGTGCTGCCGATCCTGCACCTCAACGGTTTCAAGATCAGCAACCCGACAATCCTCGCCCGCATCGAGCACGAGGAATTGGAGCAGTTCCTGCGCGGCTGTGGCTGGACGCCCTATTTTGTCGAAGGCGACGAGCCGGAAAAGATGCACCAACTGATGGCCGCCACCCTGGACGAGGCCATCGAGGACATAAAGCGAATCCAAAAGAACGCGCGGACCGACAATGCCGCCATTCGGCCGCGCTGGCCGATGATCGTGCTCAGATCACCCAAGGGCTGGACCGGACCGAAAGAAGTCGACGGCTTGCAGGTCGAGGGCACCTTCCGCGCGCACCAGGTTCCCCTCCTGGTCGACCCCGCGCATCCCCATCACGTCCAGCAGCTCGAAAGCTGGATGAAGAGCTACAAAGCCGAGGAACTGTTCGATGAACAGGGCCGGCTCATGCCGGAATTGGCCGAGCTGGCGCCAAAGGGCGATCGGCGGATGGGCGCCAACCCGCACACCAACGGCGGCGTATTGCTGCGCGACCTCAAAATGCCCGACTTCCACACCCACGCGGTGAGCGTGCCGTCGCCCGGCGCCGTCGATGGCCAGGACACTCTCGTGCTAGGCAAGTTCCTGCGCGACGTGGTCACGCTGAACCAGGATCAGCACAATTTCCGGATCTTCGGTCCCGATGAGACGCTGTCAAATCTGCTGGGCGCGGTCTTCGAGGTCACCAACCGTCAGTGGGACGCCCGCGAAGTGAAGCCTGACGAGTTCCTCGCACCCGCTGGACGCGTGCTGGACTCGATGCTTAGCGAGCACCAATGCGAGGGCTGGCTCGAAGGCTATCTGCTGACCGGCCGGCACGGGCTGTTCAACAGCTACGAGGCCTTTATCCGCATCGTCGATTCAATGTTCAGCCAGCACGCCAAATGG
>DATLUE010000102.1:0-4641 GCA_035533255.1 Allostellaceae bacterium | reverse complement strand
TCCGCGACAGCCGCGCGAGGAGTGGCGGTGTGCTCGAAAACCTGGTTGGAGATGACAACGTCGAACCAGCGATCGCCAAACGGGATATGGCCGTCCCTGATGACGCCAATGCGTCCCGATGTCTCCGGCAGCAGCGTACGCGACCAGCTTTCCCAATTACCTTCAAAGGTATCGACGCCATAGATATCGAGCTTTCGCGCCAAGCCAAGCGCGACTAGGCGGCCTTGCCCACAGCCATAATCAAGCAAAACCGGATTGGGGGAAGCGCCCGAAATTGCCCGCGACAAGAGATATTCATCATTCAGTGGATTTGACTGATTCCCGCTCATTGATCAAACGTAGCATAAGGCGGATCGCAGCGAAGACGGAGCGGTTGTGGAACCCGGTAGGCAATGCATCGCCGTTCGATCACTGGCCGCGCCGAGCCTGGCTGGCTAGTATCGCACCGATCAGAGCGTCGAGATTTCCGCCCGAGAAATGGATGCCCCGGATGCCTGCCGCCGCCGCCGCCTGCATGTCGATATCCTTATCGCCGATCATGAAGCTCGCCGGGGACTCGATCGGCCATTCGCGGATCGCATGCAACAGCATCCCGGGAGCTGGTTTTCGACAATCGCAGACGCGGCGATATTTTCCGATGCCTTCCGTCGGATGGTGCGGGCAATAATAGAACGCGTCCATATGCGCGCCTGTCTTGGCGAGCTCGCCATTGATCCAGCGGTGCAGCTTTTCGACGTCCTCGGTGGCGTATAATCCGCGCGCGATACCGGCCTGGTTCGACACGACGATCGCCAGATAGCCGGCATCGTTCAGACGCTTGACCGCTTCACGGGCCCCCGGCAGCCATTCGAAATCTTCACTTTTGTGGACATAACCATGGTCGCGATTGAGGACGCCATCACGGTCGAGAAACGCAGCCGGCCGCCTTTCCCAGGATGGCATAAGGGTACGCGCGCGCGCGAGATCATCGGGTACGCCGATGTCGATAAAGCGACCGGGATAGACCACCCCCCGGACTTGTCCGCGTGCAACCAGTCGCGGGAGCGTGTCTTTTTCGAGCGATACCGGCGGTGGGCCCAGCTCTGCCACCGCTTCGCGCCGCAGGCGATAGATCCCGGCATTGATGATCCCGGGCCCCGCCACGGCTTTTTCTCCAAATGCCGTGACCTTGTCGCCGTCGAGGCCAACCGCGCCGTAACGCGCGACGTCCTCGACCTCGCGCAAGGCTAACCCGATAAGCCACCCCGGAGAGAATGTCCGGGTCATCAAATCGACCAGATTGATGTCGAAAAAGGAGTCGCCATTGAGCAGAAGGAATTCAGGTGCGAGATGCCGCGCGGCATATGTGAGCGCGCCACCGGTGCCGGCAGGGTCAGGTTCCGCCACGTAGGTCAGCCGAACCCCAAATTGGCTTCCATCGCCAAGGCGTGCGCGATATGCATCGGCGAATGGGCCGGTAAGGACAACGATGTCGACAATGCCGAAGCGGCGCAGTTCGGCCAGAAGGTATCTGAGGAACGGCTTGCCACCGACCTCTACGAGCGGTTTCGGCCCGGTCGTGGCGAGCCGTGTGCCTTTACCGCCACCGAGGATCACCGCCTGCATGGCATTGCCGGGGACGAAGCGGCTTAACGCCGCAGGAACCGGTCGCCTTCGCGTGTCACCCGCATGCGCCAATAGTCGAGTAGGTCGCGGATGGTTTTGTCGAAGGAGATTTCCGGCTTCCAGCCTGTGTGCCTTGTAAACTTGGCCGTATCTGGCACTTGCAAATCGGCGTCAATTGGCCGGAGCCGCTCGGGATCGGTCTCGACCCTGATATCCTTCTTCCGCGGCGATAGCGCCAACAACGCGTCGAGAATTTCGCCAACCTTCAGACTATGTGTGCCGCCGACGTTATAGTAGGCGCCGGGGATCGGGTTCACCGTCACCAACATGTGATAGGCGCGTACCGCGTCGCGGACGTCGGCCACTGTGCGCAGAGAGTCGAGATTGCCGACTTGAACCACCGGCGGGATGAGGCCGGCCTCGATGAGCGCGATCTGTTTGGCAAACGTTGATTCCGCAAAGACGTCGCCGCGCCGCGGCCCTGTGTGTGTGAACATGCGGGTAGTCATCACCGTCATGCCATAGGCCTCGGCGTAGAAGCGGCCGATGAGATCGGTGCCGACCTTGGAGACGGCATAGGGCGAGGCAGGGTGGAAGGTGCACTCCTCGTTGATCGGCAGCTTTTCCTTGGACACGCGGCCGAACACCTCGGAGGACGCGCAAACGTGGATGACGGCGTCTTTCTTGTACGTACGAAGCGCGTCGAGTACCCGTGCCGTGCCTTGAATATTCGTATCGTAGGTATCAAGCGGTGCGTCGAAGCTGGTCCGCGGAAAGCTCTGCGCCGCGAGATGAAAGACATAATCTGGCTTGGAACGGCGTACCGCGTCTTGAATCGAGAGCGTATCGCGCAGATCGCCATAGAGCAGCCGCACGCGGTCGCCCGTGTTGATGCGCGGGATCAGGCTCTCGATGTTGTCGAGCGGGCTGCGCCAGCGGATCAGTCCGTCGATGTCCCAATCGGTCGTAGCGATCAGATGTTCGGCTAGATGCGAGCCGACCATCCCCGTGATTCCGGTGATGAACGCCTTCGGCTTCGCCACGGCGCGCTCCTAGACGACGCCGCGGCTTTTGAGGAAGGCGCGGAACTGAGCGGCGATGTAGTCACGCGCGGCAACGTCGACATCCTGATGGATACCGAACGAGAAGCTACGATCCATCACGGCACTCGCATGCTTGAGATCGCCCTCGACGCGATGTGGGAACAGCTTCATCGCCGGCTGACGCGCGATGTTGCCGCAGATAATCGGCCGCGTCTCGATATGAGCGGCTTCGAGCGCGGCGGTGAGTTCGGAGGTCTTGAAGGGCGCATCGGGCCGCACCGTCACGGCAAAGCCGAACCAGGTGTGGAAGCCCTTGGGCGTCTCCTCCTGGAAGTCGAGCACCTCGCCGTATTGCGCGAGCGAGCGGCGCAAGGATGCGGCGTTTTCGCGGCGGCGCTTGATGTAGCCGTCGAGCTTGGGCAGCTGGACCGAGCCCATGGCGCCTTGCAACTCGGTGGCCCGCAGGTTGTAGCCGAGGTTGACGAACAGGAAACGCTCGTGGATCTCGGGGAATTGCCTCGTCCACCGTGCCTTGTCCTCGACTTCGCGGATCCAGCCATGGGCGCGGAGGATACGCATGGTTTCGGCATAGTCGAAATCGTCGGTGACGCAAATGCCGCCCTCGAGCGTCGTCATGTGATGCGAGTAATAGAAGCTGAAGGTACCGACGCGGCCGAACTTGCCAAGGGGTTTGCCGTCATAGGCGGCGCCCAGCGCCTCGCAGCAATCCTCGATCAACGTCAGCGAACGCCGGCGGCAGATATCGGTGATCGCGTCCATGTCGCAGGGATTGCCGTAGACCGGGACGATCATCACCGCCCTGGTCTTCGGCCCGATGGCACGCTCGATCTCGCCCGGATCGATATTGAGGGTCTTCGGATCGATGTCGACAATCACCGGCACCAAGCCCGATTGCACGAGCGGCCACACCGTCGTCGACCAGGACAACGCGGGAACGATCACCTCGTCGCCCGGCTTCAGGCTGTCCTTCGTCTGCGGATTGGCCAGCGCGGCGATCGCCAGCAGGTTGGCGGACGAGCCGGAGTTGACCATAATGCCGTGCTTGAACCCGTATTTGTCAGCGAACTGGCGCTCGAAGGTTTTGACCTTCGCGCCCATCGTGACGTGGGTCGTCAGCATGCATTCGAGTGCGGCGTTAATCTCCTCGCCGCTGAAGGTCGGTTCGTGCAGACGCACCACCGGCTTTTCAGGTTTGAACGAGAAATCGTGATGCGCACGGCAATAGGCCGTGACGCTGGCACGCACATCGTCGAGTAGTTTGTCCGTCGTTGCTTTCATGCCGCTCACGTCAGAAAGGCCCCTTGAATTCGGCGATCTCACTGGCTTCGGGTACGGTCGGGTCCCAGCCGGCACCGTTCTGCTTGACCAGGGCATAGGCGCTTTGCGCTATCGTCTTGGCGTTGGGATAGAACAAGTTTTCAAGTGGCTTGGTGGTTGGGCAAGGCACCGGGGCGTAGCCGAGCCGCGCGACGCGGAATTCGCGCTTACCCTGGAGACGTTCGGCCAGCTGAGCAACGATTTCGGCGCTTGTACCGCACATCGTCCAGCTGTTGTCGACCACCAACACACGACCAGTGCGCTCGACCGAAGCGGTGATGGTATCCATATCGAGCGGCGCTAGTGTCACCGGGTCGATCACCTCCGCCTCTATGTCGGCCTGCTCCAGCAGGTGCTTGGCGCGCAACGCTTCGACCACAATGTGGCTTACGGCGACGATCGTAACGTCATCGCCTGCCGTGAGCGTGCGAGCGTGGCCCAAGGTCGTGGCGAACGGCTCTTCCGGTACGATACCGGCGTTGCCGTAGAGCATGCGGTGTTCCATGAACACCACGGGGTTGTTGTCGCGGATGGCGGCGATCAGGCAGCCCTTGGCGTCATGCGGCGTCGAGGGGGCTACCACCTTGATACCCGGGATGTGCATGAAATAGGAATGCAACGCCTGACTGTGTTGCGCGCCCTGGCCCCAGGAACG
>DATLUE010000101.1:0-3179 GCA_035533255.1 Allostellaceae bacterium | reverse complement strand
CGCACAGCTATATCGGCTGGGGCAAGACAACGCAGTTGGGATACGGGCTCGGCCTCGCCATGGGCGCGAAGCTCGTTCATCCCGACAAGCTCTGCATCAATCTCTGGGGCGATGCCGCGATCGGCTTCACCGGCATGGATTTCGAAACCGCCGTGCGCAACCAGATCCCGATCCTGTCGATTCTGCTCAACAACTATTCGATGGCGTGCGAGCTGCACATCATGAAGGTCTCGACCGACAAATACCGCGCCACCGACATTTCCGGCGACTATACCGCGCTCGCGCGCGCCTTGGGCGGCTATGGCGAGCGCGTTACCGCACCCGCCGAGATCGTGCCGGCCCTGAAGCGCGGTATCGCCGAGACCAGGAAGGGCGTGCCGGTGCTGCTCGAATTCATCACCAAGCAGG
Source organism: Allostellaceae bacterium (assembly GCA_035533255.1). Lineage (GTDB taxonomy): Bacteria > Pseudomonadota > Alphaproteobacteria > ATCC43930 > CGMCC-115725 > CAIKMD01. Next base: position 2,771 of record DATLUE010000101.1, on the reverse strand, counting down.
AGACCCAGACCTCGCGCATTGCGCCGGCCGCATGACGCGGCGAACCGGCTCCGCGAGATTGCATCCGCCATGACCGCGATCCACACAGCGCTCCGCAGCTATGCACCCGATCCCGTCCCGATCGGCAGCCAGGCGCACAAGGCGCTGTTCTGCCGCATGCTGCTCGATACCCACGATCCCTACAAGCCGGCGGTCATCGACTGGCCGAAGCTCGACGACGACGCGCGCAACCGGCTCGTGGCGCTGCCGATCTGGGACATCGCGGTCGCGACCGAGGGCAAGGCGCGGCTCCGGGTCAAGACCTATGGCGACACCGTCGCCGACCCGCTGCTGCGCGAGGCGATCGCGCTCAACGCCTTCGAGGAAGGGCGCCACAAGGAGGTGCTGTCCAACCTCGTCATGGCCTACGGCATCGACCTGCCGCCGGAGCCCGTCTATGTGAAGCCGCGCAATGCCGAATGGGCATTCATGGTCACCGGCTACAGCGAATGCATCGACAGCTTTTTCGCCTTCGGCCTGTTCGAGATCGCCAAGCGCTCGGGCTTCTTTCCGCCCGACCTCGTCGACACGTTCGAGCCGGTGATGCAGGAAGAGGCACGCCATATCCTGTTCTTCGTCAACTGGGCGGCCTGGCATCGGCGCACCATGCCGCCGTGGCGGCGGCCGCTGTTCCTCGCCAAGACGCTGGCGGTGTGGGCGTTCCTGATCTGGGAGCGCATCGGCCTCGCGCGCAAAGTGGGCGGGGGCACGGCGCCCGACAACAACTTCACCGTGACCGGCAGCAAGTCGATCGGCATCGACATCGACGGCGCCGCGCTCATGGACGTATGCCTTGCCGAGAACGATCGTCGGCTCGGCCGCTATGACGCGCGGCTCATGCGGCCCGAGGTGGTGCCGCGTCTGGTCCGCCTGGCACGGCGGTTCATGGGGCGGGGGGTGTCGTCGGTGCCGTGACCGTCACGGCTTCGTCTCAAATGCTGCGGGGATGGCATGGGGTCGAATCCTTGTGTCGGGACCGAGCGGCGTGTTTCCCCAATGTCACGTGCGTAGGTTCCAAGCAAGCAGCGAATAGCGTGTTCGGTTGTACGGCAGAGTGATGTGTGATCGCTTGAGGCCGGCAATCACAGTGATCTGGACGTTTTCATCCTTGCAAATGGCGAGCAAAAAGCGTCGACGGTGGGAGACCGAACAGTGCATTGAGCAGCCTCGACGGCAAATGCATCAAGGATACGCTGATTGATGATTCGCGTCGCCTGGGCTTTCTTGAATTTTCCGGCGACGGCCGGTGGCTCGCGCAGCACTCTGCGCATGACTTTACAGAAGCGTTCGGGTTGGCAGATGGTGGCGCAACAAATGCTTTGACCGCACGGTTTCTTCTGCTCCTTGGGAGCCGTCCGCTTCTGAAGGAAGTCCATCAGCGGCGTGCTCTAATCGACCAGCCCGTGCTATTTTCCGTGCTTGCCGTGCGATGCGAGTTCTTTTCCCTTTTGGTGCATTCACGATTCCCGTTGACCCACTTTTTCGCCAGTCACATAGTAAACGCAGCGGCATCGATCCGATGAGCCTTAGGCGCAAGGGCCGCGTCCCGCGGCGCCTTTCCCATCCGTGGAACAGAGGTGCATCGGACGATTGAGGGGGCCAGAATGTATCTGCGGAATTGCTGGTACGTCGCAGCGACGGGCGATGAGCTTGGTCGCAAGCCCCTGTCGCGTCGCCTGCTGGGCGAGCCGCTCGTCCTCTTTCGAACCGACGCCGGCATCCCGTTGGCAATGTTTGATGTTTGCCCGCATCGCAGTCTACCGCTGTCGATGGGCGAGGTTGTCGGTGACCGGCTGCGCTGCGGCTATCACGGGCTGGAATTCGAGCCGGGCGGGGCCTGTGTCCGGATCCCCGCCCAGACGCACATCCCCCGCGCCTGGCGCGTCAAGACCTATCCGCTGGTGGACCGTTGGCGCTGGGTTTGGATTTGGATGGGCGATCCGGCGCGGGCCGATCCCGCGCGCATCCCCGATATGCATTGGAACGACGATCCAGCCTGGACCTATACCGGCGGCCATTTCGAAATCAAATGCGATTATCAGCTTCTCGTCGACAATCTACTCGACCTGTCGCACGAGACCTTTGTTCATCGCAGCACGATCGGCAACGACGCGGTAGCGGAAACGCCGGTCGAGACGACGGTGGAAGGGCAGACCGTGCGGGTCGATCGTCTGATGCGGAATTGTCCGCCGCCGCCGCTTTATCAGAAGCTGCGCAGCTTTCCGGGCAATATCGATCGCAGTCAGAAGATTCGCTTCGCGCCGCCGTCGCACATCGTCATCGCCTCACGCTCGACGCCCCACGGCAACAACGATCCCGATGCCGCGCTCGAATACCGTGTCGTCAATGGCATCACCCCGGCAAGCGAGAGCGTCTGCCATCATTTCTGGTCCGTGCCGCGCAATTTCGCACACGATCCGGACGTGACGGCGATGTTCCACAAGGGCAGCGTCACCGCCTTTTCCGAGGACATCGTCGTCCTCGAGGCACAACAGGCGGCGATGCGAGAGCACGGCGCCTCGATTCGCTGGCAGAACTTCAACGCCGATGCCGGCGGCGTCGCCGCCCGTCGGATCGTCGACGCGCTGAGCCGGCAGGAAGCCGGCGAAGGCCAATCATCCTGAGCGTGGACCACGGATACGAAAGGGAGACTCAAGGTATGAATGTGTACAAATGGCTTGTCGTCGCCGCGGTAACCACGGCATTCGGAGGCACGGCCTTTGCGACCCCGC
>DATLUE010000100.1:0-2843 GCA_035533255.1 Allostellaceae bacterium | reverse complement strand
GGTCAAGGCGAAGCTCGGTCTCGACCGGTCCTTGCCGCAACAGTTCATCGGCTACGTCGAGGGACTCGCGTCGGGCGATCTCGGCGGCTCGCTCAGCACCGGGAATCCGGTGCAGAAGGACATCAAGGCGCGGCTTCCGGCTTCGGCCGAGCTCACCTTGACGGGACTCGTTCTCGCGATCCTGATCGCCGTGCCGCTTGGCATCATCGCCGCGGTGCGCCAGGGCAGCTGGGTCGATCATCTCTGCCGCGTGCTGGCGACGGCGGGCGTGTCCCTGCCGGTGTTCTTCAGCGGCCTGCTCTTCGTCTATGTCTTTTATTACCGGCTCGGCTGGGCGCCCGCGCCCTTGGGGCGCCTCGATGTTTTCGCGACGGCGCCCGATTCCGTCACGGGCTTCTATCTGATCGACAGCCTGATCGCGCGCGACTTCGAAATCTTTCGCGCGGCGGCGGCCCAGCTCGTGCTGCCCGCCGTCACGCTCGCGGTGTTCGCGCTGGCCCCGATCACACGCATGACGCGCGCCTCGATGCTGGCGGCGCTCGCCTCGGATTTCGTGCGGACCGCCAGGGCGAACGGCCTGTCCGCCTACGCCGTGATCGTGACCTATGCCTTCCGCAACGCCATGCTGCCGGTGGTGACGACTCTCGGCATGGTGTTCTCGTTCCTCCTGGGCGCGAACGTGCTGGTCGAGAAGGTGTTCGCCTGGCCGGGGATCGGCTCCTACGCCGTGGACGCGCTCATCAAATCCGATTACGCGCCGGTGCAGGGATTCGTTCTGACCATGGCGATCCTCTATGTGTTTCTCAACCTGCTGATCGATGTTCTCTATGGGGTGATCGATCCGCGCGTGAGGATCGAGTGATGAGCGCGCTCGGCAGCGATGCTGCGGTGAAGCCTGCTCCGGTCTTTATGCGCGGTATGGTCGCGATCCTGAGGCACGCGCGCTACACCTTTGTTGAAAATCCCGTGAGCGGCGTAGCCTTCGCGCTGTTTCTGGTGCTGGTTGCGTGCGCGGCGGTCGGCTCCTCGATCGTGCCGCTCGATCCGCTCGCTTCGGACACGGCGGCCACACTGCACCCGCCTTCAGCGCACCATTGGTTCGGCACCGATCAGCTCGGGCGCGACATCTTCAGCCGCGTGATCGTCGCAACCAGGCTCGACATGGCGATCGCGGTCTTCTCGGTCGCGCTGGTATTTATTCTGGGCGGCGCCGCCGGCATCGCCGCCGGCTTTTTCGGCGGCTGGATTGATCAGGTCGTGGGGCGGACGGCGGATACGATCATGGCCTTTCCGCTGTTCGTTCTCGCCATGGGCATCGTGGCAGCGCTCGGCAACACCGTCACCAACATCGTCATCGCCACCGCGATCATCAATTTCCCGCTCTATGCGCGCATCGCCCGAGCCGAGGCCAATGTCCGACGCGACGCCGGCTTCGTGCAGGCCGCGCGCCTCACCGGCAATGGCGAGCTCCGCATTCTGCTCACTCAGATTCTGCCCAACATCATGCCGCTGATGATGGTCCAGATGTCGTTGACCATGGGTTATGCGATCCTCAATGCGGCGGGGCTCTCGTTCATCGGCTTGGGCGTGCGCCCGCCGACGCCGGAATGGGGCATCATGGTCGCGGAAGGCGCGGGCTTCATCGTCTCGGGCGATTGGTGGATTGCGTTCTTTCCGGGCCTTGCCCTGATGCTGGCCGTGTTCTGCTTCAACCTGCTCGGCGATGGCTTGCGCGACATCGTCGATCCGCAGCGGCGGAGTTGATCCGGTGTCCGTTCTCCTCGACATCCACGACCTGACCGTCGAATTCGCGACGCGGCGCGGCGCCGTGCGCGCTGTCGATAAGATCGACGTGTCGGTCGCCAAGGGAGAGACCGTCGGCATCGTCGGCGAATCGGGCGCGGGTAAATCGGTCACATCCTACGCCGTGATGCGCATTCTCGACCGCGCCGGACGGATCACCGAAGGGACGATCGCATTCTCCGGAGTCGATCTGCGCGCCGCCAGCGAAAGCGAGATGCGCGATCTGCGCGGCCGCGAGATGTCGATGATCTTCCAGAATCCGCGCGCGGCGCTCAATCCGATCCGAAAGATCGGCCGGCAGATCGAGGACGTGCTGTTGCGGCATGTTCAGGCTCCGTCGGCGGCCGTCAAGGAACGGGCGATCGCTGTGCTCAACCAGGTTCGCATCGCGCGGCCCGAGGAACGCTATCACGCCTATCCGTTCGAGCTGTCGGGCGGAATGTGCCAGCGCGTCGTGATCGCGCTTGCGCTCGCCTGCAGGCCGCAGCTTCTGATCGCGGACGAGCCGACGACGGGGCTCGATGTCACGACCCAGAAGGCGGTGATGGAGCTCATTGTCGAGCTCACGCGCGAGCGCGCCATGTCCACGATCCTCATCACGCACGATCTCGGTCTCGCCGCGACATTTTGCGACAAGGTCGTCGTCATGGAACAGGGCAAGGTGGTCGAAGCGGCGAATTCGAAAGCCATCTTCCACGCGCCGGTGCACCGCTACACCCGCAAGCTGATGCGCGCGACGCCCCGCCCCGGCGTCACGCTGCGCGATCTTCTTCCCGAGGATGCTGTGGCGCCGCCGCTCGCGCCACATGTCATGGCAAAGGGCGGCGCGCCGCTTTTGTCGGTCAAGAGCCTCGTCAAGGAATATAAGCGCCAGGACCTTGGCGGCGGTCTGGCCGGGCTCTTCGGCGGCAAGAAGGCTTCCGGCCCCGACGGCATGTTCCGTGCGGTCGACGGCATCGGGTTCGAGATTTTCGAGGGCGAGAGCGTCGGTCTCGTTGGTGAATCGGGTTGCGGAAAATCGACGACATCGATGATGGTGA
>DATLUE010000099.1:0-29338 GCA_035533255.1 Allostellaceae bacterium | reverse complement strand
CGATCTCAGCGTTCAAGCCGGCGAGGTCCATGCCATCATGGGCCCCAACGGCTCGGGAAAGAGCACGCTCGCGGGCGTGCTGTCGGGCAAGCCGGGCTATGAGGTCACCGAGGGCAGCGTGCGCTACCTCGGCGCCGATCTGCTGGCCTTGCCTGCGGACGAGCGGGCGCGGGCGGGGGTGTTCCTCGCCTTCCAGTACCCGGTCGAGATCCCGGGCGTGAACAATATGTATTTCCTGCGCGCCGCGCTCAACGCGGGGCGCCGCCATCGCGGCGAGCCCGAGCTCGATGCTGGCCAGTTCCTCAAAGCCGTGCGCGCGACCCTGAAAGAGCTGGAGATCGGCGACGATCTCTTGCAGCGCGGCGTCAATGTCGGCTTCTCGGGCGGCGAGAAGAAGCGCAACGAGATTTTCCAGATGGCGATGCTCGAGCCCAAGCTCGCGTTGCTCGACGAGACCGATAGCGGCCTCGATATCGACGCGCTGCGGCTGGTCGCGAGCGGCATCAACAAGCTGCGCTCGCCCGGCCGTGCGATGGTCCTCATCACCCATTACCAGCGGCTGCTCGATTACGTCGAGCCCGACAAGATCCATGTGCTGAGCCAGGGCAAGATTGTAATGTCGGGCGACAAGAGCCTCGCGCTCGAGCTCGAAAAACACGGCTACGCCATGCTCGGCGACGCCGCGGCCTGAAATAGCGATGAGCGCGAAGCCCGAAACGGCGCCTTACCGAGCGGCGTTCGACGCCATGCCGGCGGGCGAGTTCGACCAGCGGCGCCGCGCTGCGCTCGCGCAGTTCGAGACGCTGGGCTTTCCGACCCGGCGCGACGAGGCCTGGCGCTTCACCGATTTGAAGCCGCTGCACGGTGCGGGATTTCCCCCTCACCCCAACCCTCTCCCCGGCGGGGAGAGGGTGCGAGCGCAGCGAGCGGGTGAGGGGGCTGTTTCCCGCTACGCGCTGGCCGGCGACACGCATCGCATCGTGATCGTAAACGGCCGCTTCGTGCCGGAGCTGTCACGGATCGGCGCGCTGCCGACCGGCGCCTTGCTGCTGAATACCGCCGCACTGATCACGGCGCATCCCGGCGTCGCGCAGCGCCTCACCGATTCGACCGACTTCGTCGGCGCTCAGGCTTTCGGCTCTCTCAATGCGGCGCTGTTCAGCGACGGCTTCGTGCTGGCGCTCGATACCGGCGTGCAGCTCGACCAGCCGATCGAGATCGTTTATTGGGGCGATACGCCCGAGCGCTCGCTGCATCTGCGCAATCTCATTCTGCTCGGCGCCGGCAGCCGTGCCACGCTGATCGAGAGCTTTGCCGGCGAGGGGCATTACTGGACCAACGCCGTCGGTATCGTCGATGTCGGCGCCGGCGCCGCTTTGCGCCACGTCAAGCTGCAGGACGAAGCTGCCGAGGCGATCCATTTCGGCCAGGCGCGAATTTCGCTGGCGCATGATGCGAAGTATGAGAGTTTTGTCTTAACGCTCGGCGGCCGGCTGTCGCGCTCCGATAGCTTCGTTACCTTTGCCGGCGAGAATGCCGCGTGCGGCCTCTTCGGCGCCTATCTGCTGCGCGGCGAGCAGGAAGCGACCAACGCCACCTTCGTCGATCACGCGGCGCCGCGCTGCACGACCAATGAGGTGTTCAAGGGCGTCGTGGACGAGCGCGCGCATGGTGTGTTCCTCGGGCGTATTGCCGTCAGACAAGATGCCCAGAAGACCAATGCCAATCAGCTCAACAAGAATCTGCTGCTCAGCCCACGTGCCAATGTCGATACCAAGCCGGAGCTTGAAATCCTCGCCGACGACGTCAAATGCAGTCATGGGGCGACCGTGGGCGATCTCGACGAGACGGCGCTGTTCTATCTCGCAGCGCGCGGCATTCCCGCGCCCGAGGCGCGACGCATGCTGATCGAGGCATTCGCCGCCGACGCTCTCGACCAGATCGGCGACGCTGCCCTGCGCGCGCATCTCGCCGCGCATGTTCAGCGCTGGCTGGGCCAGTAAGGGATTGCGATCGTGAAGGCGGCCAACGACCTCAAAAGCCTGAGTTTCGATCCGCGCCGCGCGAAGCGCGACTTCCCGATCTTCGCCAACAATCCGGGGCTGATCTTCCTCGACAGCGCAGCGAGCGCGCAGAAGCCGGCGGCGGTGATCGACCGCGTCAGCGATTTCTATCGCACCGACTACGCCAATGTGCATCGCGGCGTCTATCGCCTCAGCGCGAAATCGAGCGAGCTTTACGAGAACGCGCGGGCGCGGGTCGCGCGCTTTCTCAATGCCGCGCATGAGAGCGAGATCGTATTCGTGCGCGGCGCGACCGAGGGCATCAACCTCGTGGTGCAGAGCTGGGGCGCGGCGTTCCTCAAACCCGGCGACGAGGTGCTGATCACCGAGCTGGAGCATCACGCCAATATCGTGCCGTGGCAGCTTTTGCGCGACCGCATCGGCTTTGCCTTGTAAGTCGAGCCGATCGATGCGACCGGCGGGCTCGATCTTGCCGCGCTCGATACGCTGATCACGCCGCGCACCAAGATGGTCGCGGTGACGCAGCTCGCCAACGCGACCGGCGCGCTGGTGCCGGTCGATGCGATCGCGCGGCTCGCCCATGCCAAGGGTGCCAAGCTCCTGGTCGATGGCTGCCAGGCGGCGCCGCGGATGAAGGTCGATGTCCGCGCGATCGATTGCGATTTCTACGTCTTCTCCGGCCACAAGACCTATGGCCCGACCGGCATCGGCGCGCTCTACGGCAAGCGCGAATTGCTGCAGGCGATGCCGCCCTGGCAAGCCGGCGGCGACATGATTCTCAATGTCACCTTCGAGAAGACCACCTTCCAAGACCCGCCGGCGCGGTTCGAGGCCGGCACGCCCGACATCTCGGGCGCGATCGGCCTCGCGACCGCGCTCGATTACATCGACGCGCTCGGCCTCGATGCGATCGAGGCGCATGAGGCGGCGCTGACCGAATACGGCGTGACGGCGCTGGCGCGGCTGCCCGGCGTGAAGCTGGTGCCGGCAGGGCAGCGCCGCTTCGGCATGCTGTCTTTCGCGGTCGAGGGCATCCACCCGCACGACGTCGCGACCGTCCTCGATCAGCATGGGGTCGCGGTGCGCGCCGGCCATCATTGCGCGCAGCCGCTGATGGACAAGCTCGATCTCGAGGCGACGACGCGCGCCTCCTTCGGCGTCTATAATGACGAAAGCGACATCGATGCGCTCGCCGCCGCCATCCAGGCGGCGCAAACGATGTTCTCGGGTTGAGGCTCAGTTCATGGAATCGCGCGAGCTCTATCAGGATATCATTCTCGATCACGGCCGCAAGCCGCGGAACTTCCATGCGCTGGAGCGTCCGAGCCATTTCGCGCATGGCCACAATCCGCTGTGCGGCGACCGCGTCACGGTCTATCTCGAGCTCGACGCCGACCGCATCAAGGATGTGAGCTTCGAGGGCCGCGGCTGCGCGATCTCGACCGCGTCGGCCTCGCTGATGACCGAGGTGCTGAAAGGCAAGACGCTCGCCGAGGCCAATGCGCTGTTCAAGGCGTTCCATGCCGAGGTGACCGGCGGCGAAGCGCCCGCGGTCGAGGAAAAGCTGCAGGACGATTTCGAGCGCCTGGCGCCGCTCGAAGGCGTCAAAGCCTATCCGGCGCGGGTCAAATGCGCGACCCTCGCCTGGCATGCGTTCGAGGCGGCGCTGAAGAGCGGCGCGGTCGGCGCCACCGTTAAAACCGAGTAGCAGCGATGACGGTCGAAGATCCTTTCGCATTCCAGAACGACGCGCGGCCGCCGGCGGGCGACGAGATCGAGCGCCCGGCGCTTACCGAGAACGATCCGGTTCTGCTGCCGCCGGTGCTTGAGGCGCTGAAAACCGTACGCGACCCCGAGATTCCCGTGAACCTCGTCGATCTCGGCCTGATTTACGAGCTCATCGCCAACAAGGACGGCGTCGTCTATGTCGAGATGACGCTGACCGCGCCGTCCTGTCCGGTGGCCGGCGAGCTGCCCGGACAAGTGCGCGACGTGATCGCCGCGGTCGCCGGCGTGAACGACGTGCGCGTGAAGCTCGTCTGGACCCCGCCCTGGGACAAGGACCGCATGAGCGAGGAGGCGAAATTGGAGCTGGGGCTGCTGTGAGCTTGCCGATTCACGCAAACGTGATTCGGGAGAAAGAGCGGCATGTCTATCATCGCATCGCACCATTCCGGAGGGGAGCTGATGAAAAATCTAGCCTATAAGGGAATTCTGGCCGCGGGCGTCGCGGTGTTGCTGGCGGCAGGCACGGTTGGCGTCGACGCGCAGCAGGGCGACAAGCTCGCGAGCATCAAGGCGCGCCAGGATTTCATGAAAGACCAGCAGCATGCCGTGGGCGCCATCCAGGCTTTCGCCAAAGGGACCGGCAATCGGCAGGCAGCGATCGACGCCGCCAACAAGCTGGTCGAAATGTCGACCGAGATGAGCGCGAAATTCGACACGCTGTTCCCGCCCGGTACCAGCTCGACGGACTTCCCGGGCAAGACCAATGCGAAGCCCGAGCTCTGGCAGCATTTGGATGAGGTCAAGGCCGCGCCGGCGAAGCTGCACGCCGCCGAGGTAAAGCTGGTCGAGGTGGTGAAAACCGCGGATGCCGCAACCGTCGGTCAAGCGATGTCAGCGACTTACCGCCAAAGCTGCAACGGTCTCTGCCACGATTCCTACCGACTTCCGTTGAAGCATTAACCGCGGAATTCCGGAGCGGCGGAGACGGCAAGTTTCGCACCGAATCGGTGCGGCTTGCTCTCGTGCGTCAATCCTCTATGACGCTGGCCATGAAGCTGCGCCGAAGTATTCTCTACCTCGCTGCGGCCCTCGTCTTGGTGGGCCGCGGGGGTGCTCCGGTTTCTGCCGCCGATCCCGGAGCGGTCGCGCGCGGGGCCTATCTTGCGATCGTGGGCGATTGTGCGGCCTGCCATACCGACGAGAAGGCCGGCGGCGCGCCGCTCGCCGGCGGTCCGGCGCTGGTGACGCCGTTCGGCACGTTCTATGCGCCGAACATCACCCCCGATCCCCGGACCGGCATCGGCGATTGGACCAAGGCGCAGTTCAAGCGTGCGCTGCGCGAAGGGATCAACCAGCATGGTGCCTATATGTTTCCGGTGTTTCCGTTCACCTCCTTCACCAACATGACCGATCAAGATATCGGCGACCTTTATGCCTATCTGATGAGCGTGCCGCCGGTGACGCGCCGCGCGCCGCCCGATGCGATCAAATTCCCGTTCGGCTGGCGGCCCCTGCTGCTCGGCTGGCGAAGCCTGTTCTTCAAGCAAGGACCGCTGGTGCCGGTCGCCGGCCAAAGCGCGGATTGGAATCGCGGGCGTTACCTCGCCGAGGCGGTCGCGCATTGCGAGGAATGCCACACGCCGCGCAATTTCCTCGGCGCGCTCGATCATGGACGCGCCTATGCCGGCAATCCACACGGGCCGGACGGCCAGGACGCGCCGGATATCACCAGCGACAAGAAAGACGGCATCGGCGACTGGAAGCTCGGCGATATCGAGAAGGTGCTGAAATCCGGCACGACGCCCGACGGCGAGCTCGTCGGCAAGGGCATGGCCGATGTCGCCGACGGCACCGGCAAGCTCACCGAGGCCGATCGCCGCGCGGTCGCGGTCTACATCCAATCCTTGCCGCCTCTGCCGCAAACGCCGAAGTGATCATGGCCACGCCGATCATCCGCACCGAAAAGCTGTGTAAGCGCTTCGCCGGCCACAAGAAGGAAGTCGTCGAGGCGGTTCGCGATCTCGATCTCGACGTCGCGAAGGGCGAGATTTTCGGCTTGCTCGGCCCCAACGGTGCCGGCAAGACCACGACCATGCGGATGCTGTGCACTTTGCTGCTGCCGTCGAGCGGCAAGGCCACGGTCACGGGCTTCGATCTCGCGACCGAGGCCGGAAAAATCCGCCGGCAGATCGGCTATGTCGGCCAGAAGGGTGGCATGGAGCAGGTGGCGACCGGGCGCGAAAATCTGATGCTGCATGCGCGGCTCTACGGCATGAGCAAAGCCGATGCCGCGCGCCGCATCGACGCGCTGATCGCGCGCCTCAACCTGACCAATTTCGCCGATCGCAAGACCAATACCTATTCCGGCGGCCAGCGGCGGATTTTCGATCTCGCCTCCGGCGTGATCAACGCCCCTGAATTGCTGTTTCTCGACGAGCCCAGCACCGGCCTCGATCCGCAGAGCCGCGCACGGGTATGGGAAGAGGTCCGGGCGCTGCACGAGCAGGGCACGACGATCTTTCTGACCACGCATTACCTCGAGGAAGCCGACGCGCTCTGCGATCGGGTCGCGATCGTCGATGCGGGCCGCGTGGTCGCGCTCGGCAGTCCGGCCGAGCTCAAAAAGCAGATCGCCGGCGACATCATCGCCCTGACCTATGACGGTGCCCCACAGGTCGCGGCGGCGATGCGCCTCTTGGACGGCAATGCGGGCGTGCTGGAGCGCCACCCGCTCGACGCGTCGCTGCAACTCTATGTCGATCGCGGCGACGAGGCCTTGCCGGTGGTCTTGCGGATCCTCGGCCAGGGCGGCGCGCCGCCCAAAGCGGTGCATCTGACGCGTCCGTCGCTCGACGATGTGTTCTTGAAGCTTACCGGACGCACGCTGCGCGAATCCGAATCGGTACGTTGAGGGCGATCGAGGCCATGCGCGATACCTATCTCATCACCAAGAACGAGTTGATGGTGACGATGCGCAATCCGTTCTGGATCTTTCACGGATTGTTGCAGCCGATCATCTATCTCGTCCTGTTCGGGCCTTTGCTGAACGGCGTTGCCGGCACGCGCGGCTTTCCTTCCACCAATGCGATCCAGTTTTTTGCGCCCGGCCTCCTCATCATGAATGCGCTGTTCAGCGCCGGCTTCGAGGGCTTCACCTTGCAGGACAAGGTCGATTCGGGATTTCTCGAACGCCTGCGCGTGACGCCGATCAGCCGGCTGTCGCTCGCGCTGGGATTCATCCTGCAATCCTCGGTCACGTTGCTCATCCAGAGCGCGGTCCTGATCGTGTGCTCGCTGTTCTTCGGGCTGAAGCTCGAGGTCTGGGGGACGGTCGCGCTGGTGTTCCTGATCCTGCTGATCGGCGTGACGATGGCGTCGATCTCGTTTTCTTTGGCGCTGTTGACGCGCGAGGGCGGCATCCTGGCCGGCATCACCAACACCTTCATCCTGCCGCTGCTGATCCTCTCCGGCGTCATGCTGCCGATCAGTTTCGGCCCGCCGGCGATTCAAATGCTGGCGCGGATCGATCCCTTGCTCTATGCCGTCAACGCGAGTCGCGCCTTGATGGCCGGCGCCGTCGGCGATCCGTCGGTGCTCGCCGCGTTTGTCGTGTTCGCCGTTCTGTCGGTGGTTTGTCTCGGCGCCTTCATTCGCGGCATGCGCGAAGCGGTCGCGTAAGCCTTCGGTCGCACAAATATTTTTTACGGCGCGATTTTGTCGTGACGATCGCAGGCGGCGGTTTTATGATTCGAAGTGCTTCAACGATCGAGCGTTTTGTATTGGTGGGTGGTTGTCATGTGGTTCAAGAAGCATTCCGGAACGGGTCTTGACGAGGATTTCGGCATTGCGGCGGGCCAGCGCTTTCGCGCTCACGGATCGACCGCGATTCTGTGGGAGGTCGGGGTGGTTTATCGCCACCCGTGGGAGCCTTCGCCGCATGTCCGGCTGCACCGCGTCGGCACGCCGTCCGACGTGAAGACGATCGCGCTCGCGACCTTGCGCGACGAGCGCTATTTCGCCCCGGCAAGCTGAAGCAATTCGGCCGCCGTCCCATCGAGTCGCAACTTGCGGCCATCTTAGCGCGTTCTAAAATGCGCCGTGGTAACCTCACGGTCAGGTGGCGGATTCCTGCCATTCATCCCCGACAGAAACGGCGCGACAACGAATGCTTTACCAAGCTTATCAAGTCCAAACCGATGCCTTTGCCCCGTTCCGGATGCTGGCGCGCGCCGGACAGGAATGGCTTAACCAGCCGTGGCTCGCGTTCCGCGACCATCCCGCTCTGCGTCATGCCGCTGCCGCTTGCGAGCTGGTGTCGCGCGTGGGCATGTCGCATCGCCGGCCCGATTTCGGCATCGTAGAGACCGAGGTCGCCGGCAAGCGCGTCGCGGTGCGCGAGGAAGCGGTTCTGGAAACGCCGTTTTGCACGCTGCTGCGTTTCCGCAAGGACAGCACGGTCGAGCAGCCGCGGCTTCTGCTGGTCGCGCCGCTGTCCGGCCATTTTGCGACGCTGCTGCGCGGCACGGTCGAGACGTTGCTGCAGGATCACGACGTCTACATCACCGATTGGGTGAACGCGCGCAACGTAGCGCTGCGTCACGGCCGGTTCGATCTCGACGATCACATCGACCTGATGATCGCCTTCATGCGGGCGCTGGGGCCCGAACTCAATGTCGTCGCGGTGTGCCAGCCGGCGGTGTCGGTGCTGGCGGCGACAGCTCTGCTCGCCCAGGCGGGCGATGCCGCGCAGCCGCGGACCATAACCTTGATGGGCGGGCCGATCGACACGCGCGCCGCGCCGACCCAGGTAAGTCGCTTTGCCGAGACCCATTCGCTCGCCTGGCTGGAGCGCAACGTCGTCAGCACCGTGCCGGCGCGCTATGCCGGGGCTTTCCGCCGCGTCTATCCGGGCTTTCTACAGCTCGCCGGTTTTTTGAGCATGAATCTCGACCGCCACGTCAACGCGCATGTCGATCTGTACCGGCATCTCGTGAGCGGCGATGGCGAGAGCGCCGCGGCGACCAAGAAATTCTACGACGAATATGCGTCGGTGATGGACCTGCCGGCGGATTTCTATCTCCAGACCATCGACCGTGTGTTCCATCGCCAGGCGCTCGCGCGCGGCACGTTCGTCTCGCGCAGCACCCTGGTCGAGCCGGGCGCGATCGCCCGCACCGCGGTCTTTGCGATCGAAGGCGAGAACGACGATATCTGCGCGGTGGGCCAGACCGCGGCGGTGAATGGTCTGCTGACCGGGCTCGATTCGGCCAAGAAGCGCCACCATGTCCAGCCGGGCGTCGGCCATTACGGGGTCTTCAACGGGCGCGGTTGGCGCACCGGCATCTACCCCAAGCTGCGTGCATTCATCCGCGAGAACGCCTGATCCAGCCGGCGCTTCCAAAGCCTGCTATAAACCAGCCGGGGCAACCGGCACGGGGCAGGGAGACCCAAATCAGGGAGAAGGAGAAGGCGCGAGCGGGCAAGGTCATCATCACCTGCGCGGTGACGGGGTCGATCCATACCCCGACCATGAGTCCCTATCTGCCGATCACGCCCGACGAGATCGCGGAACAGGCGATCGGCGCCGCCGAGGCCGGGGCGGCGATCCTTCACCTCCACGCCCGCGATCCCAAAGACGGCCGGCCGACGCCCGACCCGGCGGTGTTCATGCAGTTCCTGCCGCGGATCAAGCAAGCGACCAAGGCGGTGGTCAACATCACCACCGGCGGCGGCCATAAGATGACGCTCGACGAGCGGCTGGCAGCGCCGCTCCTGGCCTCGCCCGAAATGTGCTCGCTCAACATGGGATCGATGAATTTCGGCCTCTATCCGATGCTGGCGCGATATAAGGATTTCAAGCACGACTGGGAAAAGCCCTATCTCGAAGGCACCGACGACCTGATATTTAGAAATACATTCAGGGATATCGAGCGTATTCTTAAAGAGCTTGGGCAGGTCCACGGCACGCGCTTCGAGTTCGAATGCTATGACGTCGGCCATCTCTACAATCTGGCTCACTTTTTGGACCGCAAGCTGGTCGAGCCGCCGCTGTTCGTTCAGACCATCTTCGGCATCCTCGGCGGTATCGGTGCCGATCCCGAGAATCTCGCTCATATGAAGCGCATTGCCGACAAGCTGTTCGGCGATGCGTTCTACTGGTCGATCCTCGCCGCCGGCCGGCACCAGATGCCGCTGATCTCGATGGGCGCGATCATGGGCGGCAATGTCCGGGTCGGGCTCGAGGATTCGCTCTATCTCGGCAAGGGCCAGCTCGCCAAGACCAATGCCGAGCAGGTGACCCGCATCCGCGCCATACTCGAAAACCTGTCGCTCGAGGTCGCGACGCCCGACGAGGCGCGGCAGATGCTGGCGCTGAAAGGCAGCGATGCGGTCACGTTCTGATGGCAAATTCTGACCCATGATCGACAAGCGGGTCGACGGCCTTGCGGCGGCGCTTGTCGGGATGAAAGACGGCGACACTTTGCTGTGCGGCGGTTTCGGCTCGGTCGGCGAGCCCTTCGCGCTGATCGAAGCGGTGATCGCGCTCGATGTCCGCGACCTGACGGTCGTATGCAACAACGCGGGCAGCGGGTTGGTCGGGGTGGCGGCGCTGCTCAAATCCGGGGGCGCGCGCAAGCTGATCTGCTCCTATCCGCGCTCGACCGATCCGCAGGTGATCGACCAGCTCTACCGCGACAAGAAAATCGAGATCGAGCTGGTGCCGCAGGGCACGCTCAGCGAGCGGATGCGCGCCGCCGGCGCCGGGCTCGGCGGCTTCTTCACGCGCACCGGCGCCGAGACGCAGCTCGCCGCGGGCAAGGAGCTGCGCGAGATCGACGGTAAGCTTTATGTCTTCGAGCCGCCGCTGCATGGCGATTTCGCGCTCATCAAGGCGCACCGCGCCGATCGCTGGGGCAATCTCGTCTATCGCAAGGCGGCGCGAAACTTCAATCCGGTGATGGCGATGGCGGGCAGGATCACGGTGGCGCAGGTCGACGCGGTCGTCGAGCTCGGCGCGCTCGATCCGGAAGCGATCGTGACGCCGGGCATTTTTGTCGATCGCGTGGTCCTTCGAGACGCGCCCTTCGGGCGCTCCTCAGGATGAGGACTCAAGGTTTTGACCTCATCCTGAGGAAGCGCGAAGCGCCGTCTCGAAGGATGAGAACACAGGGATCGTGATGATGGCAGCCATGACGCCGCTCACCCGCCGCCAGATGGCGTGGCGCGCCGCCCAGGACCTGGTCGAGGGCCAATACGTCAATCTCGGCATCGGCATGCCGACGCTGGTGTCGGATTATGTGCCGCCACAGCGCGAGATCGTGCTGCACAGCGAGAACGGCATCCTCGGCATGGGCGGCGCGCCCCAGCCCGGCGAGGAGGACCGCGATCTCATCAACGCCGGAAAGGGCCTCGCGACCTTACATCCCGGCGGCGCGTTCTTCCATCACAACGATGCTTTTCTGATGATCCGCGGCGGCCATATCGATGTCTCGATCATGGGCGCCTACCAGGTCTCGGCGGGCGGCGATCTTGCTAATTGGGCGACAAGCTCCGACACGCTCGCGCCCGGTGTCGGCGGGGCGATGGACCTCGCCGCCGGTGCGAAAGCGGTGCGGGTACTGATGGAGCACAACGCCAAGGATGGCAGCCCGCGCATCCGCAATTCCTGCACCTTGCCGCTGACCGGCAAGGGGTGCGTCACGCGCATCTACACCAACCTCGCGGTCCTCGACGTGACGCGCGACGGCGTCGTGGTGCGCGAGATGATCGACGGTCTCGATCTCGACGCATTGCAAAAGCTCACCGAGCCGAAGCTGATTCTCGCGAATGATTGGAAGCGGCTGGTCGTGCCGGCACTCTAAAGTGAGCTAGCCTCGGATCAAGGTTTCCAGCAACGCATGCGGTTTTGTCGCGAAGGGATTTACGACGGTGACGCCATGCCAGGTAAAGCCATCCTGAAAATCTTCCGATAAGAGCAATCGACAGTCCGCTGCAACCGCGGCGGAAAATATCACGGCATCCCATATGCCAAGTTTATGGTCGGCTGCAAGGTCGGCGGCGGCCGTCAAAACCGCCGCTGAGGTATCGATGATCGGGAAAGCGTCCTGCCAGCGCAAGATTGCAGTGCGAGCGGCGCGCGGAGTCTGCCGGGCCTTTCGAACCAATACGCTGAATAATTCGCCGAGGACCTGAGCGGGCAGGACGCCGCTATCGCCGGGCAGCCGGCCGATTAGCTCAAGCGCCACGGCTTTCTTGGGAGCGCCATTCAAGCCTTCCGCATAGACCAGAATGTTGGTGTCGAGCGCCGCTCTCACGGCCGATCGTCATACAATTCGTCCCGTGTCCAACGCCCAACCTTACGCGGCTTTTGGCCGCGCAGCTTGGCAAGGAGGGCGCGACGGGCGCCAGCGCGGGCCTGATCGCCGGCGTTGATCGGCACGATCTTCGCCACGGGCTCGCCATGCGCGGTTACGACGTAGCTTCGCCCTTCGCGCACTTCACGAAGGACGCGTGAGAATTGCCGGTTTGCGTCGGCAGCCGAAATCGCTTTGTCCATTGCGGATCTCTAAAGTAGGTATATTACCTACTTTATAAAAAGCAGCCGTAAAAGGCAATCGGGACTCAACTCGCGGTCGCGCCGTGCTCTTTTAGCCAATCGATCAGCTTGGGCGACAGTGGCTTCGATTTGCGCGTCGCGCGGTCCATGAACACCAGCACGACTTCCTCGGTGCAGAGGCATTTGTCGCCCTGGAACACGGCCTGGCCGAGGCGAAACGAGCTGCGGCCGTATTTGAGGCCGCGCATGCCGATCTCGAAATTGCCGGGAAAGCGCAATTCGGCTTTGTAATCGACCTCGACCCGCACGACGTTGAAATTCTCGCCTGGCTCCAAGAGGCCGAGCTCGGGTTTGCGCGTGATCGAGACGCGGGCCGTCTCGAAATAATTGAGGAAGACCGCGTGATTGACGTGATTGTTGTGATCGACGTCGCTATAGCGGACATGCTCCTGGAACCAGAGCTTATAGCCCGCGCGGTCGGCGAGGTTTGGTCCCTCCGGCGCCTCGCTCATTGGACCCGCTCGATGACGGCGGCGATGCCTTGGCCGACGCCGATGCACATGGTGACGAGCGCATAGCGTCCGCCGATGCGGTGCAACTGCCGCGTCGCGGTCAGCGCCAACCGCGCGCCCGACGCGCCGAGCGGATGGCCGATCGCGATTGCGCCGCCATTCGGGTTGACGCGATCGTCGGCAAAATCGACGCCCATCATCTTGAGGCAGCCGAGCACCTGGCTGGCGAAGGCCTCGTTGAGCTCGATCACGTCCATGTCTTTCAGCGCGAGCCCGGCGCGCTCCAGCGCCTTCTGCGAGGCCGGCACCGGGCCGAGCCCCATCACGCGCGGCGCAACGCCCGCGACCGCTGCCGCGACGATTCGCGCCAGAGGCTTCTTGCCGGCTTTCTCGCCGGCTTTCTTGGTGCCGATGATCAGTGCCGCGGCGCCGTCATTGATGCCCGAGGCATTGCCTGCGGTGGTGACGCCGCCCTCGTTGAGCGCCTTCAAGGTCAGCAGCTTTTCGAGCGTCGTTTCGGGCCGCGGATGCTCGTCGGCGGTGACAGTGTTGGTCTCGCCTTTCTTGCGGCTCGGCACCGCGACCGGCAGCAGCTCGCCGTCGTAAAAGCCCGCGGCCTTGGCCTTCGCGTATTTCTGCTGCGAGGCATAGGCGAATTTGTCGCTTTCCTCGCGGGTGATCTGGCAGTCGCGCGCGACATTGTCGGCGGTCTCGGCCATCGTATCGCCGCCGAAGCCCTTCTCGATCTTGGGATTCGGGAAGCGCGCGCCAATGGTCGAATCGAACATGCGGTAGTCGCGCTGATAAGGCGTCTCGGATTTCGCCATCACGAAAGGCGCGCGGCTCATGCTCTCGACGCCGCCGGCGATGAAGAGCTCGCCCATGCCGGTGCTCGCGGCGCGCGCGGTGTCGAGGATCGCGGCCAGGCCGCTGCCGCAGAGCCGGTTGACGGTCAGGCCCGCGGTCTCGATCGGCAGCCCGGCGAGCAGCAACGCGTGGCGCGCGACGTTGCGCGCATCCTCGCCGGCCTGGTTGGTATTGCCGATGACCGCGTCTTCGTAATCGGCGGGCTTGAAGGGGTTGCGGCCGACCACCTCTTTGATGACCCCGGCGAGGAGATCGTCCGGCCGCACCGGCGCCAACCCGCCCGCATGCCGGCCGATCGGCGTGCGCAGGCCGTCATAGATATAGGCGTCGAGCATCGAGGGGATTCCTTTCGCGATGGCACCGAACGCTTCCAAGGCGACACAAACATTCTCTTCGTCACCCCCGCGAAAGCGGGGGTCCAGGGAAACAGCGCGTCGCTTGCCCTGGATTCCCGCTTGCGCGGGATGACGATGAAGTTGTTTTCACCGCCCGAAAGCCGTTACTGGGTTGAAATTAGGGAATGCAAGCGGCAGCGACAAGCGATATGGATGGGCGATGCGCGACTTTGCTCAGCCCCGCCGTTCTGCTGCCGTCTCGGCTCATGCCATGGCTGCGACCTCGCATCCGCTTGCGACCCTCGCCGCGCTCGATGTCTTGCGCGCGGGCGGCAATGCGGTCGATGCCGCGATCGCGACGGTCGCGGTGCTGTGCGTCGTCGAGCCGCATATGACCGGGATCGGCGGCGATTGCTTCGTGCTTTATGCCAAGAACGGCGGCGTGCCGCTGGCGCTCAACGGGTCGGGCCGCGCGCCGATGACAGCCGCGACGGACTGGTACCGCGAGCATGGCATTCACACGATCGAGGTCCAGGCGCCGCATGCGGTGACGGTGCCGGGCGCGGTCGATGCCTGGTGCCGGCTGCATGCCGATCACGGCAGCAAGGACATGGCCGAGCTGCTGCTGCCCGCGATCAAGCTCGCCGAGGAAGGCTATGCGGTAACGCCGCGCGTCGCCGCGGATTTCGCCGCGAGCTTTCCCAAGGTGCTGGCCGATCCCGACGCCGCGCGCGTCTTCGCGCCGGCGCGGCGGCCGGTCGCGCTCGGCGAGATGTTGCGCCAGCCGGCACTTGGCAACACGTTGCGCAAGATCGGCCGCGCCGGCCGCGCCGCATTCTATGACGGTGAGGTCGCGGCCGAGATCGTCGCCAAGCTGCAACGCCTTGGCGGGTTGCACACGCTCGAGGATTTCGCGGCGCAGCGCTGCGAGTATGTCGATCCGATCGCGACGATGTATCGCGGCTACGACGTGTTCGAGTGTCCGCCGAACGGGCAGGGGCTCGCGGCGCTGATGATCCTCAACACGCTCAGCGGCTACGACATCGCCGGCAAGAGCACGAGCGAGGCGGATCGCATTCATCTGCTGGCCGAGGCGGCGAAAGCGGCCTATGCCGCGCGCGATGCGTATTTCGCCGATCCGCGTTTCGCCTCGGTTGCGGTCGAGCGCTATCTGTCGGACGATTACGCGAACGCCGTGCGCCAGACCATTCGCCTCGATCGCGCCGGCGAATTCGCGCCCTGGGAAGGCGCCGAGCACAAGGACACGGTTTATTTCTCGATCGTCGATCGCGACGGTAACGCAATCTCGTTCATCAACTCGCTGTTCCACGATTTCGGCAGCGGCATTCTGGTGCCGGGCTGCGGCGTTATGTTGCACAATCGCGGGATCGGGTTCAGCCTCGATCCCCGCCATCCCAACGCCATCGCGCCGGGTAAGCGGCCGCTGCACACGATCATACCTGGCATGCTTTTGCGGGAGGGCAAAGCGGTCATGCCCTTCGGCGTGATGGGCGGGCATTTTCAATCGATCGGCCATGCGCATCTGCTGATGCAGATGCTCGATCTCGGCCTCGACCCGCAAGCCGCCGCCGAAGCGCCACGCAGCTTCGCCTTCGATGGCGTTCTGGCGCTCGAATCCACGGTCCCCGAGACGATCGTCCGCGATCTCGCCCAGCGCGGTCATCGGGTGGCGCGCGCCGGAGCGCTCGGCGGTTGCCAGGCGATCTGGATCGATCGGCAGCGCGGTTGCCTGATCGGCGGCTCCGATCCGCGCAAGGACGGTTGCGCTCTTGGTTATTGAAGCTCTGGGCTATTGAAAACCGGGCGCTGTCTCCGGTAAGAGAAGCCCCGCGCGGGCTCGTGACCAGCGAGAAAATTCCCCAGGAATATTAAGGAAATAGGCGTTGTCCTTGCGACGCGCCGCGACCGAGGACGAATGACCGATCTGGAGTTGCAGCATGGCCTCAGCTTCGCGGACCTCTACCGCCGCGACGGGCTGGTGCGTCTCGACGCGGCGTTTGTCGCGCATCTCAAAGCCGCCGATGCCAGCCTCCTGACGCTGCTTGCGGTCGGCCGGGCGTCGCCCGCGAAGCTCGCCGACAAGGATCAATCGGATTTGATCGTCGACCTCGCGCCGCATCTCGAGGATTTCGTCGCTGCGCTGTTCGGCATCGAGAAGGACGTGCGCGCGCTTCAGGCCAAGCACGACGCGCTGGCGCCGCTCTACACGGTGAAGCGCCTCTTCGTGCAGCGCCGCGCCGCCAAGGGCGCGACGACCGAATTCGTGGCGACGATCGATGGGCCGGCGTTGGGCCGTGCGCTCGAAGCGCGCTTTGGCGAGGCCCTGACCGAGCTCAGCTTTGCCGGCCATGTCGCACGCTGGCTCGACGACGAGCCGACCCATGCCGAGGCGCTCGACGAGGCCGCGCGCTACGCCGCTTGGGCGACCCATTCGCCCGGGGGCAAGAAGCTTTATCGCGACGGCGTGCTGTTCAAGCTGCCGCACCGGCTCGATATGCAGCATCTCGTGCCGGTAACGACGGTCGCGGAGCAAGGCGTGACCATGCTCCATCTGCCCGAGAACCATCGCCGCCACCGCGAGGGCTTTGGCCTGACCGATCCCGGCATGGATTTGGTCGGCGCGCTCGATCACGCGAATTACTGCATCTGGTGCCATAACCAGGGCAAAGATTCCTGCTCGCACGGTCTCAAGGACAAGAAGCAAGGCGGATTTCAGAATACGGTCTTTGGCGTGACGCTCGCCGGCTGCCCGCTCGAAGAGAAAATCTCCGAGATGAATCTGGTGAAGTCGCGCGGCAACAGCATCGGCGCGATGGCGATCGCCGCGATCGACAATCCGATGATGGCCGGCACCGGCCACCGCATCTGCAACGATTGCATGAAGGCCTGCATCTATCAAAAGCAAGAGCCGGTCGATATTCCGCAGGTCGAGACTCGCACGCTGAAAGACGTGTTGGCGCTGCCCTGGGGGTTCGAGATCTATTCGCTGCTGACGCGCTGGAACCCCCTCGATCTGCGCCGCCCGCTGCCCAAGCCCGATAGCGGCTACAAGGTGTTGGTCGTCGGGCTCGGGCCGGCCGGCTTCACCCTGGCGCATCATCTGATGAATGACGGCCATCATGTCGTCGGCATCGACGGGCTGAAGATCGAGCCGCTGCCCGAAGGGCTCGCGGGAAAGAATTTTCGCCCGATCCGCGATGCGAAGGAAGAGCTCTGGGAAGGGCTCGACGATCGGGTAATGGCGGGCTTCGGCGGCGTCGCCGAATACGGCATCACCGTCCGCTGGGACAAGAACTTCCTCAAGGTCATTCGATTGCTGATTGAACGGCGCACGCAATTCGCGATGTATGGCGGCGTGCGCTTCGGCGGCACGATCACGATCGACGAGGCGTTCGCGATCGGCTTCGACCACATCGCGCTGTGCGCCGGCGCCGGACGGCCGACCATCGTGCCGATGAAGAACGGCCTTGCGCGCGGCGTGCGCCAGGCCTCGGATTTCCTGATGGCGCTGCAATTGACCGGCGCGGCGAAGACCTCGAGCCTCGCCAATCTCACCGTGCGGCTGCCGATCGTCGTGATCGGCGGCGGCTTGACCGCGATCGACACAGCGACCGAATCGCTCGCCTATTACCCGGTACAAGTCGAGAAATTCCTCAGCCGCTACGAGACGCTTGTCGCCGAGCGCGGCGAGGCGGCGGTGCGCGCGACCTGGCGCGAGGAAGACACCGAGATCGCCGCCGAGTTCTTGTCCCACGCCCAGGCGATCCGCGACGAGCGCGCCGCCGCTGCGCACGAGGGCCGCGCACCGAATTTATCGAAGCTGCTGCAGCATTGGGGCGGGGCGACCATCGCCTATCGCCGCCGGCTGATCGATGCGCCGAGCTACACGCTCAACCACGAGGAAGTGGCGAAAGCGATGGAGGAAGGCATTCGCTTCGCCGAATGCCTCGCGCCCGAAGCGGTCGAGATCGATCGCTTCGGCCATGCCGCGGCGCTCACTCTTCTCGCCCACAAAATCGAGGCTGGCACCGGCAAGATCGTCGCCACCGGCGAGCGTGTGACCCTCAAGGCACGCAGCATCCTGGTGGCGGCCGGCACCACGCCCAACACCGTCTTGGCGCGCGAGGACAGCCAAGTCGAAATCGATGGCCGCTTCTTCCAGGCCTATGACGAGGCCGGCAACAAGGTGAAGCCCGAGCGCGTCGCCAAGCCCGACAAGGTCGAGGTGCTGATGAATCTGCGCGCCGACGGCCGCGCGATCAGCTTCTTCGGCGATCTGCATCCATCTTTCGCCGGCAATGTGGTGAAGGCGATGGGCGGCGCCAAGCTCGGCTATCCGGTGGTGAGCCGCACCCTGGCGAAGCGCAAGCCCGAGGCGCCGGCGCCGGCGGCGCTTATCGCCCAGCTCGACGACGAGCTGCGTCCGCGCGTCCACGCCGTCGTCGAGCTTGCGCCCAAGATCGTCGAGGTGATCGTGCGCGCGCCCCGGGCTGCGCGCGCCTTTCGTCCCGGGCAATTTTATCGGCTGCAGAATTACGAGAGCTACGCGCCCAAGACCGATGACACGCTGCTGACGATGGAAGGGCTGGCGCTGACCGGCGCGACCGTCGATCGCGAGAAAGGCTTGCTCTCGACCATCGTCTTGGAGATGGGCGGCTCGTCCGATCTCTGCTCGATCCTGGAGCCGGGCGAGCCGGTGGTGCTGATGGGCCCGACCGGCACGCCGACCGAAACGCCCGGCGGCGAGAGCGTGATCCTGGTCGGCGGCGGGCTTGGCAACGCGGTGCTGCTGTCGATCGGCAAGGCGCTGCGCGCAGCGGGATCGAAGGTGCTCTATTTCGCCGGCTACAAGAAGCCGCAAGACCGCTACAAGGTGGCCGAGATCGAAGCCGCCGCCGATTGCATCGTCTGGTGCTGCGACATCGGTCCGGGCTTTACCCCATCGCGGCCCCAAGACAAGGCCTTCGTCGGCAACATCGTCGAGGCGATGCTGGCCTATGCCGGCGGCCAGCTCGGCGCGCAGCCGATCGCGCTGCCGAGCGCCGATCGCCTGATCGTCATCGGCTCCGACGGGATGATGGGCGCGGTGGCGCGGGCGCGCGAAGCGGCGCTGAAGCCGCTCTTGAAGCCGGGCCATCACGCGATCGCGTCGATCAACTCGCCGATGCAATGCATGATGAAAGAAATCTGCGCGCAATGCCTCCAGGTCCAGCGCGACCCCGCGACCGGCGAAGAGACCGTGGTGTTCACCTGCTTCAACCAGGATCAGGCGCTCGACTGCGTCGATTTCGCCTGCCTGCACGAGCGCCTCGGGCAGAACAGCGTCGAGGAAAAGCTTGGCGCGCTGTGGATCGATCGCTGCCTGAAGCAGCTCGGCATGCGTGACGCGGCGGAGTAACAGCGTCTAATCGACCAGCCGCCGCCAGCCTTTGGCGTCGAGCGCTTCGAGCGGCCGGAAGCGCGCCTTGTAGGACATCTTGGCGCTGTCGGCGATCCAATAACCGAGATAGACATAGGCAAGCTTGCGCCGCCGCGCTTCGTCGATCAGCGCCAATACCAACAGCGTGCCGAGGCTGCGCTTTCCTTCCTCGGGCGCGAAGAAGCTGTAGACCGCGGACAGCCCGTCATCGAGCGGATCGTAAAGCCCGGCGCCGAGCAGCGTTTCGTCGGTGTCGCGCAGCTCGGTGATCTTGGTGGCGACCGGGCTGTCCTCGACCATCGCCTGGTAATCGCCGAAGGTCATCGCCGCCATGTCGCTGTCGGCATGACGCGAGCGCTGATAGCGCTGGAACAGGCGGAACTGCTCGAGGGTCGCATCGGCCTCAATTGGCCGCAGCAGCAGATCGCGGTTGAGGTGACGGATGCGCTTCAGCGATCGGCTTTCGACGAAATCGGCGACCCGAATCCGCACCGGCACGCAAGCGGCGCAGCCGACGCAGGCCGGGCGATAGGCGAGGTGGTGGCTGCGCCGGAAACCGGCGCGCGAGAGCTCGTTGTAGAACGCCGAGGCATGCCGGCCGGCGAGCTCGGTGACGAGCTTGCGCTCGATTTTTCCGGGCAGATAGGGGCAGGGCAACGCCGCCGTGCGATAGAAATGCTGCGGCGCGACCGACAGCCGCTCGGGCGCCGTGCGACTTTGCCTGTGACGCTCTTCGCTATGCCCCTCGGGCATTGCCGATCACCTATGCCGAAATCGTGCCGCGATTATGAGCCGAACGCGCGGCCCTCGCCAGAGGCTCAACTCAGGCCGATCATGACGCGCTGGCGATAGGCCGGGCGCTCGCCCAGCCGCTTGTACCAGGCTTCGAGATGGGAAAAGCGGTGACGTTCGATCGGCAACGAATAGAAGCGATAGGTCAGGATGCCGATCGGAATGTCGCCAATGCCGAAATCCCGGCCGCCGACGTAAGCGGTCTCGCCGAGATAGCGGTCGAGCATCGCCAGCGAATGATTGGTGCGCGTCACGGCTTCGGCGATCCGCGCCGAATCGCGCTGCTCGGGCTTCGAGCGGATCAGGCCCCAGAAGGCCGGCGTGATCGCGGGGGCGAGGGTGGTCAGCGCCCAATCGAGCCAGCGGTCGCCGCGGGCGCGGTCGCGCAGATCGGCGGGCAGGAGCTTGCCGTTGCCGTATTGGGCCGCGAGATAGCGCAGGATCGAATTCGATTCCCACAGCACGAGATCGTCCTCGATCAGGGTCGGCACCAACTCGTTGGGATTGAGCTTGTTGTATTCCGGCGTGTGGTTGACGCCATGTTCGAGCCCGGCGAGCTCGAGCGCGAACGGCGTGCCCAGCTCGTCGAGCAGCCAGAGAACCTTTTGCGTGTTGTAGGAATTCGGCCGACCGAGAATTCGCAGCATCGCCGTTCCGCCTTGTTGCCAGCGTTATCATGGCGATGACGGCCACGCCGTCAATAGTTGCCGAGCAATCAGGCCGAGAACGCAACGGACCTGTTACTTGCTCGCCGCTTGGGTGGGGGCGGGCACCGCCGCCGCTTGGATTGCCGGATTGTCCTTCGCCTCGCGCAGTAGCACGATGCTGATGCGGCGGTTTTGGGGATCGGACGGATTGGCTTTGTCGATCGGATCCTGGTCGGCCATGCCGACAACGCGCGATAGGCGATCGCTCGGCACGCCATCGGCCATGAACTCGCGCCGCGTCGCATTGGCGCGATCGGCGGAAAGCTCCCAGTTGGTATATTTCGCGCCGAGCGCGTATTGCGTCGAATCGGTGTGGCCGGTGATCGAGATTTTGTTCGGCAGCTTCTGGATCACCTGCGCGACGAGCGCCATCAGCTTCTTCGCCGGATCGAGCATATCGGCGGAGCCGACCGGGAACATCGGCGTTTTGTCTTGATCGACGAGCTGGATGCGCAGTCCCTCGGGCGTATCCTCGATCTTGAGATTCTTGGCGAGCCCTTGCAGCTCAGGCGAACTTTGAACCGCGTTTTCGAGCGCTTTCTTGGCGTCCTCGAAACGCTGCTCCTCGCGCGCCGCCGCCTGCTTCTGGAATTCGGCGTCGGTGAGCTTCTTCTTGTCGTTGGCGGTCGGTGCGCCGGCACTGTCGGTTTGATCCTGATCGGTCCCGGCGCTGCCGCCGTCGTCGCCATCGTCGCCGTCGACCGGCTGGCGCAGTGCGGATTGCGCCGGCGTGAAGTTGGGTTGCGAGGTCGGAACGGTCTCGCTGCCGGGGCTGCCGACAGTGAGGCCGCCGAGCACGCCGCCGGCGCCGCTGTTCGACTTCGAGGTGATGGTCGGCTCGAAATAATCGGCGATGCCGCGCTTCTGCACGTCGGTGGTGACGTTCAGCAGCCACAGCAGCAGGAAGAACGCCATCATCGCGGTCACGAAATCGGCATAGGCGACCTTCCATGCGCCACCGTGATGACCGGCATGGCCGCCCTTCTTGACCTTCTTGATGATGACCGCGCCGCCGCCGGCACCATGCTTGGCCATGACTTACGCCGAATCGGTCATGCCGCCTGGGGCATGTTCTCAACCGCGGTCTCGACCTCGTAGAAGGTCGGGCGGACGTCGGTATTGAGCGCCTTGCGCGCGAACTCGACAGCGACCGACGGCGCATAGCCCTGCATGTAGGCGAGGATGCCGGCCTTCATGCAGAGGAAATAGCGCTCTTCGGCGTCGCCACGCGCTTTCACCGCGGCGGCGATCGGCGCAACGAAGCCGTAGGACAAAAGAATGCCCATGAAGGTGCCGACGAGCGCGCCGCCGATCAGCTTGCCGAGGACGGCGGGCGGCTCGGTGATCGAGCCCATCGTGTGGATGACGCCGAGCACGGCGGCGACGATCCCAAGCGCGGGCATCGCGTCGGCGACGTTGCTGATCGCGCCGGCGACCGCGTGATGCTCTTCGCGATGCGTGTTGAGGTCCTCGTCCATCAGCGTCTCCATCTCGTGATGGTTGTCGGTGCCGAGGGTGAGGAGACGGAGATAGTCGCAGAAGAAGACGACCGCGTGCTCATCGCCGAGGAAGGTCGGATATTTCTGAAAGAGCGGGCTCTCATGCGGCTTCTCGACATGCTGCTCGAGCACCAGCGCGCCCTTGGTCTTGGCCATCTTGAAGATGGCGTAGAGCATGGTCAGCAATTCGAGATAGGCCGCCTTGTCGTATTTCTCGCCCTTGAAGAGCGCGGGAATGGCCTTGCCCGCGCCCGACAGCACCGGCTTGCGGTTGGCGATGATGAAGCCGCCGATCGCGGCGCCGACGATGATCATGACCTCGAAGGGTTGGAACAGCACTTCGAGATGGCCGCCATTGGCGACGTAGCCGCCGATGACGCTAGCGATAACGATAACGATTCCGATGATGGCAAACATAGCAGGAGGGCACGTTCTGTGACGCTGCGGGAAGACCGCTAAATTGCGGGATTCACGTTAATATTCCCTTTCGCGGCGCACACATCCTGCTTATCATCGTGACCCTATCCGGAGCCGAAGAACCAAGGCTAAATCATTGCCACGCAACAATTCCGAGCCTTTGGGCGCCTATCCGCGGCTGCGGATGCGGCGCAACCGGCGCGACGATTGGACCCGCCGCCTGGTGGCCGAGCATGTGCTCGCGCCGGCCGATCTCCTGTGGCCGGTCTTCGTCCATGACGGCGCCACGGCACGCGAGCCGATCGCCTCGATGCCGGGGGTCGAGCGGTTGTCGATCCCGGCGCTGGTCGATGCCGCAGGCGAGGCGCAGGCGTTGGGCATTCCGGTGATCGCGCTGTTCCCGGCGACCCCGGCCGAGCGCAAGACGCCCGAAGGCGACGAGGCAGTCAATCCCGACAATATTGTCTGCCGTGCCATCCGCGCGGTGAAGCAGGCCGCGCCGGCGCTCGGCGTGATGTGCGACGTGGCGCTCGACCCGTTCACGACCCACGGCCATGACGGCGTGCTGCGCGATGGTTACGTCGCCAATGACGAGACGGTCGCGATCCTGTGCCGGCAGGCACTGGTCCAGGCCGAGGCCGGCTGCGACCTGATCGCGCCGTCGGACATGATGGACGGGCGGATCGGCGCGATCCGCGACGCGCTCGACGCCAAGGGCTTCGACGCGGTCCGGATCATGGCCTACGCCGCGAAATACGCGTCGGGCTTTTATGGGCCGTTCCGCGACGCGATCGGCTCGAAATCCAGCCTCGGCAAGGCCGACAAGCGCAGCTACCAGATGGACCCGGCGAACAGCGACGAGGCATTGCGCGAGGTTGCGCTCGACATCGCCGAAGGGGCCGACATGGTGATGGTGAAACCGGCGCTGCCTTATCTCGACATCGTGCGCCGGGTGAAAGAGCGCTTCGGCATGCCGACCTTCGCCTATCAGGTGAGCGGCGAATACGCGATGCTGCGCGGCGCGATCGAGCGCGGCTGGCTCGATGAATCGGTGATGATGGAAGCGCTGTTGTCGATCAAGCGCGCCGGCGCCGACGGCATCCTCACCTACGCCGCGCTCGATGCGGCGAAGCGTTTGAAAACCGGCTGAGTCTTGCCGGGACCCGCCATGCCGGGCTGCGCGATCGGATGGCCGGCGGTCGCGGCGCTCGCTGCCGCCGCGCTCGCTCTGTCGGCCTGCGCCGGTCTCGGGCGCCCCTCGCCGGAATTGACGCAGGCAGTCGCGCTCGAGCGCCAGGGACACGATCAGCAAGCGATCCCGTTGCGGCAAAGCATAGCCGATGCGGCGGTTGCGGCCGAGGGCGAGGATTCCGTGGCCGCGGCGTCGGCGTTCTACAACCTTGCCAACGATCAGCTCTATGTCGCTCAAACGCTACACATGTTCGAGCACAGAGACACCGCGGCGTTATTCGATGCCGCCAAGTCCAACGCCGACCGCGCGCTGGCCTTCGACGAGCGCCATTACGACAAGGATGACACCCGCCTCGTTGGGCCGCTGATGCAGCTCGGTCTCGTCGCGCGGTTTCAGAATCGGCCGGACGATGCGGCAAGCTTTTTCGATCGCGCGCTCGCGATCAACCGGAAGGCGCATGGGCCGACGGATGCGAGCGTCGCCGACGTGCTGTTCCAGATCGCCGAGCTCGATGAGACCACGCTGCGCTTCGCCGACGAAGAGCCGGTGCTCAAGGAGGAGCTTGCCATCGAGGAAGCGCAGGCCGCGGGCAAAGCGGCGACCGATCCGGCTTCGCTGCGGCTCGCGCAGATGCTCGATCAGATCGAGAATTTCGAGATCAACCGCTTCGGCCGCTACGATCTGGCGGAGCGATACTCCGAGCGCTCGCTGGCGATCCGAGAACAGGCGTTGCCGCCCGACGATCCGCGGATCGGCGAAAGCCTGCTGGGTCTCGCCGTCGTCTATCAGCGCCAGAACCGCCTCGCCGATGCCGAGCCGTTGCTGAAACGCGCGATTGCGATCAAGGAAAAGAAATTCGGCGCGGATTCGAAAGAAGTCGCGATCGCGCTCAACCTGCTGGCGGGCATTTACGACGGGCTCGACCGCGGCGCCGAGCAGCGCGCGACCTTGCTGCGCATGCTCGCCATCGACCGCAAGGTGTTCGGCGAGGCCGACCTGGACACCGCCAGCGCCCTCGCGCTGATCGGCGATCTGGATCGGCGCGAGGGACATCTCGCCGACGCGACGACGCGGCTGACCCAAGCACGCGCCGTCGCCGACAAGGGCGACCAGCGCGGCAATCTGACGGCTGCCGGCATCGACCTAAACCTCGCCAAGCTCGCTTTGGCACAGCGGCGCTATGGCGATGCCGAGGCCGCGACGCGGCGCGCGCTCGCCACCTACCTGCCGATCACGCGTGCGACGTATCCCGATCTGATTGTCGCTCACGACATCCTCGCCAAGGCTTTGCAGGGCGAAGGGCGGCTCGGCGACGCTTTCGCCGAATCGAATGCCGCGCTCGCCGGCCTGCGCGAGCGAGCGCTGGTCGAGCAGGTCGGGCGCTCGAGCGGCGGCCTCAGCGAGCGCCGCGGCGAGCGGGATTTGTTCCTCGACCATATCGCGATCGTGGCGGCGGTCGCGGACAAAACGCCCAGCCGCCGGCCCGCACTCGACGCCGATGCCTATGAAGCCGCACAACTGGCCCAGGCATCGAGCACGGCGGAAGCGGTCGCGGGCATGGCCGCGCGCTTTGCCGCCGGCGACGACGCGCTCGCCGCGGTTATTCGCGAACGGCAGGATGCCGAGGCCCGTTGGCGGCAACTCGATGGCGACCTGGTCCAGGCGGCATCGCTTCCGCCTGACCGACGCGACGCCGCCCAAGAAGCGGCGATGCGCACCGAGCTTCACGGACTCGATGCGACCCTTGCTACGATCGACCAGCGCATCGCCGCGGATTTTCCCAAATACGCCGAGATCGCCGATCCCGCGCCGGTGCCGCTCGCTGCGACCCAAAAGCTGCTCCGTCCGGGCGAGGCGATGCTGGTCTATATGGTCGGCGCGGACGAGACCTATGTCTGGGCGATGACCGCAATCCGCGCGCAAATGTTTCGTGCGGCGATCGGCCGCGACGAGCTCGCGAAAGCGGTCGTGGCGCTGCGCCGCGGCCTCGATCCGTCGGACCTCGACATCGTGACGCCGTCCGACATTCCGCCGTTCGACGTGACCGCGGCTTGGCAGCTCTATCAGAAGATCTTCGCACCGGCCGTAGCGGTCGTCGGCGACGCGAAGGTGGTGTATGAGGTTCCCGACGCGGCGCTCCAGAGCCTGCCGCTGGGTGTGCTGGTCACCGCGAAGCCGCTAGCGCCGATCACGGATTTCGCCGGCTACCGCGCGGTGCCGTGGCTCGCGCGGCGCTACGCAACCACGGTGCTGCCCTCGGTGTCGTCGCTCCGCATGCTGCGCATTTTCACCGCGCGCAGTCGCGCGCCGCATCCCTTCCTCGGCATCGGCGATCCGAGCTTGGGCAAGGCCTCGGGCGCGACGCGCGGCGTCAAACCGACCCGATTGCTGCGCGGCGGCGAAGCCGACGTCGATACGCTCCGCTCGCTTCCGGCCTTGCCGGAAACCGCCGGCGAGCTGCGCGCAATCGCCGCGGAGTTGGGCGCGAGCCCCCAGGATCTGGTGCTGGCCGACCAGGCGCGGAAGCCCGCGGTGATGAAGCTCGATTTCGCGCAGTATCGCGTGGTCGCTTTCGCCACGCATGGGCTCGTGGCCGGCGACATCACCGGCCTGGCCGAGCCGGCGCTGGTGCTGACGCCGCCGCCGGGCGAGGCCAGTCCAGCCGATGACGGGTTGCTGACCGCGTCGCAGGTGAGCCAGTTGCATTTCGACGCCGATTGGGTCGTGCTCTCGGCGTGCAATACCGCCGCGGGCGACGGCTCGCCCGACGCCGAAGGCCTGTCGGGTCTTGCCAAGGCGTTCTTTTATGCCGGGAGCCGCACGCTGCTGGTCTCGCATTGGCCGGTGATCTCGGATGCGACCGTTAAGCTGACCACGGGCACCTTCGCGGCGCTGGCGCAAACGCCCAACCTGCCGCGCGCCGTGGCGCTGCAACGCGCGATGCTCGCGCTGCAGGCGGACGACGCGGAACCCTATTTCGCGGATCCCATGTTCTGGGCGCCGTTTATCGTGGTCGGCGAGGGCGGCGCGAATTAAGCGCCGAGCCGGACCCAGGTCAGCTCGTGCTTGTTGGCGTGGAGATGCAGGAGTCGCGTGCCGGAGATCGCGGCAAAGCGCGCCTGGGTCGCGAAATCGGTATCGCCCTGGAATTTGATCGTGCAGAGGAAGTTGCGCCCGGTGCCGGCGGCGATGAATTTCTCGACCAGCGTCAGCAACCGCGTCGGGTAACAAACAACATCCGAGAACAGCCAATCGATCGCGCCGATCGCGTGCGGATCGAGGCCGAAGGCGCTCTCGCGGCGTTGCGTAACATTGGGTAGCTTCATCAGCCGCTCATCCAGTGCTGCTTTGTCGACCGCGATCACGCGCGCGCCGAGCTGGGCCAGCACCCAGCTCCAGCCGCCGGGGCTGGCGCCGAGATCGAGGCAGGTCTCCCCCGGTTGCGGCCGCGCACCCAGCACCGTGAAGGCCTCCCAAAGCTTCAGATAGGCGCGGCTCGGCGGCGCGCGGTCCTCGACGAACTGCGCTTCGCCGTTCGGGAACGGACTCGAGCAGGACGGCGAGGCGAGCACGGTCGCAGGGTCGAGCAAGGTCCAGGCGCCGAGCGGCGCGGTCGGCGCGGGATCGCCGAAGGCGAGGGGCTTGGCCGAGACCTTGGGCAGTTTCGCGGCGATCAGTGCGGCGCGGCGATGATGCGCAAAGGAATAGAGCGCCCAATTGCGCTGGATCGCGCGGAGCTGCTTTGCGGCATCGCCGATCGAGGCGATTTTCAGCCACACCGGATCGCGCCAGACATTCGCGGCCCAGCCGATGGCGCGCGGTGGGCCCGCGGCGAGCACCAATCGGTCGTGGGTTTCGAGCGCGTCCGCGCCGAGCTCGTGCAGCAGCTCGGCAACAAAGCCCTCGGGCGCCAAGTAACCCGTGATGCTCACAAGAACGCCAACATTTCTTCGTCACTCCCGCGCAAGCGGGAGTCCAGCGCAACGCACCGGATGCCCGCTTTCGCGGGCATGACGAAAGAAGAGAGAATCATCGTTATCAGCCAACCAAAAAGTCGCGTATCGCGGCGATCTGGTCGTCGGCCATCAGCGCTGGCGCATGGCCGATGCCAGCGAACTCGACCAGCGTGGCACGCGGACCGCGTTGCGTCATTGCTTCGGCGTCGGCTCGCAACAGGATATCCGATTGCTCGCCGCGCAGGATGAGCACCGGACAGTTGATCGCGTCCCAGCTCGCCCAAAGATCGACATCCGCCATCGGGCCTTGCTTGAACGCCGCGGCGATCTTCGGGTCGTAATTGAAGCCAATGCTGCCATCCGCCTTGCGGCGCGCGGAATGCACCGCAAGGTGATGCCATCGAGTGTCGGTCAACGGCCCAAACGGCGCGTGGACGCAGCGCAACATCGCCTCGAACGCGGCATGATCGGGAAAGCTCGGGTCGAGGCCGACATAAGCGGCGATGCGCTCGAGCCCGGCTTGCGGGATCAGCGCGCCGACGTCGTTGATGACCAGCTTGCGGATCGGATTGGCGGGCAGCGCGGCCAAGAGCATGCCGATGATGCCGCCCATCGAGGTGCCGAGCCAATCGATGCGCTCGACATCGAGCCGCGCGATCAGCGCGGCAATGTCGCCGAGATAGAGCGGGTAGTTGTAGTCAGCGGCATGGCTCAGCCATTCGCTGCGGCCACGCCCCGGCATATCGACGCAAACGACGCGATAATGCGCCGACAGCGCCTGAGCGAGCGTATCGAAGTCGCGCGCGTTGCGGGTGAGGCCGTGGACACAGAGCAGCACCGGCGCATCCCGCGGCCCCGGCCATTCGACATAGGCAAGGCGGTGGAAGCCATGCGGCCCGAGACAGGCCAGCTCGCGCTCGATCATGCTCCGACCATCGCGCAAGGATCGCAGGCGATCAAGCGTTGCCGGACTTTGGTGCCTCGGCTAAGACCGTGCGGCAATCCCCCTCACCCCAACCCTCTTCCCAACGGGGAGAGGGTTGGGGTGAGGGGGCTCACGAGTTGGAGCGAACTACCATGCCGCAGCGCGGCCCGCTTTCGGGCATTACCGTCGTCGATCTGTCGCGCATTCTCGCCGGGCCTTACTGCACGATGCTGATGGCCGAGCTCGGCGCGCGGGTGATCAAGGTCGAGCCGCCCAAGACCGGCGACGATGCGCGCGAATACGGGCCGTTCCTCCACGGCCGCTCGACCTATTTCGCCTCGATCAACCGCGGCAAGGAATCGATCGCGCTCGACCTCAAAGCCGATG
>DATLUE010000098.1:0-2255 GCA_035533255.1 Allostellaceae bacterium | reverse complement strand
GGCGACCGCCATCGCGCGCAGCCGCGTCACCTGCGATACGGCACCGTGGGCGGCAAGGAAAGCGCGCTCCTCGGTGCCGGCGGGTTGCTGCGCCAGGTTGAATTCGATATCGCCGCCCAGAAGCGCGCGCGCATCGCCGTTGAGGCCGGTATCGATCGCGGCCGATAGCGAGCCGACGCCGGCGATCACCGCGACGCCGAGACACAGGCAAGCGAAGAAAATGCCGAAGCCGCGCAAGCCGCCACGCAATTCGCGCCGCGCCAATTTCCACGCCAGCATCCAAGAAGTAATGCGCGCGCTCACCCACGTCCCCCGGAAATTGGGGCCTCGACAATCTTCCCGTCGCGCATCCGGATAATGCGCGCGCAGCGCGCGGCGAGCGCCGCATCATGCGTGATCAGCAGCAAGGTCGTGCCGTGCTCGGCATGCAGCGCGAACAGCAGGTCGATCACCTGCTTGCCGGTGTCGCCGTCGAGATTGCCGGTCGGCTCGTCGGCGAGCAACAGCTTCGGGCGCGGGGCGAAGGCGCGCGCGATCGCGACCCGCTGCTGCTCGCCGCCCGAAAGCTGCGAGGGGTAATGCAGCAAGCGGTCCTTCAAGCCGACCGCCTCGAGCCCGGCCTCGGCCACGGCGAACGCATCCTTGCGGCCCGCCAGCTCCAGCGGCATGGCGACGTTCTCGAGCGCGGTCATGGTCGGCACGAGATGGAAGGATTGGAACACGATGCCGATCCGGTCGCGGCGGAAGCGCGCGAGCGCGTCCTCGTTCAGCTCGTTGAGATCGGCGCCGCCGATTTCGACCCGCCCGCGGCTGACGCGCTCGAGGCCGCCCAGCACCATCATCAAGGTCGATTTGCCCGAGCCCGACGGCCCGACCAAGCTGATCGTGGTGCCGCCCGCGATCGTCGCGGAGATGCCGCGCAACACGTTGACGGGACCGGCCGCGCTCGTCAGTGTAAGATGCACATCCTCCAAGAGGATCAGCGGTTTTTCCATGTCTTCTCGGGTTCTGAGCGCGCGCCGGGGTTATGGCCGCGGCCGGTGGTTTGTCAATCGAATGACGCTCGCTGCTGCGATCACGCTTTTGCTATCGCCGGCCTTGTGGGCGGCGTCGCCGGCGCCCACGGCGACCCGTATCCTGGTCTTCGGCGATAGCCTCAGCGCGGGGTTCGGCCTCGCGCCCGACCAGGCCTTTCCGGTGCGGCTCGCCGCGCGGCTCAAGGCCGACGGCTATGACGTCGCGGTCGACAATGGCGGGGTCTCGGGCGATACCACCGCCGACGGGCGCGCGCGGCTCGATTGGACCTTGGGCGATCGCCCCGACATCGTGCTGGTGGAGCTTGGCGCCAACGACATGCTGCGCGGGCTCGATCCCCGGCAGGCGCAAACCAATCTCGACGCCATCCTCGCGCGGCTCGCCGCCGCGAAGCTGAAAATCCTGTTGCTCGGCATGAAGGCGGCGAGCAATTGGGGCGCCGATTACCGGCAAGCCTTCGATGCGATCTACCCGATTCTCGCCAAGAAATACGATGTGCCGCTTTATCCGTTCTTTCTCGACGGCGTCGCGCTCGACCCCAAGCTCAACCAGGGCGACGGGCTGCATCCGAACCCCGCGGGGGTCGCGGTGATCGTCGCGCGGATCGCGCCGCTGGTCGAGCGGATGATCGGCAAGCCGCCGGGTTGATGCCGTGCTGCGCCTTTTCGTCGGCGTCGCGCTGCCGCCCGAATTGAAGCTCTCGCTGTCGCTGCTGGCGACCGGCCTGCCGGGCGCCAAATGGGTCGATCCCGGCAATTACCATTTGACCCTGCGCTTCATCGGCGAGATCGCCGAGGGTCAGGCCGAGGATGTCGACGCGGCGCTCGCGCAGATTCATGCGCCGAGCTTCGCGGTGACGCTCGCGACCGTCGATCATTTCGGGATGCGCCAGCTTTGGGTCGGCGTCGAGCGCAATGACGCGCTCCGGCATCTTCAGCAGAAAATCGAGAGTGCCCTCACCCGGCTCGGCTTCGCGCCGGACGAGCGCCGCTATACTCCGCATGTCACGCTCGCCCGCCTCAAAGGGACCGGTGCGGCGCGCCTTCAAGCCTATCTCTCGGAACACGCGCTCTATCGCGCGCCGCCGTTCCGCGTCGAGCGGTTCAGCCTGATCGCGAGCTATCTGACCAAGAGCGGCGCGATCTATGAGGATCAGGCCGACTACCGTCTGGGAGGAATTTGCGCCTGAAATAGCGTGGCGTTAAAGCGCAGTCGCGGCC
>DATLUE010000097.1:0-34542 GCA_035533255.1 Allostellaceae bacterium | reverse complement strand
CCGCGTCGCGATTTGATGTCGCGATTGGGATTTATCGCGGTCGAAAAAGACGAATTGTGGCGCTCTATGACGGGCCCGCCACAGATGTGGTGGGGCGTCGATCGCCGGACGCGCATGCGCCCAACGCGGTCGGACTGCCGGGTTGAGGCAAAAAATCAATATTTAGGGAAGGAATGCGACGAGCAGCGGCGATGGGTGGCGACGCGCCCTCGGCGAATCGCCACCCGCGCATCGTAAGAGAGTTAGTGCTCCCAAACCGGGCGGCCGAGATCGACCTGGCTCGGGCTGGTCACCGCACCGGTGGCCGCACCGACGCCGGCGCCGATCGCCGCGCCCGTGCCAACCCCAACCGGCCCCGCGATGGCGCCGATAACGGCGCCCGACCCTGCACCGATTGCCGCGCCGCTCAGCGCGCGGTCGCCGACCGTCTCGCCGCAAGCAGCGAGAGAGAGCGCAACCCCCGCGATCGCCAGGCCATGCCAAAGTTTCATGATAATTCTCTCCATGCGTTAAAATCGCTGTTACATAAGGCGTGAGGCCCGCGATTGGTTGCGCGGCGGCGGCTGGTCGAAGCGCGCGGGTATCGAGCAGAGGCGGAGTTCGTTCATGGGCAAGAGTCGCGTCGAAGCCTTCACCGATGGCGTGGTCGCGATCGTCATCACGATCATGGTGCTGGAGTTGAAAGTGCCGCAAAGCGGCGATCTGGCTGCGCTGCAAGCCGGCATTCCGGTCTTCCTGACCTATGTGCTGAGCTACGTGAATGTCGGCATCTTCTGGAACAATCATCATCACATGCTGCACGCCGCCGAGCGCGTCGACGGGCGGGTGCTGTGGGCGAATTTGTTTCTGTTGTTCTGGATCTCGCTGATCCCGTTCGTCATCCGCTGGATCGGCGACGCTGGCGTGACGGCCCTGCCGGTCGCGGCCTACGGCCTGGTGCTGGCGATGGCGGCGGTCGGCTACACCTTGCTGCAATGGGCGATCATCGCGTGCGGCGGGCCGACCTCCACCCTCGCGGCTGCGATCGGCAGCGATCGCAAAGGCAAGTTGTCGCTATCGCTCTATGTTTTGGCGATTCCGCTGGCATTCGTCGATTTCCGGATTGCGATCGCGCTCTATGTCGTCGTGGCGTTGATCTGGTTCGTGCCCGACCGGCGCATCGAAGCCTTCGCCCAGCGCAAGGGCTGAGCGCCGTCCTTGGCCGCCGCTTCGCGCTCGCCTATGATCGCCCCAGAAGCACGAACGAATTGAGGGAGGTCTCGGTGAATCTCACGCTTTACTATGCGCCCGTCACCTGCGCGCTCGCGCCCTACATCACCCTGACCGAGGCCGGTGCCCCGTTCGAGGTGCGGCCGGTCAACATGCGCAAGGGCCAGAACCGGACGCCCGATTATCTGAAGCTCAACCCGAAGCACCAGGTGCCGGTGCTGGCGATCGACGGCAAGCCCCTGACCGAGAGCGTCGCGATCCAGCTCTGGATCGCACGGAATTTCCCCGCGGCCAAGCTGCTGCCGGCCGATCCGATGCAGGAATTGCAGGCGATCTCGCTGCTGTCATATTGCGCCTCGGGCATCCATCCCTATCTCGCGCGCATCAACGCGCCCGCGCGAGTCTGCGATGCGCCGGGCGCCGAGCCAGCCGTGCGGCGGATCGCCCAGGAGCTGCTGTTCGAGAAATTCGCGGTGGTCGAGGATCTGCTGGCCGGCCGCGCGTTCTTCTTCGACCACTTTACCGCGCCCGACGCGCATTTCTTCTGGTGCTATCGCCGCGGCACGCAATTCGATCTCGATCTCGCGCAGTTCGGGAATTGCACCGCGCATTTCGAGCGGATGAAGCAGCGTCCGAGCGTCCAAAAGCTGCTCGCCTATGAAAAGGACGTGCAGGCCGACTTCGCCAAGGTGGCATGAGCATGCTCGAGCTTTATCATCACGGCACCTCGGTCTGCGCGGCCAAGATCCGGATCGCGCTCGCCGAGAAGGGTTTGGCCTGGGAAGGGCATTACGTCGATATCCTCAAAGGCGAGCAGCACGCGCCGGCCTATCTGAAGCTCAATCCCAAAGCCGTGGTGCCGACGCTGGTTCATGACGGCAAGGTCATTCGCGAATCGACTCTGATCGGCGAATATCTCGACGACGCGTTTCCCGATCCGCCGTTGAAGCCGGCGTCGCCGTTCAACCGCGTCGAGATGCGGCTCTGGACGAAACGTCTCGACGAGGAGTTGCATCCGTCCTGCGGGATCGTGACCTATGCGGTATCGCATCGCCACGCGGTACTGGCGAACGGGCCAGACGCGGTCGAGGCCTATGTCAACAAGGTTGCGCCCGAGCGCCGCCCGCGCCGCCGCCAGATGCTCGAGCGCGGCATCGACGATCCGGAAGCGCGCGTCGCGCTCATGGTCTACGATCGCTTTCTGGCCGATATGGAGACCGCGCTCGGCGATCGGCCTTGGCTCGCCGGCGATCGCTTCTCGCTCGCCGAGGTGGGCGTCATTCCCTACGTCAATCGCCTCGATATGCTGCAGCTCTCGGGCCTCTGGACGGAATCGCGCCCGCGCTTGACCGACTGGTTCGAGCGCATCAAGGCGCGGCCCAGCTTTCAGCCGGCGCTGTTCGGCTTCGTGCCGCCGCCGTTGCGTGTGCTGATGCGCGAGCGCGGCGCCGAAGCCTGGCCGCAGGTGCGTGCGGCCTTGCGGCCGTCGGCTTAATTCGGGACGGTCGCGGTGGCGGTCTTGGCAGCGGACGCGCTCTCCGCTTCCAGATAGGCGATGATGTCCTGGCGGGTTTTCGGATCGGGGATGCTGACCGGCATCAGTGCGCCGGGCACATCCTGCTGCGGCCCGGACAGCCATTTGTCGAGCGTCGCCGCGTTCCAGACGATGCCCGATTGCCGCAGCGGCGTGGAATAGGGATAGGCGGGCACGGTGCCGGCGGTGCGGCCGACCACGCCGCCGAGCGCCGGGCCGAAAATGTTCTTCCGCAACGCGTGGCATTCGGCGCAGCGGGTGGCGAAGATTTTCTGGCCGTCCGTGGCGTTGGGCTTGGCGTCGGCGAAGCGCTTCAAATCCTCGGCGCCTTCCGGCTGCTTCGACGCGAAGAAGGTGTAGGACAGCGTGATGGTATCGACATCTTTCGTGTCGGGGTCGGTGCCGAGGCCGGGATCGACGAAGAAATCGACCGGCATCTCGACGGTTTGATGCGCGCCGAGGCGTTCCTCGGTGAAGCAGAAGCATTGAATTTTCTTGAAATAGATGCCGACCTTGGACGGCGTCACGTTAAACGTGGCGTGACCGACGATTGCCTGATCGGACAGATTGGTCGCGTCGAAGAAGGCGAGCGTGTCCTGGCCGAGATGCAGCGTCACCGCGCGCTGCGCCGGCATGAATCGCCACGGCAGGCCCGGCGCGACGTCGGTTGTGAACTGGACCGTGACGGTACGGGCGGAAATCGGCTGGGCGTCGCCGGCAACCCGCTGCGTCGTGCCGGCATAACCTGTGGCTGCGCAGAATAGCCGGTAGAGCGTCGCCGAATAGGACACCAGCACAGTCATGCCGCCGAGCAACACGCCGACCAGCGCCAGGACCTTGAAATTGTTATGGCGGCGCCGCGCAGCGACCGCCGCGCGCGCCGCGAGTTGAGGATCGCCAGCCTGCGACATGGGGCACCCCGATGGCCGTTCGCCGAATCGGAACTCTATCGGACGAAACTGCAGCGAAACAGTCTCGCGGGGTGCGGCATTATGCGCGCGGCGATTTCCGCCCTAAACTCGGCCCATGACCGCGCCCGTCATCGTCGATACCATAGGCATGAAATGCCCGCTGCCGGTCTTGAAAGCGCGCAAGGTGCTGAAGACGCTGGCGCCGGGGGGGCGCCTGCAGGTGCTGGCGACCGATCCCGGCGCGGTCAAGGATTTCGAGCATTTCTGCAAGACCGCCGGCGCACGGCTGCTCGATCATCATGAGGAGCCCGGCGGCGTGCTGGTTTTCGTGATCGAGAAGCCCGCCTAGATTTTAGTCCGGCTGCCTCGATCGGCGATTGAATTTCGTTGGCCCGCGCCTTAGATCGCTCTCGGGGAAGGCGCGTCGGGGGATCGTCACGGGATGGCGGATCGTGAACAGCTTGCGCTCTTGAAGCGCGGGGTTGGGGCGTGGAATGCCTGGCGCGCGCAGCATCCCGAGACCGCGATCGACCTCGCCGCGGCCGAGCTCGCGGGCGCGTCGCTCGTCGGCGCCAATCTTCTCAACGCGGATCTTCAGCGCGCCAATCTCGGCGGCGCCGATCTTGCGGGCGCGCAGCTTTTCGGCGCGTTGCTCGCCGGTGCCAATCTCAACGCCGCGCATCTCGATAATGCCGATCTCGGTTGGGCCAATCTCACCGATGCGACGCTGCTGGCGGCCGAGATCGACGGCGCCGATCTCAGCAGCGCCCAGCTCGCCGGCGCCAATGTCGCGCATATCGCGTGGGACCGGCGGCGCATGCGCGGCAAATATCACGGCATTCGCGGCCTCGATTCCTGTTACGGCAACGCCATCTTCCGGCGCGACGCGGCCGATCAGGATTTTCTCGATACGCTCGAGATGCACTGGCATGGCAAGCGCTGGCAGTCGCTGCTGTTTCGGGCCTGGGGGCTGATCGATTACGGCCGCAGCATCGCGCGCGTGTTCCTATTGGCGACGCTGCTTATCATCGGTTTCGGGCTGGTCTATGACCTCTTTCCTGCGATGATCGATTATCCGGCCTGTAAAGATGTGGCCGCGGCGGCGTGTCGTCCTGGCTTCACCGCGTTCTATTTCTCGATCACGACCTACATGACCTTGGGCTTCGGCGACGTGCATCCCCAGACGCATCTCGGCGAGGCGATGGTGAGCGCCGAGGTCACGCTCGGCTATCTGACGCTCGGCCTGCTGCTCGCCGTGCTGGCCGACAAGGTCGCGCGGCGGAGCTAAAGTGGGGTAAGGGAGAAGCGAATGGCGGTATGGCAGCGTGAAGCGGATGTCGTGGTGGTCGGCTCGGGCGCGACCGGCCTGCCGGCGGCGATCGCCGCGCGCGAGGCGGGCGCGTCGGTGCTGCTGGTGGAGGCGGAAGCCGATATCGGCGGCCATGCCATCGTCTCGGGCGGCAACGTGCCGCTGGGCGGCGGCACGTCAATTCAGAAGAAGCACGGAATTGAAGACACGCCCGATCTGGTCTTCAAGGACCTTACCGACTGGTCGGTGGTCGAGCCCAACGGCGCCGCCGATTATCGTTACAACGACCGCGAGATCATCCGCGCCTTCGCCGACGAAAGCGCGCCGTGCTTCGAATGGCTCTTGGCGCATGGCGTCGCTTTCGCGGAGAAATCGCCCGACCAGCGCGGCGGCGGTGCGGTCGGCAATTCGGTGCCGCGCGAGATGCACGCCGTGCCGCTCGACGTGAATCTGGCGCAGACCGGCGCGCCGGCGGCGCCCGACGCGCGGCGCAGCTACTCGACCGGCAATGGCTTGATGCGGCCGCTCGAGGCCGTGGCGCGCAAGGCGGGCGTCGAGATTCTTTTGGAGCATCGGATGACCGCGCTGCATCGCGAGCGCGGCGGCCTCAGCGCCGATCCCCCGTCGCCGTATCCCAGGGGCCGCGTCATCGGCATCGCGGCGACGCATCGCGGCGCGCCGCTCGACATCCGCGCCAGGAACGCGGTGATCGTCGCCACCGGCGGCTCGACCGGCAATGTCGAGTTCCGCCGCATGTTCGATCCGCGTTTGACCGAGGAATATTGCGGCCTCGCCGGCATGCCGTGGTCCGACCAGGATGCCAGCGGCGAGCTCGCGGCGATGGCGGTCGGCGCCTCGCTCTGGGGCCTCGCCAATCAGTCCGCCGAGTTCGGCGCGGTCATCACCAAGCCCGGGCGCATCGGCACGCAATGGGGCTACGTCAATCTGGCGTGGCAGCCGGGCAGCAAGATTTTCGACAAGGTGCGCGCGACCGGCCTGCGCGTCGCCGATTGGCAGAACGTCATCACCGTCAACCTGCTCGGCAGGCGCTTCTACGACGAGACCTGCAAGCAATTCACCGCCAACAATTACAATTCGGTCAAGCCTTACGTCCACGGCCATTATCTCAACGCCGAGAATATCAAGTACAAGCCGAACAACTGGCTCAACGCGGCGATGCAGGGGATCGGCGATGGCCGGAACGGCGGCGGGCCGATCTGGGCGATCTTCGATGCCGACGCCTGCGCGCGCGAGAAATGGGACCCGACGCCGCCTAACGTGGATACTGGCGCGGGCTTCTTCTTCAGCGCGAGCACGATCGAGGAGCTCGCGGCGAAGATCAAGATGAAGCACCAGCGCCTTGCCATGCCGCCGGGCAATCTCGCGGCGACCGTCACGAACTACAACACCTTCGTCGAGGACGGCGTCGATTCGGATTTCGGCAAGCCCAAGCCGCTGTGGAAGATTGCCAAGCCGCCTTTCTATGCCGCCTGGGCGACCCCGGTCGTCCACGACACGCGCGCCGGCTTGCGCATCGATGCCGGTTGCCGCGTCGTCGACCTCCAAGGCAGGGTGATCCCCGGGCTTTATTGCGGCGGCGAATCGGCCGGCGGCTTTAGCCTGCACGGCCTCGCGCGCTGTCTCGTTCAGGGCCTGATTGCCGGACGGAATGCCGCGGCGAGGGAGCGGACGGAAAACTAGGATTTGTTCCCTTTGTGTTCTAGACGACCGGCCGACGGCTTGCTATAAACTTCGCACGCGGGAATGCCTCGCCCGCCCATCGGGCAGGGCTTTCCGCGCATAACGCCAAACATTCTTCTTGGCCTTGCTCTTGGTCAAACGACTTGAGCCCGCCTCGCGCGGGCTTTTTCGTTTGATCCGAGAGGCGCTATTTCAGCGCGTCGAGGCCGGCTTGCGCCGCGGCGACGTCGCCATCCGAGCCGGGCG
Source organism: Allostellaceae bacterium (assembly GCA_035533255.1). Lineage (GTDB taxonomy): Bacteria > Pseudomonadota > Alphaproteobacteria > ATCC43930 > CGMCC-115725 > CAIKMD01. The sequence continues at coordinate 27,632 of DATLUE010000097.1, read as the reverse complement.
CGCCGCTCGCGCCGATCGCGCCGACGATGCGGCCATGCATCACGATCGGAATGCCGCCGCCGACGGCGGTCAGGCCGAGCTGACTGATGACCACGCGGCCGCCCGCCAGCGCCTGCTCGAAGAAGAGGCTCGGCCGGCGAAACGCCGCCGCGGTTCGCGCCTTCTTGATCGCGAGCTCCGACGTCGAGTTGTTGGAATTGTCCATCTTCTCGAGATAGATCACTTCGCCGCCCGGCCCGACCACGGCAATAGCCGAGGGAAAGGCGGCCTTGGCGACAGCCGCGTCGGCGACGCGCTTCGCCTCGGCGAGGCTGATCGGCAGGCCGTAAGGCAGGGGCGCCGCCGGCCTCGCGCCCGGGGCGGGCGCCTGCTGGGCGTGAGACGGGATAGCGGCAAATGTTGCGGCGGCGATAAGCGCCGCAGCGAAAAGCGGAATGCGCATGATACTCCTCCCCGAGATTATATTCGTGCGCCCGGAGTGTACCGGGGCTTCGCGCTCCCTGTCATCACGGTTCGTCAGGCAGCAGGTTGTGGCGCGCGGAACGCCGTGCCACATTTGTTTTATCGGGAGGTACGAACAGGAGGGGGGAATGGTTCGGGAAATCATCGTCGCGGTCGCCTTTGCGGCGGCCGCGTTTTTTCCGGCGGCGGCGCAGGCGCGCGTGACCCATTACGCGCCGGACGAGGCCGTGAACATCTACAACGGCAGCTCGGATCCGGTCGTCGTCACGATCGATGGCGAGGATGTCTGCACGGTCGCGGTCGGTGGCGGCTGCACTGCGATGCTTCCGGGGCCGCATGACGAATCGCAACACGCCGTCGAGTTCGCCGAAGACGGTCGCTCGGTATCGGACAGGGTTTCGATCCCCGATTGCCATTGGAACTGGAATGGCGTGAAGACCTTCACCGTGACGGACGAGCATGTGCATTTCGAATGTCAGGACAACATCACCGCCGCGCAACTGGTCGCGCTCTGTCCGGAGTATCGCGACACCTGCCTATCGGTCGTGCGCGAAGGCGTCGCGCTGGGGCTCGAGGATCCGGGCATCTTCAAGGAGTGCTTTTCGCGATATCGAGACGATCTCACCGCACCCGATCGGCTTGGCCCGCTCACCGACAAAATCGTCGCGTTTCTATCGCAGCATCGCGAAGTGGCGGATAGCGAGGCGCGGGTCAGCGTGTCGGTCGCCCTGCCGCTCATCCTCGTTTGCGACTGAAAGCGCGCCCACACCGAGGCTTTGGCCGCGCTAACGCGCGACTTGCAGATCCGCTTGTTGCGGTGGCGCCGCGACGCGTGCCGGCTGCGGCACCGGCACCTCCACCGGGAGATTGCTTGCCTGCAGATCCGCGGCGGCGGGCGTGACCGGCGTCGGAATGCCGGTGGCCGCGAGCCCAGCCTGCTGCACCGCGTCCCAATCGACCAGATCGGCGCGATCGCCGGCCGCGTCGGCAACGCGTTGTATCAGCTCGGCGGGCGCGGCGGGCGTCATTGGCTGGCTGATATCGACCTCGTCGGCCTGCTGCTTGCTGGCATGAACTTCGACATAGAGCTGTCCGTCGATCCAGCCGGCCTCGACCGCTTCCGCGATCACCCGCACTTGCGTCCCGACCGGCACTTCTTGAAACAGCCGCGCGATGTCTTCGGGATAGATATGCAGGCAACCGTGACTGACATTGCGGCCGACGCTGTCGGGCTTGTTGGTGCCGTGGATCAGATAGTTGTTCCAGCCGAGCCGCAGCGCGTAATCGCCGAGCGGATCGTCGGGGCCGGGATAGATCGCGATCGGCAAATCCGGATGCTCGGCGCGGATCGATGGCGGCGGAATCCAGACCGGCCCGTCCTCCTTGCGCACGACATGGGTGACGCCCAGCGGCGTCATATCGGCCTTGACGCCGACGCCCGCGGGATAGGTCTCGACCGTCTTGCCGCCGGGCGGAAAGTAGAAGATGCGCCGCTCGGCGAGGTTGACGACGATGCCGGTGCGCGGCGCGTCGGGCAGGATGTATTGGTTGGGCACGGTAACCGTCGTGCCGACGCCGGGCTGCCACGGATCGATGCCGGGATTGGCGGTCATGAATTGGACGTAGCCGTCGTCGAATTGACGCGCCAGGTCGAGCATCGTGTCGTGGTCTTTGGTGGTGACTGTATCGATCGCGCCGACGGCGACTTGTCCCTTGGCGAGCGGGAATTCGGCGGCGGATGCCGGCAGAGCGGCGAGAAGTGGGGTGACAATGACAAAAAGAGCGAGCGCTGATCTGAACATGAACCTAACCCATTTCCTTCCACGGCTACCGCGGAACGCGGGCGCGCTCAGGACACCGGGGACGAGAAGCTGGACTCGCGGCGCCGCGACGAAGCGAGCCCAGCTCCGGGAGACAGATTATTTCTGCAGATTGTGCTGATACATGCGGTCGGCTTCCTGCTTCGCCTCGTTGGCGGTCGATTGCGCCTGCTGGGCGGTCTGCAGTGCCTGCTGCGAGGTGGCGAGTGCCTGCTGGTCTTGGCTGCTGGTGGTGGTGGAGCTGCTCATTTGGCCGTGTTCGCCGCTGGAGCATGCCGCGAGCGCCAAAGGGGCGAGGAGCAGCATCAGATGAACTTTACGAACCATTTCAACCTCCGTCCGGATTGAGGAACTTGCGAAAAAAAAGCGGCCTCGACATGCCTTGCGACAAAAGCGACGCCGCGTCTCGGTAAAGCGATGGAACCCAAACGGGTTCCGCGCCGGGCAAAAAATTCCTGCGGCAAGGGGCCGCGATCCCGATCGTGGCAAATGGGTGGCATTTCGCGGGCGAGCCTGACATAATCCGCGACGTTCGATGCCCGTAGCGCCTTTTTGATGCGCCCGTCATAACCGCGAAGCCGCGCTTCCGTTCAGGTCGGGGGTCGAATACCGTCGATGAATGACAACCAAACCGGACGTTCCGTCCGCCTGCGGTGCTGCGCCCGTCGCGCGGCCGCCGCAGCCGCGCTGGTCCTCCTCGTCGGCATGGCGCCAGGGCGCGCCGCGGCCGACTCGGTAACGCCGGCCGCGTTTCACCCGCCGCTCAAGGCCGATCGCATCCTGGTGCTGAAAGCCGCCCGCAAGCTCGAATTGCTGCGTCACGGCGTGGTGCTGAAGAGCTTTCCGATCGCGCTCGGCGCCCACCCGGTCGGGCCAAAGCACGCCAATGGCGACGGCCGGACGCCCGAGGGCAGCTATTATATCGACGGGCGCCTCGCGCAATCGCGCTATCACCTCGCGCTTCATATCTCCTATCCGAACGCGGCGGATCGCGCGGAGGCGGCGGCGTATCATCGCGATCCCGGCGGCGACGTCATGATTCACGGCTTGCCGGCGGGGTATCGCGGGCCGAAGGATCCCGTGCGCTTCTACAAGGATTGGACCAAGGGCTGCATCTCGGTCGGCGATACGGCGATCGAGCAGATCTGGGCGGCGGTCGACATCGGCACGCCGATCGAGATCAGGCCTTAGGCGCGGCTAAGCGCTCTTCCCGATTCGCTGCTGCGCCTCGATGGCGTCGCGGATCGCGCGGCTGAGATTGGTCAGCCGATAAGGCTTGCGCAGGATCGGGAAGCCCTTGGCCTGGCTCGCCGCCTTGGCATAGCCGCTGGTGAGCAGCACCGGGATATCGGGATAATCGATGCGGATGCGGCGGGCGAGGGCGATGCCGTCCATCTCGCCCGGCATCACCACGTCGCTGAACACCAGATCGACCGCGTGGCCGGCGGCGAGCCGCTCGATCGCGGCGGCGGCGTTGTCGACCGCGTCGACGCGATAGCCAAGCTGGCGCAGCAGCATCCCGGCCACGGCTTGCACCTCGACATTGTCCTCGACCAGCAGGATCGCCTCGCTGCCGGTCGCGTTCTCCTCCGTGCCTTGCGGCTCGCTCGCGTTGCCGCTCGCGTCGTCGCGGCTGCGCGGCAGGTAGATCGTCACCGCCGTCCCGATGCCCGGCTCGCTCGCGATCGCGGTCGTGCCGCCCGACTGGCGCGTGAAGCCGTAAACCTGCGACAGGCCGAGCCCGGTGCCTTTATTGACCGGCTTGGTCGTGAAGAACGGCTCGAAGACCTTCGACATGATCTCGGGCGCGATGCCGCCGCCGGTATCGGCGATCTTGAGCGCCAGGAAATCGCCTTCGAGATGCTCGGCAGTCTCGTCGCCGCGCAGCGCCAAATTCTCGGAAGTGATCGTGATCCGGCCGCCATCGGGCATGGCGTCGCGCGCGTTGACGACGATATTGACCAGTGCGAGCTCGAGCTCGGGCACGTCGACCGCCACCGGCCACGAATCCTCGGCGAGGTCGATCGCCAGCGCGATGTCGCCGCGCGCCGAGCTCGTCAGCACGTCGCGAAACGCCTCGAGCCGCTCGGCGAGGCGAATGACCGTCGGGTTGAGCGCCTGGCTGCGCGAGAAGGCAAGGAGCTGGCGCGTTAGCCGCTCGCCGCGCCGTGCCGCGAGCTCGACCGCCTCGATCGCGCGGCGGTCGCGCGCGTCCTTGAGCCGCCCCTTCAGCGATTGCGCATGGCCGCTCACCACCATCAGCATGTTGTTGAAGTCGTGCGCGATGCCGCCGGTCAATTGGCCGAGCGCTTCGATCTTTTGCGATTGCGCGAGCTGCTCCTGCGCGCGCTGCAACGCGAGCTGCGCCTCATGGCGCTCGGTGATGTCGCGCGTAATCTTGGCAAAGCCGGTGAGCGCGCCGCGCTCGTCACGCAGCGCGTCGATCGAGACGCTGGCGAGGAAGAGCGTGCCGTCGCCGCGCCGGCGCAGGCCTTCGGCCCGGTAGCTGCCAGTGCGCGTGGCAATCGCCAGCGCATGCTCGGGCAGGCCGGCGTCGCGATCCGCCTCGGGATAGAGGCACGAGAAGTGCCGCCCGACGATCTCGTTCTGGCGATAGCCGCTGATGCGCTCGGCGCCGATGTTCCAGCTCGCGATGAAGCCTTTCGGATCGAGCATGATCAGCGCGTGATCGGTGACGCCCTCGACCAGCAGGCGGAATTGGCGCTCGCTTTCGAGCAGCTTGTCCGCCGCCGCCTTCTCCGCAGTGACGTCGCGGCCGATGGTGTAGATGAGGCCTTGCGCGGCGGTCATCGTCCAACTGATCCGGCGCCAGCTTCCGTCCTTGTGGCGGAAGCGGTTCTCCATCCGCACCCGTGCCGCGCCTTGCGCCAATTGCGCGCGGCCCGCCCGCGAATGCTCGGCGTCATCGGGATGGCGCAGCGCGTCGACATGCAGGCCGCGGATCTCGTCCTCGCTCCAGCCGAGCAGCGCGCTCCAGGCGGGATTGATGCTGATGAAGTATCCCGCGAAATTCGTCACGCCCAGCAGATCCTCCGATACCTGCCAGATGCGGTCGCGCTCGCGAATGCGCTCGGCGATCTCGTCCTCGAGCCGCTCATTGAGCGTGCGCAACGCCTGCTCGCTGCGCACGCGTGCCGTGGTCTCGACGCAGGTGGTGAGCACGCCGCCGATGCCGTTGGGCGCCGCGGGATCGGGAATCGGGCTGTAGCTGATGGTGAAGCGCGCATCCTCGCGCAGCGTGCCGCGGCGGTGAATCGGCCACAAGTGATCGAGGTCGAAAAAGCCCTCGCGCTCGCCGGTCAGGATCGCATCGGTGAGCGGGCCGAGCTCGTCGAAGATTTCCGGCCACACGTCGCGTGTCGGCAGGCCGAGGGCGGCCGGGTGCTTGTCGCCGAGGATTGGACGATAGGCGTCGTTATAGATCGTGATCAGGTCGCTTCCCCAGCGCACCGCCATCGGGAAACCGGAGGCGAGAATGACCTCGACGATCAGCGTGAGACTCGGCGACCAGCCGGCGCGCGGGCCCAACGGCGTTCGCGCCCAATCGAAATCGCGCACGCGCTGCGCCATCTCGGAGACCGGCATCCGGTCCGACGCGTCGGCGGTCATGAGGCCGAGTTCACGCGGCGGCACGTCCGGATAGGCGCAGGCGAAGTTTCTTTGTCGTTCCAGACCGGTTCATGCGCCCACCTTAGCAAGGTAACGCGCCCGACAATGTGGCAAAGTTGTGATTCCGACATCGCCTTCGGATCTCGAGCGGTTAGCGCGGCGGCAGGGGAACCACGAGGCTGCTGTCCATGACGCTGTCGGGCTTGACCTGGCCTTTGAGCATCTTTTGCGACTCGAACCACTCGACTTGATGGGCAATGTCGCCGACATCGACCCGCTCCTCGCGGTCGACATAGGCGATACTCGCCTTGACCTGCGCGGGCGTCAGGCCGGTGTGTTTGGCAAGGATCGCCGTCACCTCGGGCGCGGTCGGGCCGTCCAAGGGCTTCTCGCCCGGGCCGGTAAAGGCGTCGTGGTAATAGCGTGCGCCTTGCTTCAGCGCGCGCAGGAACGCCTCGACCGTCGCCTTGTGCGCGGCGATCATCTTCGGCGTCGTGAAGGTGACCGCGGTTTGCCACGGCGTCTCGTCGCCGACCCAGCCAAGCAGCTTGGCTTGGCCCGCTGCAAGCAAGGGGTTGATCGAGGTCGCGTTGATCACCACCGCGTCGGTCTGGTTGCCTTTAAGCGCCGAGGCCATGTTGGGAATGCTCTGCAGCGGCAGGATTCGGATCGCGGTGAGATCGAGGTGGTATTTCTCGGCGATCAGGGCGAGCGAGTAATGGACCGGCGAGCCGATCTGGGTCACGGCAACCGAATGACCGGGCAGGTCCCGATAGGTCTTGAGGCCGCCGTCATAAGCCTTGATCGAAGCGGCGACGGCGAAATTGTGGAAGCCCGGCGCTTCGCTATAGAGGCCGCTGATGATTTTGAGCTCGTCCTGGCCGGCGAGGCTGAAAAGCCCCGCCGAAGTCGAAGTGGTGCCAAAATCGATCGATCCGCCCGCGGCCGCTACCGCGATCGGCTCGGCGGATTGGAACGGCACGAGCTCGACCTCGAGACCTTCCTTCGCGAAATAGCCCTTGTCGAGCGCGACATAGACCGCGCCGACATTGGTGGATTTGAGCGCGCCGATCGTGATGTGGTCGGCCGCACGCGCCTGCGTCGCGAAGGCGGCGACCGCGAGCGCTGCGGCGAGCGCCGCAAGGCGCGCGGGCCGATGGATCGAGCCAAAATTCATGACATCCCCCAATATTGCTACGCCATCATCCCCAAGCACCGCGTTCTGCGCAAGACGGCCGGAAAACCGCGACTTTGAGGGGCCGCGGATTGCGACCGCTCACTCCAGCAGCTCGCGGAGCTTTTGGGCGAGCTGCATCAGCGTAAAAGGCTTTGGCAGCAGACTAACATTCTGGGCAACGATGCCGTGTTGGACCGGCGCATCGGGAGAATATCCGGTGGTGAACAACACCTTGAGGTCCGGCCGCAGCTTCTGTGCCTCGATGGCCAATTGTCGACCGTTCATGGTCGGCATGACGATGTCGGTAAAGAGCAAATCGATCTCGGGATGATCTTTTAGAATGCGCAGCGCGGTTGCGCCGGAACCTGCATCGAGCACGGTATAGCCGAGCTCGATCAAACCCGCGGTCGTGATCTCCCGTATTCGGTCTTCGTCCTCTACGACGAGCAGCACGTCGGATAAGCTCCCTTTTGGCGCGGGATGACGAATTTCTGTCGTCGTCGCAGGGTGGCTTTCGCTGCCAAAAAGGCGCGGCAGATAGATTCTGACCGTGGTTCCGTGACCAGTCTCCGATTCGATTTTCAAATGACCCTTGGACTGCTTAACGAAGCCGTAAACTTGACTCAGTCCGAGGCCGGTGCCCTTGCCGATATCTTTCGTGGTAAAGAACGGGTCGAGAGCTTTCTCGATGACCACGGGCGACATGCCAGTCCCCGTGTCGGATAGCGCAATCATGACGTACTCGCCCGGAGAGACATCGGGATTGCTCACGACGTAATCCTCGTCGAGCCGGCAATTGGCCGTCTCGATCGTCAATGTGCCGCCCTCGGGCATCGCATCGCGCGCATTGATCGCGAGATTCAAAATGGCATTTTCCAGTTGACCGCTATCGGCATGCAGCGTCCACAGTCCCGGAGCCCGCACCGTTTCAAGAATCATCGCCTCGCCCAGCACGCGCTGGAGAAGCTCGGACATGGTGCCGACCAGCCGATTTGCGTCGATGGCTTCCGGCGACAGCGGCAATTGGCGCGAGAATGCGAGCAATCGACGCGTCAGATCGGCCGCGCGATGCGCTGCCGCAGAGATATTTTCGAGGAAAGCGGCGATGCTTTGCCCGTTCGCCGACCGGCGCTCGACAATCTCAAGCCCGCCGATGATCACCGCGAGCATGTTGTTGAAGTCATGGGCGATGCCGCCGGTGAGTTGACCGATGGCATCGACTTTTTGCATCTGACGTAGCTGCGTCTCGGCAATTTCCCGCTGCGCGATTTCCGCCATCAAGGCGTCATTGGCCTCGACCAGTTGCGAGGTGCGTTGGTTGACGCGCTGCTCGAGCTCCAGATTCAGCTTGCGGGTGGTTTCTTCCGCAAAATGCTCGGCCGTCGCATCCTTTGAGATGCAGAGAAGCCGTTCGGGTTTTCCGTCGGCTCCGTCGATCGGCGAGATGCGGACATCCCACCATTTCGTCAGCCCCTTGGCGGTCGGCGCGGCTCCTTGGAATCGCCCCGACTCCCCGGCGATGGCGACCGCCAAGGCGGCCTTGGCCGCTGGGAGATGGGGGCCGACCCATAAATCGAGCCAGTCGACGTCGAGAATTTTACGGGAATCGTCGATCTCCAGGGCGACCAGACCGCCTTCGTTGATGAAGCGGACCCGGCCATCGAGATCGAGAACCTTGATGCAATCCGGGCTTTCTTCGAGGATGCGCCGGTTAAATTCTTCGCTATCGCGGAGCGCCTGTTCGGCGTCCCGCTGTTCGGTGATGTCGGTATTCGTGCCGAACCAGTGGGCGACGTTGCCGTCCTGGGCGCGGATCGCCCGGGCGCGCGACAGAAACCAACGATAGTTCCCATCTTTTCCTTTGATGGGAAAAGTATCTTCCCAATCCGCGGCGTTCTCGAGGGCGCGCTTGAACTTCTCGGTGACGCGATCGACGTGATCGGGATGGTGAACTTTTTGCCATCCCCAACCTTGCATTTCCTCGAGCGTCGTTCCGGTGTAGTCGAACCAGCGCTTATTGTACCAAAAAATCCAACCGGTCTCGTCGGTCATCCAGACCATTTGCGGGATGCTGTTCGCCAAGATGGCGAAATTCGTCTCGCTTTGGTTTAGTGCCGCTTTGGCGTCGCGCTGCTCGTGAACCAACGCGGTTACGTCGTCGACGCGGTGCACGATACAGGCGATCCGGCCATCTTGGCCAACCACCGGCGTATTCAGCGGCTTCCAATATTTTTCCTGAAACCCGCCACCGTCCTCGCGCGGGCGGCGCATGTCGTATTTTTGAACCGCCATCTCGTCGGGCGCGCGCGTTCGCAGAACGCGATCCAAGGAAGCGCGAAGCTTGCCGACGCCGTCGGCGGTCGGGTCCTCGGGGTTGTCGGGAAACACGTCGAAGAGGCACCGGCCCATGATCTCGTCGCGCCGCGTCATGGTCGCGGCCAGATAGGCGTCCGTGACCCCGATGATTTCCAGGGCGGGCGATAAAATGAGATAGCAGTCGGGAGCGTTCTCCAACGAGGCAAGTGCCGCCGCCTGATCCTCCCTCGAAACGCTCACGCTCACGCTGTCTTTCCCACGCCGATATCGTGCCGATATACGCCACGCTGAATCATTATATCCATACCATAGTTCGGCTCATCGTCCGGACCGTCTCAATTTGATATTGCACCGGGTATCTTGCGTCCCTCGACTTCGCTCGGGACGAGGTAGATCGAGGATGGCATGAACCAATTGCCTCGTCCCGAGCGAATCTCATCCCGAGTTCTTGTCGAGGGACGCGCGAGGCAAATCCAACATCCAAACTGAGACGCTACCCGCCTTCCGGCAGGCGTGTCTCGGTGATCCTCTCCAGCGCGATGCGCCCGGTTTCCGGCACGAGGAGCTGGGTCAGAATGGCGCCGAGCAGCGCCAGGCCGGCGATGATCCAGTAAGCGCCGGCCGGGCCGATACCCTTGAACAACAGGGGAAAGAGGAACGCGCTCACCGCCGCGCCGATGCGCCCGCCCGCCACCGTGATGCCCTGCGCGACGCTGCGAATGCGGGTGGGCGCGAGCTCGACCCCCAATATGCCGGCGCCCGAGACCAGCCCCGGCCCGGTCTGGGCGACGTTGAAGAGCCCATAGACGGCGAAAGCGAGAATGGGAACGGCGAGCAGCCGGCTCTGCATCAAGGCGAATACGCCGACCAGCACCGCGCCGCACGCGAATCCCCAAACCTGCAAAGGCTTGCGTCCGACCTGGTCGATGAGGAATACCGAGAACAGGACCGACGCCGGCAGCACGAACAGGACTTCCGAAAGGATCGTGAAGGTCAGGGGCCGCAGCCCCAAGCTGTTCGCGATCAGCGACGGGCCGAACAGGATCGACGCATAGACCACGAGGTCATAGACCATCCACAGCAGCGCCGCAGAAAGGATCGCGCGGCTGTGGAGCGCGAAGACCAGGCCGAAGCGCCGCTCGTCCCGCGCCGGCGCGGTTGCAGCTTGGCCGCTGATCTCGGCAATGACCCGAGCGGATTCGTCCCGGTCGCCCGCCACGCGGGCGAGATAGCGCGCCGTTTCGGGCATCCGGCGCCGGAAATAGAGCACCGAGAATGCCGGCACCGCACCGGCCGCGAGGACGATCCGCCACAGCAGGTCGTCGGGAACGCCGAAGCCTTGCAATAACAGCGTGAAGAAAGCGGCCGCCAACGCGCCCAACGGCCACATCGTGCCGAAACCGAGCCCCAGGGCGCGGCCGCGGTCGGCGCGGTTGGAATGCTCGGCCATGATGGTCGGCGAGAGCACGTAATCGGCGCCGACCCCCAGGCCGAGAATAAACCTCAAGCTAATGAGCCAGGCGAGGTTGGGCGCGAATGCCTGCGAGAGCGCGGCGAGACCGAGGATCAGAACATCGAAGCCGTAAAAGCGCTTGCGCCCCTTCTGGGCGAGCGCGCCGAATGCCAGCGCGCCGATCGCCGCACCGAGCAACGCGGACGCGGCCAGCGAGGCGCTCTGAAGGCTGGTGAGACTGGCATTGCCATAGGAATGCAGGATAAGCGGCAGCACGATGCCGACGGAGGACAGATCGTAGCCGTCGCAGAAGACGCCCAGGCCGGTGGTCAGCGTCGTCCGCCAATGGAACGCGCCGAAATGCTGCTCGTCGAGCTGAATGAAATTCTGGGCCAAATTCGCCTCGAGTCGAAACGGCATCGCTCGCGCGACTATATCCCACGACCGCGCGGCGTTCGATCCGCTTCACGACATTCGGCGCCCGATTTCGATCCGAAAAATATCGACGCCGGCCGCCGGGCGGCGGATACTTTCGCCGGTCTCGGGGGTTGAATTACGGTGCCGCGCCTGTGCGCGCCCTGGCGCGAAAGGAATCCCAATGAGCTCGCCGCTCAGTTCGATGGATGCGATCGGGTCGGCGCACGGCGCCTCTGCGCTCGTGGTCGATCCGCATGTCGCGATCGCGATCTGGGCGATCATCCTGGCGGTCGCCTGCGCGCTGGTGCTGTTCATCGCCGAGATGGTGAAAGCGCGGAACGCGTCGGCGGTGCCTGGCAAGCGCAACGATCCGAAGAAGCCGCCCGGCGGTCGCTGACCTCACTCTAAGGGAGCCGCGCGCAGCACGGCGTCGCGACGGATCACACCGCCTGAAACACGTCCCACCAATCCTCGATCATCGCGGGATGCTGGTGGCGGATTTGCACCGAGATGCGCTGGAATCCGGCATCGCGCAAGACCCGCAGCCGCTCGACCAGTTCGGGCTTGGTCGCGGTCCAGGAAAAATTCTTGATCAGTTCGGCGTCGACGATGTCGCGCTCCTCGGGCTTCAGGAACATCAGATGCCCGCGGTGGTTGGTGAGATAGCGCGCGTCCGCGGGCTCGAAGCGCTCATAGACCTTGCGGTATTTCTCGAGCGCGGTCGCGAGCACCGGCGGCAGCGCGCCGTGCGCGCGGTCCTGCATCTCGTCCTCGACCAAGTCGTGGACCAGCATGATCGCGGAGGGGCCGGCCTCGTCCTTGACGCGCGGCGCATCATAGGCCTCGCCCGGGCGCAGCACGCAGCCGCCGATCTCGCCGTGGATCAGCAGATCTTTGAGGTCGCGGCCGACGGCGATCCATTTCCGGCGCATGTCCTCCAAGGCCTCGAGCGCCGAGGCGGCGCGGCCGAGCGGACAAATCCAGCCGGCGCCGAGCTTTGCCACCAGCGCGCGCGAATTCGGCCCGGTCGCCGAGATATAGAGCGGCACCTTGTCCGCGATGTTGATCGCGCCGATCTCGGGATTGAGGAAGCGGATTTTGTGGGGCTTGCCTTCGTGGTGCCATTCGACGGTCTCGCCGGCGAGCAGGCCCTGGACCACCCGGATGTAATCCGTCATGTCGGCGAGCTTCACGCGCTTCAAGCCCATCGTCCGCCGGCCGGTGAAGCCGGTCGAGACGCCGAACTCGATGCGGCCGGGCGCGAGCCGGTTGAGCGAGCCGAGCGCCGAGGCCGCGACCGCCGGGATGCGGTTGGACGGGATCAGCACGCCGGTCGTCAGCTTGATCGCCTTGGTCATCATCGCGGCGGCGCCCATCGCAACGAACAGATCGGCGTTCAAAAGCTGCGTGTCGAAGAACGAGGCGCTGGCATAACCGAGCGCTTCGGCGCGCTGGACGCGCTGCCAGCTCTCGGCATGGGTGGCGAGGGCGATGCCGTATTCCATAAGGGTTCCTCCGGGCAGGTTCGCGCCAGCCAGCATGCCGCTTTCGCGGCGCGGCCGTCGAGAGCGATGTCTGCGCGCCCGCCGCCGGAGATTTCCCGAATTTATTCCGGCTTGACGCCGGCGAATACTTTATCTACATTAATTATAAATGTAGATAAAGGAGTGACGACGATGTGGATGAAGCTGCGCAACGAGCTCATCGCGCTGGGATTCAGTGCCGGGGCATGGCTGGTGCGGGTGCGCCGCCGGCTGTCGCAACTGGGCCAGCCGCACCTCGGCGCGCTTGAGCACATCACCATTCCGGTGCGCGATCTGGCGCTGGCGCGCAGGTTTTACTGCGACATTCTTGGTGGCGCCTATTTCATGACGGTCGATGACGAGACCTTTCGCCGCTTTGGTCGGCCGCCGGCGGAAGACGGCGGCGAGGGCGCGCATCATGTGTCGATCTACATGAGCGGCGCGACCCGGCTCGATCTTTTCCTGCAACGATCGGGTCAGCCGTCGGTCTTGCAAGGTCACCCGCATTTCGCGTTCCGGGTGAGCCCGAAAGACATGCTGCGCTGGAAGCGGGTTCTCGATGCGGCCGCTATCCCGAGCGACGGACCGATTCAGCTCGGACCTCCGGGTCAGGCCTCAGTGTATTTCAACGATCCGTTCGGCAATCACCTCGAGATCACCTGCCTCGGCTTCTGCCTAGAAATTCCGGTACGGCCGCCGGCGATGGCCGCGCTCGAATGGCAACCCGGGCTCCTGGTATGACGGGCTCGACGGCGGCCGATCAGCCGGTCGGCGATCTGCTCCAGGATTTCGTCGATCAGATTTCGCATCGCGGCGGCCGAACGCTCGCGGTCATGACCGAAGGGTCCGTTACCCTGCAGCAGGTCTTGCTCTTGAACCGGCTGTTTGCCTCCGACGCAGCAACCGCGACCGAGCTTGCCGCGCAGCTTCACATGTCGCTCTCCTCGGTCAGTCAGATGATCGACCGGCTCGACCAACTTGGGCTCGTTGCGCGGATCGCGGTTCCGGAAGATCGCCGGAAAAAGGCCATCGAGCTGACTCGCAAGGGCCACGCCTTGCTGCACCGCGTTCGCGAAGCGCGATCCGCCGAATATCGCGCCGGGGTCGCGCGGCTGTCGCTGAAATTGCGCGCCGATCTCGCGCGAGTGCTGGCCCGCGCGCTGCGCGAGCTGGCGGCGGCAGAACGGGCATCGTCGCCGGCCGCACCTGCAGTATGAGCCCTGGTCCAGCCCGGCAGGGCTCTTGCCTTCCCGTCGGTTTTCCCCTATCTAGCCGTCTCTCTAAACCTCAACCCACACGCGGGGATGCGGTTTCCGGCCCGGTCCAGGGCGGACGCTGCTTCCGGTGTCGCCGCAAGGCGATTGTACCCCGCGGCGGCTCAACCGGAGAAAGGACGTCTCATGGCGATTCCGTCGTTCACCATGCGCCAGCTTTTGGAAGCCGGCGTGCATTTTGGCCATCACACGCGGCGCTGGAATCCGAAGATGAAGGAATACATCTTCGGGGCGCGCAACGGCGTGCATATCATTGATCTCGAGCAGAGCGTGCCGCTGATGGCGCGCGGGCTGCAGGCGATCCGCGACGTCGCCGCCGGCGGCGGCCGCGTGCTGTTCGTCGGCACTAAGCGCCAGGCGCAGGAAGCGGTTGCCGGATCGGCCAAGCGTTGCGGCCAATATTACGTCGATCACCGCTGGCTCGGCGGCATGCTGACCAATTTCAAGACTATCTCGGGCTCGATCAAGCGGCTGCGCGAGCTCGACGAGCGGGTCAACAGCCCCGAGGCCGGCATCACCAAGCGCGAGCTCCTGGAGCTGACGCGCGATCGCGACAAGCTCGAGCGCGCGCTCGGCGGCATCAAGGAGATGGGCGGGCTGCCCGACATTTTGTTCGTGATCGACACGAACAAAGAGGCGATCGCCGTCCAAGAGGCGAACAAGCTCAAGATTCCGGTGGTCGCGATCCTCGACAGCAATTCCGATCCCGCCGGCATCACCTATCCTATTCCCGGCAATGACGACGCGATGCGCGCCGTGCATCTCTATTGCGAGCTGGTGGCGAGCGCGGTGCTCGACGGCTTGCAGGCCGAGGCGGTGGCGTCGGGCGTCGATATCGGCGCGGCCGAAGAGGTGGCGGAAGATTTGCCGCCGCCCGCCGAGAGCGAAGCGCCGGCGCAGCCCCAAGCCTGAAATCGGTCGGCCTGAACGGAGGCGAGAATGGCAGAGATCACCGCTGCGCTGGTCAAGGACCTGCGTGAGAAGACCGGCGCCGGCATGATGGATTGCAAGCGCGCGCTGTCCGAAACCGCCGGCGATATCGAAGGCGCGGTCGATTGGCTGCGCAAGAAGGGTCTCGCGGCCGCGGCCAAGAAGGCCGGGCGCGTTGCTGCCGAGGGCCTGATCGGGGTCGCGATCGGCGGCAATCTCGGCGCCGTGGTCGAGGTCAATGCCGAGACCGATTTCGTCGCGCGCAACGACACCTTCCAGAAATTCACCGCCGCCGTGGCCGAGCTCGCGCTCACCCATGTCGATCTCGAGCGGTTGAAGCTCGCGCCCTATCCCGGCACCGGCCGCAAGGTCGAGGAGGAGCTGTCGCATCTGATCGCGACGGTCGGCGAGAACATGTCGATCCGCCGTATGGCGCGGCTGCATGTGCCGCACGGCGTGGTCATGTCCTATGTACACAATGCGGTCGCGCCGCATCTCGGCAAGATCGGCGTGCTGGTCGCCCTCGAGTCGACGGCGCCGGCCGAGCGTTTGGGCGGCGTCGGGCGGCAAATCGCCATGCACATCGCCGCGGCACGGCCGCAATATCTCGACATCGCCGCGGTGCCGGCGGCCGACCTCGCCCGCGAGCGCGATGTGCTGCGCGAGCAGGCCAAGGCCTCGGGCAAGCCCGACAAGGTGATCGAGCAGATGGTCGAGGGCCGGCTGCGCAAATTCTACGAAGAGACCGTGCTCAACGAGCAGATTTTCGTCATCGACAACGAAACCAAGGTCTCGAAGATCCTCGACGCGGCCGCCAAGGAGCTGGGCGCCGGCGTCAGGATCGCCGCATTCGAGCGCCTCGTGCTGGGCGAGGGGATCGAGAAGGAAGCCTCCGATTTCGCCGCCGAAGTCGCTGCGACGCTGAAGCCGAGCTGAGGCGCTCGCCGCGACCGGCCCGGTCATCGAGGGCCGGCGAATCGGCAATCCGAATTTCGCTGCCGGGGGCAGACGGGCGCCGCCGGCTCATGTATGATCCGCCCATGCCGCAAGAGCCGAAATATCGCCGCGTGCTGCTGAAGCTCAGCGGCGAGGCGTTGATGGGCGATCAGTCCTCCGGCATCGATCCGGACATGATCGAGCGCATCGCCGCCGAAGTGAGAAGCGTCCATGAGATGGGCGTGCAGGTCGCGCTGGTGGTGGGCGGCGGCAATATCTTTCGCGGCCTCTCGGGCGCCGCCGTCGGCATCGAGCGCGCGACCGGCGATTACATGGGCATGCTCGCCACCGTCATCAACGCGCTGGCGCTGCAAAGCGCCCTGGAGAAGCTGGGCCTCACGACCCGCGTCCAGTCGGCGATCTCGATGCAGGAAGTGTGCGAGCCCTATATCCGGCGCCGCGCGATCGCGCATATGGACAAGGGCTACGTCGTGATTTTCGCGGCGGGCACCGGCAATCCGTTCTTCACCACCGACACCGCCGCCGCGCTGCGCGCCTCCGAGACCGGCTGCGAGGCGCTTTTGAAGGCGACCAAGGTCGACGGTGTCTATAGCGCCGATCCCAAGAAGGATCCGACCGCGCAACGCTATGATCGCCTCAAATATCTCGACGTGTTGTCGCGCGATTTGCAGGTGATGGACGCGGCGGCGATCTCGCTGGCGCGCGAGAACCGGATTCCGATCCTGGTGTTCTCGATCTACCACAAGGGCGGCTTTGCTGAGGTGGTTTCGGGCCAGGGTCGTTTCACGATTGTCAGCGAATAGTGCATCGACGAATGTCCGGCGATAAGTGCGCCGGCGAGCAGGGGATGCGGCCATGAGCGAAGACAAGATCGTCGGCGATTTGCGCCGCCGCATGGAAGGCGCGATCGAGGTGTTGCGCAAGGAATTCGGCGGCTTGCGCACCGGCCGCGCCTCGGCGAGCCTTTTGGAGCCGGTGCATGTCGAGGCCTATGGCAATAAGCTACCGCTGACCCAGGTCGGCTCGGTCAGCGTGCCGGAGTCGCGCCTGCTTATCGTCCAGGTCTGGGACAAGGCCAACGTCAAGGCGACCGAGAAGGCGATCCGCGAGGCCGGGCTTGGCCTCAACCCGCAGACCGAGGGCCAGACCATCCGCGTGCCGGTGCCCGACCTCTCGGAAGACCGGCGCAAGGAATTGACGCGCGTTGCCGCGAAATATGCCGAGGCCGCGCGGGTCTCGGTGCGCAACGTGCGGCGCGACGGTCTCGACCTCCTGAAGAAACAGGAGAAGGACAGCACCATCACGCAGGATCAGCACCGCAAGCTCGAAAAGGACATCCAGGGTCTCACCGACGCGACCATCAAGCGCGTCGACGATCTGCTGGCGGCGAAGGACAAGGAGATACTTCAGGTCTGATGTCGGGGGAGCGCGATTTGTCCGCGCCGGTGCCGCCGGCGCATGTTGCGATCATCATGGACGGCAATGGGCGCTGGGCGAAAGCCCGCGGCCTGCCGCGCATCGCCGGTCACCGGCGCGGCGCCGAGGCCGTGCGGCGTACCGTCGTCGCCGCCGCCGAGCTCGGCATTTCCTACCTGACCTTGTTCGGCTTCTCGTCGGAAAACTGGAAGCGCCCGTCCGACGAGATCAACGACCTGATGGGGCTGTTGCGGCATTACCTGCGCGGCGAGATCGCCGAGCTGCACCGCCAGGGCGTGCGCGTCGTCGTGATCGGCGACCGCACCCGCCTGGCGCCCGACATCGTCACGCTGATCGTCAATGCCGAGCAGCTCACCGCCGCCAATACCCGCCTCACCCTGATCGTGGCGCTGTCTTATGGCGGCCGCGACGACATCGTGCAGGCGACGCGCAAGCTCGCCGAGGATGTCGTCGCCGGACGCTTGCCGGCGAAGGACATCGACGAGGCGAGGGTATCGGCCGCGCTGTTCACTGCCGGCATTCCCGATCCCGATCTGCTGATCCGCACCAGCGGCGAGCAGCGGATCAGCAATTTCCTCCTGTGGCAATCGGCCTATACCGAGCTCGTCTTCATCGAGACGCTGTGGCCGGATTTCGGCCGCGCCGATCTCGAGCGGGCGATCAGCGATTTCCACGGCCGCGAGCGCCGCTTCGGCGCCTCGGCCGGCTCGGGCTGATGTGGAGGCGGCCCAGCCCCAGCCCGACAAATCGCATCCGAGCGGGCTGACTCTCCGGATTCTGTCGTCGCTGGTCCTGGTGCCGCTGGCTTTGGCCGCGGTGTGGTTCGGCTCTCCGCTGCTGCCGGCGCTGGTGGCGCTGGCGGGTGCCGGGATGGGCTACGAATGGGCGCGGATGTCGCGCGTTGCGTCGCCGGCTGCGGTCTGCCTCATCATCGCGGCGCCGTTGATTGCGGCCTGCGCGACGGCGGTCGGGCAGGGCGCGGCGGCGGTGCCGGTCGCGGCGATCTTTGCCGCCGGCGCGGCGCTCGCGGAACGGCGAATGCCGGCGAGGCTGTGGGCGGGGGTCGGCACGCTGTGGATCGCGCTGCCCTGCATCGCGCTCCTATGGCTCGATCGCGGCGGCCCCGGTCGCGGCCAGCTCGATCAGGGCCAGCTCGATCATAGTTGGAGCGGCCGCGCCGCGATCCTGTGGCTGCTTGCCGTCGTCTGGGCGAGCGATATCGGCGCCTATGCTTTCGGCCGCCTGATCGGCGGTCCCAAGCTTGCGCCGGCGCTGTCGCCGAACAAGACCTGGGCGGGTGCGCTCGGCGGATTGGTCTGTGCGATGCTCGTCGGTCTCGCCGCGGCCCGGCTCGAGCCGGCGAGCGCGAGCGCCGCGGTTGCGGTGAGCCTGATGGTCGCGATCGCGGCGCAAATCGGCGATCTCGCCGAGTCGTTCGCCAAGCGATGCTTCGGTGTTAAAGATTCGGGTAACCTCATCCCCGGGCATGGCGGGCTGCTCGACCGGCTCGATTCGCTGCTGACCGCCGCGCTGATGCAGGCGCTGGTGCTGGCCGCACTTGGTGCCAATGGTTTCGGTCCCTGACCTAAGCGGCTGGCCAACCTAATCTTTTTTTCATCATTACCGCCCCGAATTTTTGCTATCCTCGGGGCGAAATCGAGCGGATAGGTCAGGTATCAGGCATGGAGTCGATCGCGCACGTCGGACTGGGTTACGTATTTTGGTTTCTAGTGGTCCTGACCGTGCTCGTTTTCGTGCACGAGTTCGGCCACTATCTGGTGGCGCGATGGAATAGCGTCCGCGTCGAGGTGTTCTCGATCGGCTTCGGGCCCGAGCTGTTCGGCTGGAACGACCGCGCCGGCACGCGCTGGAAGGTCAGCGCGATCCCGCTCGGCGGCTACGTCAAAATGTTCGGCGACGCCGATCCGGCCTCGATGCCGTCGAGCGACGTTCACGAGATGACGCCGGAGGAGCGCGCGGTTGCGTTCCATCACAAGCGACTGCCGCAGCGCGCTGCGATTGTCGCGGCCGGGCCGGTGGCGAATTTCATTTTCGCGATCGTGGCGCTGGCCGGATTGTTCGCGACCGTCGGCCAGCCTTTCACGCCGCCGCAAGTCGGCACCGTGCAGGCGGGCAGCGCCGCGGCAGCCGCCGGCATCCAGCCCGGCGACGTCGTCGCCTCGATCGACGGTCAGGCGATCGAGCGGTTCGAGGACGTGCAGCGCATCGTGCGCCTCGATCCCGGCCGGGCGATGTCGCTCGTCGTCCATCGCGGCGACAAGGATCTGACGCTGTCGGTCACGCCGAAGCTCAGCGAGGTTACCGACCGCTTCGGCAACAAGCATCAATACGGCTTGCTGGGAATCGTGGGGCAGGGCGTGAAATACGTCCGCTATGGCCCGGTGGCGGCGGTCGGCCGCGCCGTCGGCGAGACCGCCGACATCGTTACCGGCACCCTGCAAGCGGTGTGGCAGATGATCATCGGCGCGCGCTCGACCGATGAGCTCGGCGGCCCTTTGCGCATCGCGCAAATGTCGGGCGAGGTGGCCCAATATGGCTTCTCGGCGATCCTGCCTTTCATGGCGGTGCTGTCGATAAACCTCGGATTGATCAACCTCTTCCCGATTCCTGTCCTTGACGGAGGCCACCTTCTGTTTTATGCCGCTGAAGCGTTGCGCGGGCGGCCTCTGGGCCATCGTGCACAGGAATATGGTTTCCGTTTCGGGCTCGCCTTGGTGATGACGCTGATGGTATTCGCCACCTGGAACGACCTGGTTCATCTGCGCGTCGTGGAATTTTTGAAGGCGTTGGTGACCTAAGGCAGC
Source organism: Allostellaceae bacterium (assembly GCA_035533255.1). Classification (GTDB taxonomy): domain Bacteria; phylum Pseudomonadota; class Alphaproteobacteria; order ATCC43930; family CGMCC-115725; genus CAIKMD01. The sequence continues at coordinate 7,411 of DATLUE010000097.1, read as the reverse complement.
CGACGGTCGCACATCGGCAATACGGCAGCTCGGGACAGGGGGAATTGTTGCGGATCGTTCTCGGCGTCGCCCGCCGCTTCGCGCTCGCGATAGCGTTGCTTATGACGGTCGTGCCGCTGATCGCGGTGATCGCGCAGACGTCGTCGGGTGACATCGTCCAGGAAATCCGCGTCGAGGGCGCGCAGCGGGTCGAGCCCGACACGGTACGTTCCTATCTCCAGGTCCAGCCCGGCGAGCCCTACGACGCAGCCAAGCTCGACGCCTCGCTGAAGGCGCTCTACGCCACCGGCCTGTTCTCCGACGTGACCATGAAGCGCGAGGGCGATGCCCTCGTGGTGCATGTGGTCGAGAATCCGGTGATCAACCGCATCCAGTTCGAAGGCAATTCGAAACTCACCGACGACAATCTCAACAACGAGATCCAGCTCCGCCCGCGCCTCGTCTTTACCCGCGAAAAGGTGCAGGGCGACGTGGTGCGCATCCTCGAGCTCTATCGCCGCTCCGGCCGGTTCGCCGCGACCGTGCAACCCAAAGTGATCGAGCTGCCGCAGAACCGCGTCGATCTGGTATTCGAGATCGACGAGGGCCCGTCGACCGGCATCCGCGGCATCACCTTTCTCGGCAATCACGAATTCAGCGAGAGCACGTTGCGCGAGGTGATCTCGACCAAGGAATCGCGCTGGTGGCGCTTCCTCAGCAACAGCGATACCTACGATCCCGACCGCCTGACTTATGATCGCGAGCTGCTGCGGAAATTCTATCTCTCGGAAGGCTATGCCGATTTCCGCGTCGTCTCGGCCGTGGCCGAGCTGACGCCGAACCGCTCGGGCTTTCTCGTCACATTCTCGGTCGAAGAAGGCAAGCGCTATCGTTTCGGCAAGGTCGGGCTGACCAGCGAAGTGAAGGACGTCGATCCCGCGACGCTGCGGTCGCTGCTGACCATGGATGAGGGCGATTGGTACAACGCCGATCTCATCGACGGCACGGTCACGGCGCTGAGCGACGCGCTCGGCAACCGCGGCTACGCCTTCGTGCAGGTGACGCCCAGCGTGAAGCGCAACGCCGCCACCCATACGATCGACGTCAGTTTCGACATCAAGGAAGGCCCCGAGGTCTATGTCGAGCGCATCGACGTCACCGGAAATTTGCGCACGCAGGACCGCGTCATCCGCCGCGAATTCAGGCTGGTCGAGGGCGATGCGTTCAATACGACGAAGCTCCACCGCTCGGAGCAGCGCATCAAAAATCTCGGCTTCTTCAAGAAGGTCGACATCACCAACGATCCCGGCAGCGCGCCGGACAAGACCATCATCCGCGTCAACGTGCAGGAGGAATCGACCGGCGAGTTCCAGATCGGGGTCGGCTATTCGACCAGCGACGGACCGCTTGCGAATATCGGCGTCCACGAGCGCAACCTCATGGGCAAGGGCCAGGATTTGCGCCTCGACACGACGATCGCCTATCGCACGCGCCAGGTCGATCTGAGCTTCACCGAGCCGTATTTTCTCAATCGCGAGCTTGCGGCCGGCTTCGACCTCTTCGCCCTGCAGCGCGACTACACGCTGTTCGCCGGCTATGTCGAGACGTCCTATGGCGGCTCGCTGCGCGCCGGCTATCAATATACCGAGGCGCTGCGCCAGACCCTCAGCTATACGCTTCGTTCCGACACGGTTTCGCACATCGTATCCGGCGCGTCGCAATTCATCGTCGATCAGGCGGGAACCCGGCTGGCCTCGATCGTCGGCCAGGTTCTGCTCTACGACAAGCGCGACAGCCGGCTGACGCCGACCTCCGGCTATTACGCCTCCTACAGCACCGATGTCGCCGGCGCCGGCGGTCAAGTCTTCTTCCTGCGCAACGGCCTCAATGCCGGCTATTACTATCCGGTGGCGACCAATTGGGTAGCGAGCGTCACCGGCGAGGCCGGCTACATCCTGGGTCTCGGCGAAGGCGTTCACATCGAGGACCGCTATTTCATCGGCGGCGACAATTTGCGCGGCTTTGCCAGCGGCGGCGTCGGCCCGCGCGATATCTCGAGCAACAACGCGCTCGGCGCCAATGCCTATTGGCTCGGCTCGCTGCAACTCAGCATGCCGTTGGGCCTGCCCAAGGAGTTCGGCCTGACGGGCCATGTGTTCACCGATTTCGGCAGCGCCTGGGGCGTGGACAATACCGGGCCATCGAATGGCGACATCATCGCCGACGTGAATTCGGTCCGCGTCTCGGTCGGCTACGGCTTCGCGTGGCAATCGCCGCTCGGCCCGCTCCGCCTCGATCTCGCGGTGCCGATCGTCAAAGAGCCGTACGACAAGAGGGAATTCTTCCGCGTCGGCTTCGGATCTAATTTCTAGATGCGCGTTGTCGTCCGCCTCGGCCTCGCCGGTGCGCTGACCCTGGCGGCGCTGGCGCCGTTGCCGGCACGCGCGCAACAGGCCGTTCCGCCGGTGACCATCATCACCGTCGACGTACAACAGATATTGCGCGATTCGCTGGTCGCCAAGGACGTCCAATCCCAGATGGACCGGCGCACCGAGCGCTACACCAAGCAAGTGACCGATCAGGAAACCGATCTGCAGAAAACCCAGAACGAACTGGAGCACGAGCGCACGGTGCTGGCGCCCGACGCTTTCAACGCGCGGATGCGCGATTTCCAGCAGCGCTATGATGCGCTCGACAATCGCGTTCAGGCGACGCGACAGGCGCTCCAGCAATCCTATAATGACGCCATGACCAAGGTCGAGAACACCGCGTTGCAGATCATCGCCGACATCGCCGCCGAGCGGAAAGCGAATCTCGTCGTCGCCAAGGCGGCGGTGCTGTTCGAGGCGCAAGACCTCGACATCACGCAGGACGTGATCAAGCGGCTCGATGCCAAGCTGCAGAAGGTCGAGCTGGCGCCGCCGCAAGTGCCGCCGCCGGGCAGCCCCGTCGGCGGTGCGCCGTCGCCGCCGCCGCCCATCCTTCACTGAGCCATACCGAGCTGTGGCCGATCAGCGCTTCTTCGCCGCCGCCGGGCCCTTCAGCGTCGCCGAGATCGCGCAGCGAATCGGCGCCGACATCGCTGGCGCGGCGGCGCGCGATCTGATGTTGCGCGACGTGGCGCCGCTCGAGAGCGCGAGCGCGCATGATCTGTCTTTCCTCGACAATCGCCATTATGTCGATCAGTTTCGCACGACCGGGGCGGGCGCGGTGATCGTCAGCGCCAAGCTCGCTGCCGAAGCGCCCAAAGGCGCGACGCTGCTGGTCGTGCCGCTGCCCTATCGCGCCTACGCGGTCGCGGCGCAGACTTTCTATCCCGAGCCGGCGCCGGTGCCCGGCATCGCGCCCAGCGCCGTCATCGATGGCAGCGCGACGCTCGGCGAAGGCTGCGCGGTCGAGGCGAATGCCGTGATCGGTCCCGGGGTCGCGATCGGCCGGCGCTGCGCGATCGGCGCCGCCGCCGTCATCGGCGCCGCGGTGAGGCTCGGCGACGATGTCCGGATCGGGGCCAATGCCACGCTCAGCCACTGCATCGTCGGCTCGCGCGTGCGCCTCTATCCCGGTGTGCGCATCGGCCAGGACGGATTCGGTTTCGCGCCCGATCGGGAAGTGCCGGTCAAGGTGCCGCAGCTTGGCCGCGTCATCATCGGCGACGACGTCGAGATCGGCGCCAACAGCACGATCGATCGCGGCGCCGGGCCCGACACGGTGATCGGCTCCGGCACCATGATTGATAATCTGGTGCAGATCGGGCACAACGTGCAGATGGGACGCGGCTGCGTGATCGTTGCGCAGGTCGGGATTTCCGGCAGCACGCGGCTGGGCGATTACGTGATGATCGGAGGACAAGCCGGTTTTGCGGGTCATTTGGCGATCGGCGACGGCGCGCGCATCGGCGCCCAGGCCGGCGTCATCCGCGACCTTGCGCCGGGCGAGGCCGTGCTTGGCGCGCCGGCCATTCCGATCCGGGAATTTCACTATATGATGGCCTATCTCCGGCGCCTCGCTGCCCGGCATAAGAGCGACTGACATGGACACGACGCGCACCACGGAAAAGCCGATCGTCACGGCCGAAATCGATCTCAAGCGGATCATGCAAATGATCCCGCACCGCTATCCGTTCCTGATGATCGACAAGGTTATCGACGTGGTGCGCGGCGTCAGCGCGGTCGGTGTCAAATGCGTGACGGTCAACGAGCCGCACTTCCAGGGCCACTTTCCGCGCTGGCCGGTGATGCCCGGCGTGCTGATTATCGAGGCGATGGCGCAGACCGCGGCGGTGATGGTGGTCGACGCGATCGGCGATCAGGCGGCGGGCAAGCTGGTCTATTTCACCAGTATCGACGGCGCGCGCTTCCGCCGCCCGGTGGTGCCGGGCGACACGCTGCACATCCATGTCGGGCGCACGCACAGCCGCGGCACGGTATGGAAGTTCTCGGGTCGCGCGCTGGTCGGCGACACGCTGATAGCGGAAGCGACTTATGGCGCGATGATCATGGACAACACCATCAACGGCAATGAGTGACATTCATTCGACGGCGGTCGTCGAACCGGGCGCCGAGCTTGGCGCTTCGACAATCATCGGCCCCTTCTGCCATGTCGGGCGCCATGTCCGGCTCGGCGAGAATGTCGAGCTGATCTCGCATGTCGCGGTTGCCGGCCGCACCTCGATCGGCGAGGGCACGCGCATCTTTCCCTTCGCCTCGATCGGCCATCAGCCGCAGGATCTAAAATACAAGGGCGAGGAATCGCGCCTCGTCATCGGCCGCAACAACATCATCCGCGAGCAGGTGACGATGAATCCCGGCACCGAAGGCGGCGGCATGGCGACGCGCGTCGGCGATAGCTGCCTCTTCATGGTCGGCGTCCATGTCGCGCATGACTGCATCATCGGCAACGACGTCATCATGGCCAACAACGCGACGCTGGCCGGCCATGTGAAGGTCGGCGATTTCGCCGTCTTCGGCGGCCTCTCCGCCGTGCATCAATTCGTGCGCGTCGGTCAGTATGCGATGATCGGCGGAGTGACCGGCGTCGAGCGCGACGTGATCCCCTATGGCTCGGTGCTGGGCGATCGCGCGCGGCTCTCGGGGCTCAACATCGTCGGCATGCAGCGCCGCGGCTTCTCGCGCGACGAGATCCAGGGGTTGCGCAACGCCTACCAGGCGCTGTTCGAGGACGACCACGGCACCTTCGCCGAGCGCGTCGCGGGCGTCGCCGCGCGCTTTGCCGGCGTGCGGCCGGTCGAGGACGTGCTGCGCTTCATCCGCGAGGATTCCGCGCGCGGCCTTGTCCAGCCGAAACCCGGTAATGGCGGGTAAGCTCGGCATCCTCGCCGGTTCCGGCGAGCTGCCGCTGCGTTTGATCGAGGCCTGCCGCGCGCAAGGCCGCCCTTATTTCGTGCTCGGGTTCGAAGGCTCGTGCGATCCGGCGGCGCTCGCGGGCCAGCCGCATGCTGTCGTTCGTCTTGGCGCCGCCGGCGCCGGGATGAAGCTGCTGCACGATAACGGCGTCGAAGACATCGTGCTCGCCGGCGGCGTCAAGCGACCGTCGCCGGGCGAGCTGCGCCCCGATTGGCGGGCGACGCGCTTCTTCCTCAAGGTCGGCTTTCGCGTGCTGACCCATTCCGGCGACGACGCGTTGTTTCGCGCCATCATCGCCGAGCTCGAAAGCGACGGCTTTCGCGTCGTCGGCGCCGATAGCATCCTCGCCGGCCTACTGGCGCCGCTCGGCGCGCTCGGGCGCATCGCGCCGGATCAAGCGGCCGAGGCCGATATCAGCGCTGGGCTCGACGCGGCACGCGGCCACGGCGCGCGCGATCTTGGCCAGGCGGTGATCGTGCGCGACGGCACGGTGGTCGATCGCGAGGATGCGCAGGGCACCGACGCGCTGATCCGCCGCTGCGGCGCGCAAGGCAGCGGCCGGGGCGCCGTGCTGGTAAAGATCGCCAAGCCTGGGCAGGAGCGCCGTGCCGATCTGCCGGCAATCGGGCCGCAGACCATCGCCGCGGCGGCGGCCTCGGGCCTGCGCGGCATCGCGATCGAGGCCGGCGCGTGTCTGGTGCTCGATCGCGCGGCGGTGATCGCGGCCGCCGATCGCGCCGGCCTGTTCGTGATCGGCATCGCCGCGACATGAGCGAAGTGATCGACAAGGCTAAGCCCCCGCTCATCTACATCGTTGCCGGCGAGCCCTCGGGCGATCTGCTCGGCGGCAGGCTGATGCAGGCGTTGAAAGCACGCACCGGCGGCGCGGTGCGCTTTGCCGGCATCGGCGGCGAGTCTATGGAGGCCGAAGGGCTACATAGCCGCGTGGCGCTGTCGGAGCTCGCGGTCATGGGGGTTGCCGAGGTGCTGCCGCAGGCGCGCCGCATCTTTCGCCGCGTCGCCGAGACCGTCGCCGATATCGAGCGCCAGCGCCCGGTGGCGCTCGTCACCATCGACAGCTCGGGCTTCACCTGGCGCATCGCCCAGCGCCTGCGCAAGGCCGGCAGCAGCTTGCCGATGATCCATTACGTCGCGCCGATGGTATGGGCGTGGCGGGCGGGGCGGGCGCGGCGCATGGCGCGCTGGTACGATCATCTGATGGCGCTGTTGCCGTTCGAGCCGCCTTATTTCACCGCCGTCGGGCTTCCCTGCAGCTATGTCGGCCATCCGGTGGTCGAGAGCGGCGCCGATCGCGGCGACGGCGCCGCTTTCCGCCGCCGCCACGCGATCCCCGCGGATGCGCCGCTGCTGACGGTATTGCCGGGCAGCCGCCGCGGCGAGGTGGCGCGCCTGCTGCCGGTCTTCGCAGAGGCGGTTGCGCGGCTCGCGCAGCATCATTCCAAGCTGCGCGTGGTGGTGCCGACGACCGCGATCGTCGCCGATCAGGTTGCGGTCGCGCTGGAGACCTGGCCGCTGCCGACCATCATGCTGCGCGGCGCCGCCGAGAAATACGATGCCTTCGCCGCCAGCAACGCAGCGCTTGCGGCCTCGGGCACGGTGGCGCTGGAGCTGGCGATGGCGCGGCTGCCGGCGGTCATCGCCTATCGCATCAATAAGCTCACCCACGCCTATGTCAGCCGCGTCGTGAAGATCGACCACGTTACCCTGATCAACGTGATCCTCGATCGCGAGGCGGTGCCCGAATTCCTGCAACATGATTGCACGCCTGAAAAGCTCGGCGCCGCGGTGGCGCATCTGCTCGACGACCCGGCGGCCGCGGCGGCGCAAATCGCCGCTTGCCAGGAAGCGTTGCGGGTGCTGGGCTATGGCGGCGTGTCGCCCGCGTTGCGCGCCGCCGACGAGGTGCTGGGCGTCATCGCCGCCAAATCGCAGGCTTGAGGAGATAGAGAGCATGGACACCGCCGCGACCGCTAAACCCGCCACCGGCATCGATAGCAGCCGCTTCCGGCTGCTGCACACGATGATCCGCGTCTTCGATCTCGATAAGT
>DATLUE010000096.1:0-9690 GCA_035533255.1 Allostellaceae bacterium | reverse complement strand
GATTTTCGTGATACGACGCTCATGGCCGAGCTCCTCGGTGACGTCGGAGCCGAGCCTGTCGATTTGATGATCGAGACAGGCGGCGGCTTGACCGATGCCGCAGAAGCCCTCATTTCACACGTGCAAAATCTGACCAGGGATTTTCGTACGATCATTGCGCATGCCGCGAAGAGCAATGGAACCTTGCTCTGCCTTGCTTCCCGTTCGATTGTCATGGGTGCGCCATCCGAACTCGGACCCATCGAGCCCTCGGTCAATGGCATTCCAGCTACGATCCTTTCAGAGCCTGAGATCGCAAAACAGAACTTCGTGCTTCATAAGCAGGGCGTGTATGCGCTTCAGCAATCGAAGACGATCGCTGAAGCACTCTTGTCGGCCGGCATGATGAAGGGAAAGGCGCCCGAGGAGATCAAGGCCGTAGTGCAGAAGCTTTCCTCGCGTGACACTTACGCCTCGCACGGCTCGGTCATCCATCATCGTGAGGCCGCCGCGCTTGGCCTCGCGGTCGAGTATCTCGTGCCTGACGATCCGATTTGGCAACGGCTCTGGCTGCTACAGTGTATGTACGAGTCAGACGCGCGGAAATCACGCTACCTTAAGATTTTTGAAGGTCGAGCGCGGAGCACGGCAATCGCCGCGCCGCCGGCCGCCAACGTATCAGCGCCGCCGGCGCGTTGACGCCCTCGTGCGGTGCCTTCCCGTAAGTTTCCGCGCCGTCTGCTTACCCGCCGCTTACCTAGCTGCTATGCGCGGCAAGCTTAGCCCCGACTATGTTATTGATTTCATTGGCGGACCCGACACGATTCGAACGTGCGACCCCTGCCTTCGGAGGGCAGTGCTCTATCCAGCTGAGCTACGGGTCCGTCGTTGCCGACGATAGGCGAAGGCTCCGAGCCAGGCAAGGCGGCGCAGCCGGACGCTCCAGTGCGGAATGCCTTGCACCTCGTCGTGACAAGCATACCTGACGCATCCCGAGCTCAGTTGTTGCGGCTTCGGCTTTGTCGGCATCTTTCATCCAATTGGCGTAAAGCCGGCGCGGTCGGCCGGTCGCGCTCCGCAGGGCTGTGCGATAGCTTTGTGGCGTGTTTGCCGGCCGCACAACTCCTCGTTTTTCATCAGGCCGCCCGGTGGAGCAGCAATTAAAATGCCCTCTCGGATGAAGACGGTTTGCATGTTGGGCAGCGTGCTTGCCAGCGTTGTCGTTGCGGGATGCAGTCTCGCGCCGAGCGAGCCGAAATCCGCTTGTGCGGTTGGCAACGGCGATAGCGCCGCCGCCGTCAGCCTCACGGCCGCGGACTGCGCTCACATGCAAGGTGTCTTTGCCGCGCAGAAAGCCGCTCAACAAGCGACCGCCGCCCACGCCGCTGCCGAAGCGGAAAAGCAGCAGGCAGTCCGGAAATATCGGACCGCCGTGGCAGCCCGGATTCGCAAGGACGAGCAGAACGGATATCGGACGACGAGCGTCGACAACTTCGAACTCAACGGCCCGGAGCTCGCGCGCGATCGGGCCAAGGTTTCGATACCGGGTGTCTATCTCAAGACGAGCCGCGGCGAGTTTTTAATGTCCTCGACCCTGGCGACGTCACAAGTGGATACCACGACAACGCCCGATCAAGGGATCAGCCTGATATCGAAGGATGCCAGCCGCGCCGCCAAACAATCATTTGCTCGCTGCCAAAAGGATGCGGTCAAAGCCCGACTCGGCTGCCCAACGACGATCCTCGGGCAAGCGACGTTGTGCAAGCGGACGACGATTTTCGGCGGGGCGGAGGCGCCCTGCATCGCCGTGGATGACAGCTGGTACGTTGCTCCGCCGAGCTGAGAAAAGCGTTCGCGCCGCCGGCGCAAAATGTCCCGAAGGATCAGCCGCCGAGCTCGCGCCGCACCATCGCCGTGCCCGCGACCATCGCCTGCAGCTTGGCGAAGGCGATTTCGCGCGGCAGATATTTCATGCCGCAATCCGGCGCGATCACCAGCCGCTCGGCCGGCACATAGGGCAGCGCGCGGCGAATGCGCGCGGCCACCGTGTCGGCGCTCTCGACGGTCGGGTCGGCGAGATCGATCACCCCGAGCATGATCTGCTTGCTCGGCAGCGTTGCCAGCACCGCGCAATCGAGCTGCGACTGCGCGGTCTCGATCGAGATCTGGCGCGCGCTCGACTGCTCGAGCTCAGGCAGGAACGAATAGCCTTCCGGCCGCTGCTTCACGAACGCGGCATAGCCGAAGCAGAGATGCACGGCGGTGGTGCCGCCGACGCCGTCGAGCGCGCGGTTGAGCGCCTTGATGCCGAACGCGGCCGCCTTGTCGGGCCGCGCCTGCATGTAGGGCTCGTCGATCTGGACGACATCGGCGCCGGCCGCGAACAAGTCCTTGATCTCGGCATTGACCGCCGCGGCGTAATCCATCGCCAGCGCAACCTCGTCTTTGTAATAGTCGTCCTGGGTCTGCATCGACATGGTGAAGGGGCCCGGCACGGTGATCTTGATGGCGCGGTCGGTATTGGCGCGCAGGAAGCGCGCGTCGCGGGCCTCGACCGCGTGGCGGCGGCGCACCGGCCCGACGATGCGCGGCACCGGCTGGGTGCGACCGGGCGTGCGCGTCGGCGCTTGGCCGGGATTGTCGATGTCGACGCCGTCGAGCGCCGTCGCAAAGCGGTTGGAATAGCTCTCGCGCCGCATCTCGCCGTCGGTGACGATGTCGATGCCGGCGCGCTCCTGGTCGCGGATCGCGATGAGGGTGGCGTCGTCCTGCGCCTGCTCCAGAAGCTCGGGCGCGACCCGCCACAGATCGCGGAACCGCACCCGCGGCGGCGCCACCGCGCTCAGCCGCTGGCGATCGATCAGCCAATCGGGTTGGGGATAGCTTCCTACCAACGTGGTCGGCAACAGCATGGTCATACCGGCTCTCTCCGCGCCATCGCGACTATGGTAAAGCAATTTTAACCATGATGGCGCCTACTTCGAATGCCATCCATCTTTTGATTGGAAAAGCCGTGGCCGATCAAGCGCCGCTCTGGCGAATGTTTTACGAGCGAGCCTGGGGCATCCGCGCCGAGTATCTGCGCGGCCTGATCGCCGCGGGCGAGCGCAACATCCCGCGCCTGCTCCGTCGCTTCGAGGCTTACGAGCGCAAGCACCGCGTCAAAACGACGACCGACAGTGTCCGATTCGAGCGTACGGAATGGCCGAAAGAGATGGAAATCGGGCCGGCGGGCGTGCCGCTGCTCCGTCCATCCTCCTTCCGCGGCAATTTCGCCCTGGTGCCGTTTCACGCGGCCGACAATATCGCGAATTTCATCGTCGACTACATCGACCAGGCAGGGCCGTTCGATGCCGTCGTCGAGCTCGGCTGCGGCTTCGGGCGGAATCTCTTCGACATCTTCTACGGTGGCGGGCCGGAGGACGCTCGTTATTATGGCGGCGAGCTCACCCAATCGGGCGTTTCCATTGCCCGCGAGATCGCGGCGCTCGATCCGGCGATGAAGGCGCATTTCTTTCCATTCGACTATCTCGATCCGGCTCTGGCGGTCGAGCCTGCCGAGCGCGCGCTGGTCTTCACCGTCCATTCGATCGAGCAGGTGTGTCGGATCGACCCGCGGCTGTTCGCCGCGATCGCGGGGGCGGCGCGGCGCGTCGATTGCATCCATTTCGAGCCGTTCGGCTTCCAGCTCGCCGAGCTCGGACCCGCGACCCGCGAGCATCGCAGCCAGGCCCTCGAGAACAGTTGGAATTTGAACTTCGCCGCCGCCCTGCAGGAAGCGCAGCAGACGCAGGGCCTGCGCATCAGTTGCATCGTCACCGAGACTGCGCTGCCGGTCGACCCGCGCAATCCGACCTCGCTCGCCATCTGGCACGCCGGCGAGAAGGCGGCCTGATGTTGCCTACGCGACCCTAATTCGCCCGCGCTTCGGCGCCGAGATGCGCGCTCAAGGTTGCCGGCTTGGGCAGCAGCTCCGCGGCGCCGCGAATATCCGCGCCCGATGGCAGCGGCGCATCGGGGCGAAACACCCAGCTCGCGACATCCTGCGCCACGGTCGGGCCTTCGAGGTCGCGCAACAGCATGTGATAGCCGTGGTCGTACCATGCGACGGTCCGCCGTCCCGCGCTGCTCCTTGGCAGGGTATCGACGAAGTCGCGCACCGGCGTTTGCGGCACCAGTTGGTCATGGCCGCCATAGAGTAGCAGCGTGTGCTGCTTCAAGAGGGGTGCGGCGGCGAGCGCCTCGCTCATCAACTGGACGAGGCCCTTGATGGTATCGACGCGGGTCTCCTTGATCACCAGCGGATCGCGCGAGAAAGCGCGCAGCATCGGAATGTTGTCGGAGGGCAGGATGTGAAGCCCCGATCCGCTTAACTTCCAGCGCGGCGCGACGTGGTCGGCGACCCACAAGGTGGCGCGGTAGAAGACGTTCATGGTTTGCTCGCCCCAAACCGCCGGGGCGACCAGGATGATACCGTCGGCATCGGGCCGCTCGGCCCCGGCCCAGCCGGTCGCCGCGGTGATGACGACGGCGCCGCCCATGCTCTCGCCCAGCAGATAAAGCGGCACATGCGGATAGCGTGCGCGCAGCAGCCGGCTGACCCCCGCGACATCGGCGTCGAGCTGATAGGTGCCGACCCATCGGCCGCGATCGGGTGCCGCGCCGAAGCCGCGCTGGTCATAGGCGAAGGTGGCGATGCCGTCCTGCGCCCAGACCTTCGCCGGCATCGCGAAGGCATGCGAGTAATCGTCGATGCCGTGAACCGCTAGAATCACGGCTTTCACCGGGCCGTCGGGCAACCAGCTCCGCAGCGGCAAGTGCGCGCCGTCGACTGCGACATAGGCATCGCCGGTCAAATGCGGCTTGGCCGTGCCGGTCGCGATCATCGGCACCGGGTCGGGGCTGGCGCAGGACGTGGCGACGAGCGCCAGCGCGCCGGCGACGAGGCGGGGGATGAAGCCGCTCATGGCGCGGTCTCCGGGGCACGGGTGAGTTGCAGGAAAATGTCCTCGAGATCGGTCTCCTGGCTCGATATGTCGCGGATCGCGAGGCCGTGCGCCGCGACCGCCGCCAAAAGCTCGCCGAGCCGCGTGCGGCTGGGCGCGTAGCGCAGCGCGAGCTTGGCTGGAGCCGGCAGGCTGAAACCCAGCGCCGCCAGGGCTTCCGGCAAGGTCGCGATCGGCTCGACCAGCGCGATGCTCAGCGCCTTGTCGTCGACGCGGTGGAGCAGCGCCGCGGTAGTGTCGCAAGCGACCAGCCGGCCGTGATTGATGATCGCGATGCGGTCGCAGAGATGCTCGGCCTCTTCGAGGTAATGGGTCGTCAGCAGGATGGTGGTGCCGCCCGCCTGCAGATCGCGCATCATTGCCCAAAGATGCTGGCGCAACTCGACATCGACGCCGGCGGTCGGCTCGTCGAGCACCAGCACCGGCGGGTCGTGCACCATCGCCTTCGCCACCATCAGCCGCCGCCGCATGCCGCCCGACAGCGAGCGGGCAGGCACGTCCGCCTTATCGGCCAGCGATACCGCGGCAAGGATCGCGTCGGTGCGGCGCTCGCGCTTCGGCACGCCGTAGAAGCCCGCCTGCATGTCGAGCAGCTCGCGCGGCGTGAAGAAGAAATCGAGCACGATCTCCTGCGGCACGATGCCGATCGCGGCACGCGACTGGCGCGGCTCGGCGTCGATGTCGATGCCCCAGATGCGAGCGGTGCCGGAGGTCTTCATCACCAGTCCGGCCAGGATGTTGATGAGGGTCGATTTGCCGGCGCCGTTCGGGCCCAACAGGCCGAAGATCGAGCCGCGCGGGATCGCGAGATCGATCGCGTCGAGCGCCGGCACGCTCGGAGGCTTGCCGCTGCCGCCGTAAATTTTCGTGAGTTTCTCGACTTCGACGGCGAATGCCGGCGGCGCGGCCGGGTCTTCGGTGAAGGCAGCAGAAAGCGGCAAAGCGGTCATTGAATCTATAAAGGCAATGGGTATCATCCGCATGGCAGCGGGGTCAAATGTTCGATGCAGCCTTTTGAGACGATTCCTTTTGAGACGATTTATGTCGCGGAAGACGTCGTCGCCTGCAATGGCGGCGGCGGGCCGGCGGGCCATCCCAAAGTGTACTTGAATCTATCCGTCGAGGGGAAGGTCGAGTGTCCCTATTGCTCGCGCCTCTTCCTCCGTGGCCAATCGCCGCAGCCGCGGGCCGCGGCCGACTGACCCCTTGAGCACACCGCGCCACGTCTATCTGATCGACGGCTCGGGCTACATCTTCCGCGCCTACCATGCGCTGCCGCCGCTGACGCGCGCCGACGGCACGCCGGTCGGGGCTGTCCTCGGCTTCAGCAATATCCTGTTCAAGTTCATGCAGGACACCGATGCCGATCACCTCGCCGTGGTGTTCGACAGTGCGCGCACGACCTTCCGCAACCGCATCTACGACCAATACAAGGCGCACCGGCCCGAGCCGCCCGACGACCTTATCCCGCAATTCAAGCTGGTGCGCGATGCGACCGATGCGTTCAACGTCTGCCGCATCGAGCGCGAGGATTTCGAGGCCGACGACCTGATCGCGACCTATGCCCGCGCGGCCGCCAACGCCGGCGCGACCGTCACCATCGTCTCCTCCGACAAGGATTTGATGCAGCTCATCTCGGATCGCATCTCGATGTGGGATCCGATCAAGCAGCGCCCGATCGGCGCGGCCGAGGTACATGAGAAATTCGGCGTCGGCCCCGAGAAGGTCATCGAAGTCCAAGCATTGATCGGCGACAGCGTCGACAATGTGCCGGGCGTGCCGGGCATCGGCCCCAAGACCGCGGCCGAGCTCATCACCACCTATGGCGATCTCGAAAGCGTGCTGCAGCATGCCGGCGAGATCAAGCAGCCGAAGCGTCGCCAGGCGCTGATCGATTACGCCGAGCAAGCGCGACTGTCGAAGCGGCTCGTCCTCCTCGACGATCGTGTGCCGCTGACCTGCACGCTCGACGATCTCGCGGTCAAGCCGCTCGAGCGCGAGAAGATCACGGCCTTCTTGAAGGAGCAGAATTTCCGCACGCTGCTCGCCCGGGTCGAGACCAAGCTCGCGGCCGGTGGCGCCAAGCCCGCCGCCGCGCCGGCGCCGCCGACGAAGAGCGAGGCGGCGATTTCTGCCGGCCCCGCCCCGGCGGCGCCCGCGGTCGCCGAGCGGCGCTACGAGTTGATACAGGACACCGCGGCGCTCGCGCGCTGGATCGATGCGGCGCGCGAGCAAGGCTTCGTCGCGCTCGATACCGAGACCACCTCGCTCGATCATGCCCTTGCCGATCTCGTCGGCATCGCGCTGGCGCTGTCGCCCGGCCAGGCCTGCTACATCCCGCTCGCGCATTACATCGCCGAAGGACCGGACGCGCTGGCGCTGGCGGCGCAATCGCAGGCGCTGAAGCAGATACCGCTGCGCGAGGCGCTGGCCAAGCTCAAGCCGCTGCTCGAGGATGCGGGCGTCCTCAAGATCGGCCACAACGTCAAATACGCCGCCGCGATCTTCGCCAATTACGACATCGCGCTCGCGCCGGTTGACTGCACGTTGCTGATCTCGTTCGTGCTCGGCGCCGGCGTTCACGGGCATGAGCTCGACGAGCTCGCGCTGCTGCATTTCGGCCACGACATGATTAAATACAAAGACGTCGCCGGCACCGGCAAAAGCCATATCGGCTTTGCGGCGGTGGCGCTCGACAAGGCGCGCGACTACGCGGCCGAGCGCGCGGATTTCACGCTGCGCCTGCATCGACTGCTGAAACCGCAATTGCGCGAGCAGCATCTCCTCGGTTTCTACGAGACCATCGAGCGGCCGCTGGTGCGCGTCGTCGCCGGCATGGAAGCCGCCGGCATCCGCGTCGATCGCGACGAGCTGGCGCGGTTGTCGCATGATTTTGCGACGCGCATCGGCGAATTCGAGCGCGCGATCCACAAGCTCGCCGGCCATCCGTTCAACATCGGCTCGCCCAAGCAATTGGGCGAGGTGCTGTTCGACGAGCTCGCCCTGCCCGGCGGCAAGAAAGGCAAGACCGGCGCCTATGGCACCGATGCCAGCATTCTCGAAGAATTGGCGCTGACCCATGACCTGCCGAAGCTGGTGCTCGATTGGCGTCAGCTCGCCAAGCTCAAAAGCACCTACACCGACACGCTGCTGGAAGAGATCTATCCCAAAACCGGACGCGTCCACACCGCCTATTCGATGTCGGGCGCGGCGACCGGACGGCTCAGCTCCAACGATCCCAACCTCCAGAACATCCCGATCCGCACCGAGGAGGGCCGCAAGATTCGCCGCGCCTTCGTCGCCGCGCCCGGTCACAAGCTGATCTCGGCCGATTACAGCCAGATCGAGCTGCGGCTCGCCGCGCATGTCGCCGGCATCGATGCGCTGAAAGAAGCCTTCCGCGGCGGCGCCGACATCCATGCGATGACCGCGAGCGAGGTCTTCGGCGTGCCGATGGCGAAGATGGACGGCGAGACGCGGCGCCGCGCCAAGGCGATCAATTTCGGCATCATCTACGGCATCAGCGCGTTCGGCCTCGGCAATCAGCTCGGCGTGCCGCAAAGCGAGGCGGCGGATTACATCAAGCGTTATTTCGCGCGCTTTCCCGGCATCCGCGACTATATGGAGCGGATGAAGCTATTCGCGCGCGAGCATGGCTATGTCGAGACCATTTTCGGCCGCCGCGTACATATCACCGGCATCAAGGATGGAAACGCGGCGCGGCGCAGCTTTTCGGAGCGCGCCGCGATCAACGCACCGCTGCAAGGCTCGGCCGCCGACATCATCAAGCGCGCGATGCGGCGAATTCCGCCGGCGCTCGATGCGGCTGGCCTCAAGGGGCGGATGCTGCTTCAGGTCCATGACGAGCTGGTGTTCGAGGCGCCCGACCGCGAGGTCGAGGCGCTACAAAAGCTTGCCAAGGATGTGATGGAGGGCGCCTGCGCGCCGGTGCTGACCCTATCGGTGCCGCTGGTGGTCGAAACCGGCGCCGCGCTCAATTGGGAAGAGGCGCATTAGGGCCGCAGCTTCGCGGCGCTATTTCGCCGGAACCTGCTGGCCCTCGATGCGCGACAGCAAGCCGCGGCGCTCTTCCTCGAGCTCCGAAGGCAGGCGCGTGCCGAAGCGGTCGAACAACTCCTGCTGATCCAGCGCTTCGTTGCGCGCTTCGCCGGGATCGACCGACATGATCTTGGCGAAGCGGTCGGCCGAAAAGGGCAGGCCGCTCCAGTTGAGGTCCTGATAATGCGGCATGAAGCCGAACGGGCTTTCCGCCGGCTTCGGTGCGCGGTTGCGGATGCGGTCGACGATCCACTGCAGCACGCGCATGTTCTCGCCAAAGCCCGGCCACGCAAATTTGCCGTTCTCGTCCTTGCGGAACCAGTTCACGCGATAGATGCGCGGCACCTCGCGGACGCGGCGCTCCATCGCCAGCCAGTGGTTCCAGTAATCGGCCATGTTGTAGCCGCAGAACGGCAGCATCGCGAACGGGTCGCGGCGGATCGCCGCCTGGTTGTCGGCGGCGGCGGTCGCTTCCGATCCCATCGTCGCGGCCAGATAGACGCCGTGCCGCCAATTGAACGCTTCGAACACCAGCGGGAAGGTCTTGGATAGCCGCCCGCCGAAGATGAAGGCCGAGATCGGCACGCCGGCCGGATCTTCCCAGGCCGGATCGATGCTCGGGCATTGGCCGGCCCCGACCGTGAAG
>DATLUE010000095.1:0-20013 GCA_035533255.1 Allostellaceae bacterium | reverse complement strand
CTCGCCAGTTCCTGCGCTTCATCGACTACGGCGAGCAGCGTGGGCGTCGCCTCCGCGTGCACGCGAGCGTGTCGGGCGCCGTCAATTAGCCGACGGCGCGCGGCGGTTAGCAGCCACGCTTCCGGCTTCTCAGGCACCGACGTACGAGGCCAGGTTTCAAGCGCGATCCGGAAAGCATCGGCAAGCGCATCCTCCGCAGCGGCCACGTCGCGCGAGCGGGCGGAAAGATAGGCTAGAAGCCGGCCATAGGAATCGCGCGCCGCTTGTTCGACCGCACGGCGCGCATCCATTGCTGCGTTCACTCCATCGGCAGCAAATGGGGCCGCACTTCGACCGATCCGCCTGGCGTGACGGGATACCGGGCCGCCCATTCAAGTGCGCGATCAAGGTCCGGAACATTGATAATGAAAAACCCAGCGAGTTGCTCCTTGGCTTCGGCATACGGCCCGTCCTGGATAAGCCGTTGTCCATCCCGGAGCGTCATCGTCGTTGCGGAATCTGGTGGCTGGAGGCCCGCCCCTCCAACAAATACCCCGGCGTCTCTCAGAGCATTGAGAAAGGGTGGCAACCTGCTCCAATAAGCTTGCTGCTTCGCCGGGTCCTCGCGTGCGGCAAAATCCTCGGCGCTTTCGAAAATCATAAGCGTGTAATTCATGGCCGTCCTTTCGCCTGGTGAAAGCGGGAACCATTCCCGTCCGATACACTGACGATCCAGCCGGCCGCGTTTCGACAGGCAGAAGCGAATTTTTCCTGAGATCGAGTTCTAAGCCGCGCGCGATTTCCGTGCCAAGAGACCGACCGTGCTGCCGGCGGCGAATTTCTTGTCGCCGGCGAACCAGCGCAGGAGCCACATCGCCGCGCGGTATTTCCACCACTGCGGCGCATGCGCGCCGAACGAGCGGCAGAACACCGTCTCCATGCCGACCTCGGCGACGGCATGGCGCAGCAGCCACGCCGAAACCGGCGTGATGTGGCCGTCGGATTGATAGCATTCCTCGTGAAAGAGATCGGGATGGCCGTAGCGCAACTGCGACAGCAGCGAGAAGCAGCTATCGGTGTTGGGCGTGGTCACGAAGAGATAGCCGCCCGGCTTCAATGCCTGCGACGCCTGGCGGATGAGATTGCGGGGATTTTCGAGATGCTCGACGATCTCGACCGCGACCACCGCGTCGAAGCTTTCGTGCTCGACGGATTTTGCGAATTCGCCGTTGAGATCGGCGCTGACGAACGGCACCTGGCCGTGCAAGCGAAAATTATTGCTGACGTAATCGAGTGCCGTGACGGCAAATCCGGCGTCGGCCAGGCGCAACGACAGCGCCCCCGCACCGGCGCCGAGATCCATCACCTTGCCGCCGGGCGCGAACTGGCCGCGCGCGACCTCCGCCGCCATGAGGTGGACATCCTCATAGGCGTAGATCGGCACATCGCGATAGTGGTGCGGGCGGACCCGATCCGCATCGTAACGATCGACCAGAATGGTGGGGCCCAAGGTCGCGTCGCTCATGCGTCAAGGAAACGCATAGCCGCTCAAACACGCAAGGCATTTCTACGGTTAACGCGACAAATTCGACGTTAATTGCCGCGGCGACGCAACCGCGATGATTAGCGCGGCGTAAACAGACTCGTCTGATACGTCGCGGGCGCGTCCGCGGCGACCGGATTGCGCAGCGTGCCCAGCCCCGAAATCTCGACCTCGCAAATGTCGCCCGGCTTCATCTGCACCATGCCCGGAACATAGACGCCGCCGGTGTTGGCGGGCGGCTTCTCGCCGGGATGCGGCGGCAGCGAGCCCGGCGAGCCCGAGACAATCACGTCGCCCGGCCGCAGGTAATAGCCTTGGCTCAGATAGTTGATGAGCTGCGGCACGCCGAACACCATCAAATCCGTAGTCGCGTTCTGGCGCTCGATGCCGTTGACGCGCGTGATGACGCGGTGCTTCGACGGATCGCCGAATTCATCCGGCGTCATCAGCCACGGGCCGAAGCTGCCCGATTGCTCGAAATTCTTGCCCAGTCCGAACTGCCGATTATGGCCCTGATATTCGCGCACCGACCCTTCGTTGTAGCAAGAATAGCCGGCGACATGCTCCAGCGCGCGCTCCACCGGGATATGGCGCCCGCCCTTGCCGATGATGACCGCGAGCTCGCCCTCGTATTCGTATTTGGTTGCGACTGCCGGCGGCGGACAAAGGATCGGCTGCAGATGCCCGACCTGGGTGCAAGGCATGCGCAAGAAAATCTGCGGATATTTCGACGAGGTAGTAAGCCCGGTCTCCTCGACATGGAGCTTGTAGTTGAGGGCGAGGCACCAGATTGCCTGCGGATCGGGGATCACCGCATCGAAGGCGATGCCGGCCAAGCTCTTGAGCGCCCGCTTGGCACCGGCGGCATCGCGCGCGCGCTCGAGACCGCTCGGCTGCTCCAAGATGCCGCGCAAGGTCTTCGGCAAATCCGGCGCCGCTTCGCCCAGCGCGACGAAGCTCTCATTGTCCGCGACGACGCCGACGCCGGGCGTATCGCCGTGGCGATAGGAAAAAATCCGCATGCCGTCCTCCCGCGATCCGATTTGCGGCGCAGCTTAATCGAGCGCGCCGCGCCGCGCCAGTTTTGCTATTCGTCGAAAAATGCCAGCGTGCGGATCTCGATGCTCTCGCGCGGGCGCGCGCCAGGCGGCGAGGTCGGATCGTCGAACGCGGTATGCGCGGTCCAGCGCGCGCCGCCGGCCTTCCGGGAATCGAACACCTTGAACACCAGCGCCTCGTCGCGCCGCATGTGCGGAAACCAATACCAGCGGTGATCGGGATTGTATTTCACCGCATAGGTCTGGCCGACGCGGTTGGGATAGCGTCGCTCGGAGATGATGAAGTCGCCGGGCGTCATGCTGCGCGCATCGCACAGCGCCAGCGGAAAGGTCTCGACCGGATGACGGATCGGCCGCCATACCTGGACGATGGCGAAGCGCTTTTGCAGCAGCACCTCGGCCTCGTCGCCCAGAAGATCGCGCACACGCTGCGGTCCCGACCATTCGGTGTAATCATTGTGGACGCGGCGCACCACCTCGCGAATCTTCTTCGCCTCGCGCATCTCGTCGTCGGCGGTGCGCAAGGTGTGATCAAATACCACGACGCGCGACGCCCCGGTCTCGCGCTTCACCAGCGCTTCCATTTCGGGATAGTAGATTTTCGCGATCTCGGCTTCGTCGAAGAAATCGCGCATCCGCGTCTCGTGACCGAGGAAGCGAAAGCCGCTGCGCTCGAGCGCGAAGCCTTCGGCAACGAGGCGGCCGTTATGGATGGCGACGGTATGCGGATCGGGCGTTCCGCCGCTGCGGATGTCGGTCGAGCCCGGCCCGCCGGTATAGGTGAACGGCTGGGCGCCGGTGTCGAGCAGGTAATTGAGTGCGGCCTCGATGACGGCCGGGGCGGTATCGATTTCGGCAAGCTGAACCATGCTGGGCTCCTTCATGCGCGCAATTTATGTAAGACGCGGCCGCGCTTTCGTCTAGCGCGGCGCCAAAACCACATCTGCATCGACGGCGATCGAGACCGCCGCACTACCGGGCTCGGCGACCGGCGGGGGCATGGGTGCAGAGGCCGCAGCCACGGCGGCGCGCATCAACATCGGCCGGATCGGCGGCGGCGCGACGCTGCCGACGTCGATCTTGCGAAAGCGCAGCACCTTGGTGCCGAGCGCGGCGGCGACGCGATCCGCACGCCGTTGCAACCGCGCCAGCGCCTCATCGGTCAGCGAGTCCTCCACCGATTGCCGCGCCGCGCGCGAGAGATCGGGCGCGAGATCCTGCACCACCAAGCCTTGCTGCTGCAGGGTGCCGATCAGCGTCAGCAGCGCGTCGAAATTCATGGCCGCGAGCGCGATCGACTGGCTGCCATGCCAGCGCGCGGGCGCCTTGCCGGGCCCGGCCTTATCGGAAGCGTCCTGATAGACGTTGTATCCCCCGGTCTCGACCGTGATCGCGGGTACCTGCTTGATGCGCGCCAGCGCCGCCGTCATGAGTCGATTGATCGCCGCCTGCACTTTGCCGGCATCGGGATCGGTCGCTTCGGCCGCAAGCGTCGCGCGCAACAGGTCGCGGGGCACGTCGCGCTGCGCGGTTTCGCTGAGATGCAGAATGCTCTGATCGCCGGCCGGCAGCGGCGTTTGCGCGCGCGCCGGCGATAGCGCCGCAAGCACCAGCCATAGAGGCACGATCAGCCTTCCCGCAATCCACCCGAACCCCGTCATCGCGCATCCTTCCACAGCCGCCATCGGCCGATGTTTGGAAACCAGCGCCGCCCATGCAAGCGAAAACCTTGGTCGCGCGGGCAGGGGCCTGGACTCGGTTTTTATTTCCCGCAACGATAAAAATGACGTATTCATGGCGGAGCGGACCATAACGATAAACGGCCGAGACCAAGCAAGCGGTCAATAAATAACATCCGTACAGAGGGAGAAACGAGCATGGCAATGGCACCAAGCGCGATGGAACCCCGGTCTTCCGATCGCTGGCTTCAACTGGTGGGCGGGATCGTCTGCATGATCCTGATCGCCAATCTGCAATATGGCTGGACCCTCTTCGTCCGGCCGATGGCCCACGCGCAAGGCTGGACCGTCGCATCGATCCAGGTCGCCTTCAGCATCTTCATCGCGCTCGAAACCTGGACGACGCCGATCGACGGCTGGATCGTCGACAATCTTGGGCCCCGGCTTGGCCCCAAGCTCATGATTGCGGCGGGCGGAATCCTGGTCGCCCTGGGCTGGGCGGTCAATTCCGTCGCCACCTCGCTGGAGATGCTCTATCTCGGCGCCGCCCTGTCGGGCATCGGCGCCGGCGCGGTCTACGCCACCTGCGTCGGCAACGCGGTCAAATGGTTCGCCGACCGGCGCGGGCTTGCCGTGGGGCTGACGGCAGCCGGGTTCGGCGCCGGCGCGGCGCTCACCGTGATCCCGCTCCAGATGACGATCGCAGCGCATGGCTATGGCGCGACCTTCCTGTGGTTCGGGCTGATCCAGGGCGCGATCGTCTTCGCCCTGTCATGGCTCTTGCGGGGGCCGCTTGTGGGCGAGGCGCCGGTGGCCGTGACGACGGCGCGCGTGCAGCAAACCACGCGCAGCTACCCGCCCAAGGAAGTTCTCGCGACCCCGACTTTCTGGCTGCTCTATCTGATGTTTCTCCTGATCTCGGCCAGCGGCTTGATGGCCACGGCGCAAATCGCGCTGATCGCCAAGAATTTCGGCATTTCGAACGCGGCCCTGTTCCTCGGCGGCTCGACCTTGACGGTTGCGCTCATCATCGACAACGTCATGAACGGCGCGGCGCGGCCCTTCTTCGGCTGGGTCTCGGATACCATCGGCCGCGAGAACACGATGGCGCTCGCCTTCGGATTGGGCGGCATTTCCTATTGGCTGCTCGGAACGCTGGGAAGCAACCCCTGGGCCTTTGTGCTGTTCGCCGGGCTGATCTTTTTCACCTGGGGCGAGATTTTCAGCCTCTTTCCCTCGACTTGCACCGATACGTTCGGACCGAAATATGCGACCGTGAATGCCAGCCTTCTCTACACCGCCAAGGGCACATCCGCGTTTCTGGTCCCGCTCGCCAATGTCCTCAAAGACGCGACCGGCAGTTGGCATGCCGTGTTCGCGGTAACGGCGCTCGCGAATTTCGCGGTCGTCGCGCTGGCGCTGTTCGTGTTGCGGCCGATGCGGTTGGCGCAATTGGCGGGGACAAACGCCGCCACGCAGATACGCGCCGCCGAATAGTCGCCGCACCAAGAATGACGGGCGGGGCCGGTGCCCTTTGCCCGCGCGATCGACGTTATGGCGCGCTGGCGGCTTCTTTCGCGACCTTCTCGACTCGCGCGGCGCAGAATTTGAATTCGGGAATCTTGCCGAACGGATCGAGCTGGGGATTGGTGAGCACGTTCGCCGCCGCTTCGGCGAAGCAGAATGGGATGAACACCATCCCCGGCGGCACCGCACCGTCGGCGCGCGCCGTCAACTCGATCGCGCCGCGCCGGGTCGCGACCCGGATCGGGTCGCCGGCGGCAACACCCATATGCCAAAGATCCGACGGCGCGAGGCTTGCGACCGCTTCGGGCTCGAGCTCGTCGAGCACGCTGGCGCGGCGCGTCATCGCGCCGGTGTGCCAATGCTCGAGCTGGCGGCCGGTGGTGAGCACCATCGGATATTGCGCGTCGGGCAGCTCGGCGGGCGGCACGAGGCCCACCGGCACCAGCCGCGCATGGCCGTTCGCGGTCGGGAATCCGTCGCCGAACACGATCTCGTTGCCGGGCTTGTCCTCGGCATCGCAGGGATAGGTGACCGAGCTTTCGCGCTCGAGCCGCGGCCAGGTGATATTGTCGAGCGAGGGCATGCCGCGCTTCATCTCGGCAAAGACCTCGGCCGGACCGGCGTAGTTCCAGTTGAGCCCGACGCGGCGCGCGATTTCCTGGATGATCCACAGGTCCTGCCGCGTCTCGCCCGGCAGCGGCAGCGCCGCGCGGCCGAGCTGGACCTGGCGGTTGGTGTTGGTGACCGTGCCGCTCTTTTCGGGCCAGGCCGAGGCCGGCAGCACGACATCGGCATAGCGCGCGGTCTCGGTGAGAAAGAGATCCTGGACGACGAGATGCTCGAGCTTTGCCAGCGCCACGCGCGCATGCTCGACATCCGGGTCCGACATCGCCGGGTTCTCGCCCATGATATACATGCCGCGCACTTTGCCTTCATGGATCGCGGTCATGGTCTCGACCACGGTCAGGCCGCGCTTCAGATCGGCAGCGGCGCCCCACAGCTCCTCATAGATGCGGCGCATCTCGACATCCTCGACCTTGCGATAATCGGGATAGAACATCGGGATGAGGCCGGCGTCGGACGCGCCCTGGACGTTGTTCTGGCCGCGCAGCGGGTGGAGACCGGTGCCGGGCCTGCCGACCTGACCGGTGATCATCGCCAAGGCGATGAGGCAGCGCGCATTGTCGGTGCCGTGGACATGCTGCGAGATGCCCATGCCCCAAAAGATGATCGCGCTTTCGGCGCGCGCGTATTTGCGCGCCACGGTCTTCAGCGTCTCGGCATCGACGCCGCAGCGCGCGGCCATCGCCTCGGGCGTGCGATCCTTGACGCTGTCCTTCACCGCCTCGAAATCGTCGGTATGCGCCTGGACATATTGCTTGTCGTAGAGGTCCTCGTAGATGATCGTGTGCAGCAGCGCCGACAGCATCGGCACGTCCTGGCCGGGCTTGAATTGCAGCATGTGGGTCGCGTGGCGCTTCAAGGTCTGGCCGCGCGGGTCCATCACGACGAGCGTCGCGCCGCGCTTGGCCGCCTGCTTGAAATAGGTCGCGGCGACCGGATGATTCTCGGTCGGATTGGCGCCGATAACGATGATGACCTCGGCATCCAAGGCAGCGTTGAACGGCGCGGTCACCGCGGCCGAGCCGATGCCTTCCATCAGCGCCGCGACCGACGAGGCATGGCACAGCCGGGTGCAATGATCGACATTGTTGGTGCCAAAGCCGGCGCGCACCAGCTTCTGGAACAGATAGGCTTCCTCGTTCGAGCCCTTGGCCGAGCCGAAGCCGGCGAGCGCATTGCCGCCGTGCTGGTCGCGAATGCGTTGGAGGCCGCCGGCGGCGCGGTCGAGCGCCTCGTCCCAGCTTGCCGCGCGGAAATGCGTCCACGGATTGGCGGGATCGATCTGATCGTCGGCACGCTTCGGCACGCCGTCCTTGCGCACGAGCGGCGCCATCAGGCGATCGCGATGGGTGATGTAGTCGAAGCCGAAGCGGCCTTTGACGCACAGCCGCTGCTCGTTAGACGGTCCGTTGCGGCCTTTGACCGCGACGATCTGGTCGTCGCGAATCTGATAGGCGATCTGGCAGCCGACGCCGCAATAGGGACAGATGCTGTCGACGTGGCGATCGGACTTGGGTTGGGCCGCGCCTTGCGCGTCGACCATGGTCGCAGGCAACAGCGCGCCGGTCGGGCATGCCTGCACGCATTCGCCGCAGGCAACGCAGGTGCTGTTGCTCATCGGATCGTCGAAATCAAAGACGATCTTCGCGTCGTGGCCGCGCGCGGCCATGCCGATTACGTCGTTGACCTGCACCTCGCGGCAGGCGCGGACGCAAAGATTGCACTGGATGCAGGCGTCGAGATGCACCGCCATCGCCGGATGCGAGCGGTCGGGCGCGGGCTGGTGGCGCGCGGGGAACCGACTGTCGGCGATGCCGACATTGGTCGCGTGCTGCCAGAATTCGGAGTCCGGGTCATGCGCCGTCGCGCGCGCCGGCTGATCGGCGACCAGCAGCTCGAACACCAGCTTGCGGTTGGCGACCGCACGCTCGCTCGCGGTCGCGACCTTCATGCCCGCGCTGGGCTTGCGGATGCAGGATGCCGCCAGCGTGCGCTCGCCGGCGATCTCGACCATGCAGGCGCGGCAATTGCCGTCGGGGCGATAACCCGGCGCCGGCGAATAGCAGAGATGCGGCAGCTCGGTGTTATGGCGCTGCGCCGCGGTCCAAATGGTCTCGCCCGGCAGCGCCTCGATCTCGACACCGTCGAGCAGGAATTTCACGCCTTGCGGCAGCACGCCCGATCCGTCGCTCATGATGCGGCCTCATCACAAAGCCCCTCGCCCCAAAGGGGAGAGGGAGGGGCCCAGCCGAAGGCTGGGAAGGTGAGGGGGACGAGATCGGAACAGCGCGCCCCCTCACCCCAGCCCTCTCCCCAAGGGGAGAGGGAGAAGAGGCGCTCGCTCATGACACATCCTCGGGGAAATGCTTCAGCACCATCTTAACCGGATTCATCGCCGCCTGGCCGAGCCCGCAGATCGACGAATCGGTCATCACCCGCGCGAGATCGGCCAAGAGCGCGGCATCCCATTTCGCCGCCTGCAGCAATTGCACGGCCTTCTCGGTCCCGACGCGGCACGGCGTGCATTGCCCGCAGCTTTCATCCTCGAAAAAGCGCAGCAGGTTCAGCGCCACCTGCTTCATATCGTCCTGGTCGGAGAGAACGACAACCGCGGCCGAGCCGATCAGCGCACCATGCGGCTCCAAGGTTCCGAAGTCCAAAGGCAAATCCGCCATCGTCGCCGGCAAGATGCCGCCCGACGCGCCGCCCGGCAGATAGCCTTTGAAAGCATGACCGTCGGCCATGCCGCCGCAATACTCGTCGATCAGCTCGCGCGCGGTGATACCGGCCGGCGCGAGCTTCACCCCCGGCGATTTGACGCGGCCCGAAACCGAGAAGCTGCGCGGGCCTTTGCGGCCGCGCCGCCCCTGGCCCTCGAACCAGGCGGGGCCGCGCTCGACGATGTCGCGCACCCAATAAAGCGTCTCGATATTGTTGATCAGCGTCGGCCGGCCGAAGAGTCCGACCTGCGAGGGATAAGGCGGCTTGTGGCGCGGCAGGCCGCGCTTGCCCTCGAGGCTCTCGAGCATCGCCGATTCCTCGCCGCAGATATAGGCGCCGGCGCCGCGCCGCAGATGGATGGCGACATGGCGCGACAGGCCCGCGGCTTCGAGCGCCGCGATCTCGCGCTGCAAAGCCGCACAGATATGCGGATATTCGTCGCGCAGATAGATATAGACCTCGGCCGCCTCGACCGCCCAGGCACCGATCAGCATGCCCTCGAGGACACGATGCGGATCGATCTCGAGGTAATAGCGATCCTTGAAGGTGCCAGGCTCGCCTTCGTCGCCATTGACCGCCATCAGCCGCGGCGCTTTCTCGGCCAGCACCGCGCGCCATTTACGGCCGGTCGGGAAACCGGCGCCGCCGAGGCCGCGAAGCTGGGCGGCCTCAAGCAGCTTTAGGAGCGCCTCGGGCGCGGTCTTGCCGGAGAGGCAGCTTGCCAAAAGCTTGTAGCCCCCCGCCTGACGATAAGCGGCGAGATCGGGATAGGCCGGCGCATGCGAATGCATGTCGCCTGTGGCGACCGCGGCCGCGACGCTGTCGATCGTCGCATGCTCGTGCAGCGCATGGCCGATCGCGGTCACCGGCGCGTTGTGGCAGCCGCCCATGCAGGGCGCGCGCATCACGCGCACATCCGCGCCCAGCTTGGCCGGTAACGCGGCGAGCAGCTTTTGCGCGCCGAGCAATTCGCAAGTGAGGCTGTCGCAGACCCGGACGGTCAGCGCCGGCGGCGGCGCCTCGTCCTCCATGACGATGTCGAAATGCGCGTAGAACGAGGCAACCTCGTAGACCTCGACCAGCGCGAGCTTCATCTCGTTGGCGAGCGCCGTCAGATGGCGCGCATGGAGACAGCGATACTGGTCCTGGAGCAGATGCAGGAATTCGATCAGCAGATCGCGGCCGCGCGGCTGGCCGCCCAACAGCGCCTGCACTTCGGCAAGCGCTTGCATGTCGACCTGTCGGCCGCGCGGCTGGTCGCGCCCGCGCCGGCGACCCGAGCCGGGATGGATGCGACGCGGGATCTCGGTCCGCGCCTCGCTCATCGCCTATGACTTCAGGCGCTGCAGCATGGTCGAGCCCAAGGCGGCGGGCGAATCCGCCACCGCGATGCCGGCGCTCCTCATCGCGTCCATCTTGTGCGACGCCCCGCCGCTGCCGCCCGAGATGATCGCGCCGGCATGGCCCATGCGGCGGCCCGGCGGCGCGGTCGAGCCGGCGATGAAACCGACCATCGGCTTCTTGACCTTGTTGCGCTTGACGAAGTCGGCGGCTTCTTCCTCGGCCGAGCCGCCGATCTCGCCGATCATGATGATCGATTGCGTCTCGTTATCGGCGAGGAACATCTCCAAGACGTCGATGAAATTGGTGCCGTTGACCGGATCGCCGCCGATGCCGACGCAGCTCGACTGGCCGAGCCCCGCCGCCGTGGTTTGCGCGACCGCCTCGTAGGTCAGAGTGCCGGAGCGCGAGACGATGCCGACATGGCCCTTCTTGTGGATATGGCCCGGCATGATGCCGATCTTGCATTCGTCGGGCGTGATGACGCCCGGGCAATTGGGGCCGATGAGGCGGCTTTTCGAGCCGCTCAAGGCGCGCTTCACCATCACCATGTCGAGGACGGGAATACCCTCGGTGATGCAGACGATCAGCGGCAGCTCGGCATCGATCGCCTCGAGGATCGCCTCGGCGGCGAAGGGCGGCGGCACATAGATCACCGTCGCATTGGCGCCGGTCGTTTTCACCGCATCGGCGACCGTGTCGAAGACCGGCAGATCGAGATGCTTGGTCCCGCCTTTGCCGGGCGTCACGCCGCCCATCATCTTGGTGCCGTAGGCGATCGCCTGCTCGGAATGGAAGGTGCCCTGCGCGCCGGTGAAACCCTGGCAGATGACCTTGGTGTCGCGATTGACGAGGACCGACATCAGGCGGCTTCCTTCACGGCTTTGGTGATCTTCTCGGCAGCGTCGGCGAGATTGTCGGCCGAGAGGATCGGCAAGCCCGATTCTTCGAGAATTTTCTTGCCGAGCTTCACATTGGTGCCCTCGAGCCGCACCACCAGCGGCACATGGAGGCTGACCTCGCGCGCGGCGGTGACGATGCCGTCGGCGATCACGTCGCAGCGCATGATGCCGCCGAAGATGTTGACGAGAATGCCCTCGACATGCGCGTCCGAGAGAATGAGCTTGAACGCGGCGGTCACGCGCTCCTTGGTGGCGCCACCGCCGACATCGAGGAAGTTCGCTGGGCTTGAGCCATAGAGCTTGATGATGTCCATGGTCGCCATCGCGAGGCCGGCGCCGTTCACCATGCAGCCGATATTGCCGTCGAGCTTCACGTAATTGAGCTGGTGCTTGGCGGCTTCGAGCTCGGTCGGATCTTCCTCGGCCTCGTCGCGCATCTCCTCGATGTCGGCGTGGCGGAAAAGCGCGTTGTCGTCGAAATTGACCTTGGCGTCCAGCGCCATCACCTCGCCCGCGCCGGTCACGACCAGCGGGTTGATCTCGACGATCGAGGCATCGAGGCTGGTGAACGCCTTGAACATGCCGAGCATGAATTTGGTCGCGGCGGCGACCTGCTTGCCTTGTAGGCCCAAGCCGAAGGCGAGCTCGCGCGCATGAAAGCCCTGCATGCCGGTCACCGGATCGATCGCGATGCGGATGATCTTTTCCGGCGTCTTGTGCGCGACCTCCTCGATCTCCATCCCGCCTTCGGTCGAGGCCATCACGGTGATGCGCGAGGTGCGGCGGTCGATCAGCATGCCGAGATAGAGCTCGCGCGCGATGTCGCAGCCCTCCTCGACATAGATACGCTTGACCTCGCGGCCCTTGGGGCCGGTCTGCTTGGTGACCAGCACATGGCCGAGCATGTCGGCCGCGGCCTTGCCGGCGTCTTCCGGCGATTTCACGATCCGCACGCCGCCCTTGCCGGTGGGATTGTCGGCAAAATGCCCGGCGCCGCGGCCGCCGGCATGGATCTGCGCCTTGACGACATAGACCGGTCCGGCGAGGCCGCGCGCGACCTTCTCGGCTTCCTGCGGCGTATAGGCGACGCCGCCCTTGGGCACGGCGACGCCGAATTTCTGCAGCAGGCTTTTCGCCTGATACTCATGGATGTTCATGTCGGAAAAGGGCTCTCACGGCTGGTTGCAAGCGGCGACCGCTTAGGCATAGGCCGGAACCGCCCGTAGGTAAAGATGCTGCACTGCCGAACGCGTGGCCGCCGCGATCGGGCTTATTCGCCCGCGACCGCCTTGCCGCCGCCGGTCGCGCCCGAGGCTTTCACCTCGGCAACCCGCTGGTCGTCGTAGCGCAGCACCTGGCGCAGAATTTCCTCGGTGTGCTCGCCGAGGAGCGGCGAGCGCACGACCTCGGTCGGGCTGTCGGACAACTTGATCGGATTGCCGACGCTGAGATATTTGCCGCGAACCGGATGATCGACCTCGACCACGGTGCCGGAGGCCCTGAGGCTCGGCTCCTCGGCCAGCTCCTTCATCGACAGGATCGGGCCGCACGGAATGTCGAATTCGTTGAGGATGTCCATAGCCTCGAATTTGGTCTTGGTCATGGTCCATTGCTCGATCGTATCGAAGATCGCCTTGAGCCGCGGCAGCCGCGCCTCGGGCTTGGCGTAATCGGGATGGGTGATCCATTCCTCTTTGCCGATCACCTTGCAGATCGGTCCCCAGACCGGCGCCTGGGTGATGAAATAGATATAGGCGTTGGGATCGGTCTCCCAGCCTTTGCATTTCAGGATCCAGCCCGGCTGGCCGCCGCCCGAATCATTGCCGGCGCGCGGCGTCGCGTCGCCGAAGGCAATGCCCTGGCCGTACTGGCTGTATTCGCTGAGCGGCCCATGCGCCAGCCGCTGCTGGTCGCGCAGCTTGACGCGGCAGAGATTGAGCACGCCGTCCTGCATCGCCGCCTGCACGCGCTGGCCCTTATTGGTCATGGTGCGCTGATAGAGGGCGGCGACGATGCCGAGCGCGAGATGGAGTCCGGTGCCGCTGTCGCCGATTTGCGCGCCGGTGACCAGCGGCGGGCCGTCGCGGAAGCCGGTGGTCGAGGCCGAGCCGCCGGTGCATTGCGCGACGTTCTCGTAAACTTTGCAATCCTCATACGGCCCGGGGCCGAAACCCTTGACCGAGGCATAGATGAGACGCGGGTTCAGCTCTTGCAGCCGCTCCCAGGTGAAGCCCATGCGGTCGAGCACGCCGGGGCCGAAATTCTCCACCAGCACGTCGCACACCTTGACCAGCCCTTCGAGCACTTCCTTGCCCTTCGGGTTCTTGGCGTCGAGCGTGATCGAGCGCTTGTTGTGATTGAGCATGGTGAAATAGAGGCTGTCGGCGTTCGGCACGTCGCGCAATTGGCTGCGGGTAACGTCGCCGCCGCCCGGCCGCTCGACCTTGATCACATCGGCGCCGAACCACGCCAGAAGCTGCGTGCAAGTCGGTCCCGATTGCACATGGGTGAAGTCGAGAATGCGGACGCCGTCGAGTGCCTTGCCCATTTTCCTCACCTATTTCTTGCGCAGCACGCTTTGGGGGTTGAGATTGCCGATACGCCCGCTCTCGCTGCCCGCAGCCGGGTCGATCACCGCGTTGATGAGGGTGGGCTTGCCCGAAGCCAAAGCAGCTTCGACGGCCCGTTTCAGCGCGTCGGGCGTTTCGACTTGCGCGCCGACGCCGCCGAACGCCTCCATGATCTTGTCATAGCGCGCGCCTGTGACGAACACCGTCGTCGCGGGATCGGATCCGCCGGAATTAACGTCGGTCCCGCGATAGATGCCCCCATTGTTGAAGACGACGATGCAGACCGGCAGGTTGTACCGGCAAATCGTCTCCACCTCCATGCCGCAGAAGCCGAAGGCGCTGTCGCCTTCGACGGCGAGCACGCGATGACCGGTTTCGACGGCCGCAGCGATCGCCTGGCCCATGCCGACGCCCATCACGCCCCAGGTGCCGACGTCGAGGCGCTTGCGCGGCTTGTAGATGTCGATGACACCGCGCGCGAGATCGAGCGTGTTGGCGCCTTCGTTGACGAGGATCGTATCCGGCTGCTCCATGATGACGGTGCGCAAGGCACCGAGCGCGCCGTGATAATCCATCGGCGCGTTGTTGTTCATCAGGCGCGGCGCCATCTTGGCGACGTTGTCTTCGCGCTTTGCCTTAACGGCACTGGTCCACGCGGCCGGCGGCAGCGGCCAGTTGCTCCCCATGCCCTCGATCAGGGCGGCAACGCAGGAGCCGATATCGCCCACCACCGGGGCGGCGATTTCGACGTTGCTGTCCATTTCCTTGGGCTCGATGTCGATCTGAATGAACTGCTTCGGCGCCTCGCCCCAAGTCTTGCCCTTGCCGTGCGACAACAGCCAGTTGAGGCGGGCGCCGATCATCATGACGACATCGCAATCTTTCAAGACGGTCGAGCGCGCGGCACCGGCGCATTGCGAATGCGTATCGGGCAACAGGCCCTTGGCCATGCTCATCGGCAGGAACGGAGCGCCACTCTTCTCGACCAGCGTTTTGATCGCCGCGTCGGCCTGCGCATAGGCGGCGCCCTTGCCGAGGATAATCAGCGGCCGCGCGGCGGATTTGAGGACATCCAGCGCGCGCTTGATGGCGGCAGGCGCCGGAATCTGCGCAGGGGCCGGATCGATGACCTTCACCAGCGACCTCTTGCCGGCCGCCGCATTCATCACTTGGCCGAACAGCTTGGCCGGCAGGTCAAGATAGACGCCGCCCGGCCGCCCCGACACCGCCGCGCGGAGCGCGCGCGCAACGCCGATGCCGATGTCGGCGGCATGAAGCACGCGGAACGCCGCCTTGCACAGCGACTTGGCGACGGTAAGCTGGTCCATCTCCTCATAGTCGCCCTGCTGCAAGTCGACGATCTCGCGCTCGGACGAGCCCGAGATCAGGATCATCGGGTAGCAGTTGGTCGTGGCATGGGCGAGTGCCGTCAGACCGTTGAGAAAGCCGGGCGCCGACACGGTGAGGCATACGCCGGGCTTTTTGGTCAGGAAGCCGGCGATCGCCGCCGCGTAGCCGGCATTCTGCTCGTGGCGGAACGAGAGCACGCGAATGCCTTCCGCCTGCGCCATGCGCCCAAAATCCGTGATCGGGATGCCGGGCACGCCGTAGATGGTGGTCAGGCCGTTGAGCTTGAGCGCGTCGATGACGAGGTGGAAACCGTCGGTCAGCTCCTGGGCCTGGTCCCCCGCAGTCTTAGGCTGCTCATTCGGCGTTGTCGCTTGCGCCATCGTGGTGGCGCGATTATCCGCCATGAAAAGCCTCCGCCAAAGCGCAATAAATCTGCCACCTATCTAGCACATCCGCGGCGATTCGATAGCGCTGTCTCCCGCGCTCATCTCGCAGTGCAACACTTGCCTTGACACTGCCGCGGAGCACCCTTAGAGCGGATCGCGGCATGGCCCGCACGACGAAATATCTCAAATTCCGCAACCGGCTGGTCATCGTCGGCTTCGGCAGCATCGGCCAAGGCGTCCTGCCGCTGATCCTGCGCCACATCGACATCAAGCCAGCCCAAGTGACGGTCGTCACCGCCGAGGATCGCGGCCAGAAGGAGGCCAAGGATCTTGGCGTGCGCTTCATCGTCGAGCCATTGACGCGCGAGAACTACGCCGCCGTGCTCGATCCGCTGCTCGGCGGCGGCGATTTCCTGCTCAACGTCTCGGTCGAGGTGTCGAGCCTCGCGCTGGTCGAGCTGTGCCACGCCAAGGGCGCGCTCTATCTCGACACCTGCATCGAGCCGTGGCCCGGCGGCTATACCGATCCCGATCTCACCCCGTCCTTGCGCTCGAATTATGCGCTGCGCGAGAACGCGCTGGCGCTGCGCGCCAAGCATCCGAGCGGCCCGACCGCGGTGCTGACCCACGGCGCCAATCCCGGCCTCGTCTCGCATTTCGTCAAGGTGGCGTTGCTCGACCTCGCCGAGGAAGCGGGGCTCAAAGCAACGCCCGCGACGCGCGACGCCTGGGGCGCGCTCGCGGCCGAGCTCGGCGTCAAGGTCATCCACATCGCCGAGCGCGACACGCAGATCTCGCGCATCCCGAAGCAGCCCGGCGAGTTCGTCAACACCTGGTCGATCGACGGCTTCGTCGCCGAAGGCATGCAGCCGGCCGAGCTCGGCTGGGGCTCGCATGAGCGGCATTTCCCGGCGGACGGCGGGCGGCACGATTTCGGCACCGGCTGCGCGATCTTTCTCAACCGCCCCGGCGCCTCGACCCGGGTGCGGAGCTGGACGCCGCTCGAAGGCCCCTATCACGGCTTTCTTATCACTCATGCCGAGGCGATCTCGATCGCGGATTATTTCACGCAGCGCGACGGCGATGCCGTGCGCTATCGCCCGACCGTCCATTACGCCTATCACCCGTGCGACGACGCGGTGCTTTCGGTTCACGAGCTCTGGGGCAAGAATTTCCGCTTGCAGGAAACCAAGCGCCTGATGATGGACGAGATCGAGCACGGCATGGACGAGCTCGGCGTCTTGCTGATGGGGCACACGCAGGGCGCCTATTGGTATGGCTCGCGCCTCTCGGTCGAGGAGGCGCGGCGCCTGGTGCGCTTCAACAACGCGACCTCGCTGCAAGTAACCTCCGCGGCGCTCGCCGGGATGATCTGGGCGCTGGAAAATCCCGAGCGCGGCATCGTCGAGCCCGACGAGGTCGACCACGAGCGCATCCTCGAAATCTGCCGGCCGTATCTGGGCAAGGTGGTCGGCGAGTTCAGCGACTGGACCCCGCTGTTCGATCGCGGGCGCTTGTTCCCCGAAGACCTCGACAAGGGCGATCCCTGGCAGTTCAAGAATTTCCGGGTCGTCTAATCGGCGAAATGGATGCCGCCGTTCTCGACGCGCAGCGCGATGCGCGCGAGCGAGCGGCCGCTGCACGGGCCTTCGATGCAGAAGCCGTCCTCAGGCCGGAACACCGCGCCATGCGTGCCGCACATCAGATATTCGCCGGCGGAATCGAAGAAGCGGTCGTCGGGCCAATCGAGCGGCGTGCCGACATGCGGGCAGGAATTGCGATAGCCGTGCAGCACACCGTGCCAGCGGATGACGAAGATCGCTTCGCGCTCGGTGCCATCGCCGAAGACGAAGCCGCGTCCCTCGCCTTCGGCGATCTCGGCTTCGGCGCAGAGTCTGCTCGTCAAGCTTTGACACCGCCCATCTTGGCGATCAGCTTCCATTCCTCGGCGCCGACCGGCGACACCGACAGTCGTCCTTGCTTCACCAGCGGCAGGTTCTTGAGCTTCGCTTCGGCCTTGATCGCGGCAAGGGTGACGGGATTTTTTAGCGGCGCCACCGGCTGCACATCGACCATGACGAAGCGGCCGGTCTTGTCGCTGGGATCGGGATAGGCGGCTTTCACGATCTCGGCGATGCCGACCACCGCCAAGCCCTCGTTCGAGTGATAGAAGAAGGCGCGATCGCCGACCTTCATCGCTTTGAGATTGATCGCCGCCTGGTAGTTGCGCACGCCGCTCCAATTGGTGCGGCCGTCCTTGACGAGCTGCTCCCAGGAATAAGCGCTCGGCTCCGATTTCATCAGCCAGTAGGCCATTCTCCATTCCCCCGTTACGTTCGCGCCACCAGAAACAGGCGGCGGAATTTCAGCAGCGTCTTGCCGTCGGCGCGGCGCGGAAACGCCGCGGCCAGCCGCGCCGCATAGGCGGCGAGAAAGCCGGCGCGCAAGTCGTCGCCGAGCGCATCGAGGAGCGGGCGCAAGGTGGTGCCGCGCATCCATTCGAGCACGGCGTTCTCGCCCTGGAGCTGATGGACATATTCGGTCTCCCAGAGCTCGATGCCGCCGCCGGCCAGCGGCGCGAGCAGATCGTAGTAGAAATCCGGCGTGCCGACCGGGTCGGGACGCAGCAGCGACGGGGTCTCGATGCCGGGCGCGAACAACGGCGCCAGCTCCGCGGCCCAGGACCCGCGCGCCGCGGTGTCGCGCAGCAAGGTCTGCGAGGGATTGTCGAAATTGCGCGGCATCTGCACCGCCAGCACGCCGCCGTCAGCGAGCATGCCGAGCAAGCGCGGGAACAACCGTTCGTGCCGATTGAGCCAGTGCAAGGTCGCGTTGGAGTAGATCAGCGCGGCGGGCGCACTCGCCTGCCAGCATGCGATGTCGGCATTGAGCCAGCGGATCGCCGACGGCGTCTTCGCCGCCTCGGCCAGCATCGTCGCCGAATTATCGATCGCGGTCAGCGTGCGGTCGGGCCAGCGCGCCGCGATCGCCTGGGCATGGGGACCGGTGCCGCAGCCCAGATCGAACAGAGGTCCCGCCGGCAAGTCGTTGATCTGGGCGAGAAGATCGAAGCCGGGCCGCAGCCGCTCGCCGGCGAATTTAAGGTATTGTTGAGGATTCCAAGCCATAACCATGACAGCATAAATCGGCTTGCGGCGCGGCGCAGCATCGCTTTTTCGCGTTCTGCACCGCCGGCATCAAGAAGGATCGATCATGACCAATTGGGCAGCAACCATTGCCGCAGGGCTGAGCCTCACGCTCGTCATCTTCAACGCCGTGCTGGTCTCCAACAATCAGTCGAGCCAACTCGCGGTCACGCAGCGCCAGCAGCTCATCAATCAGGGCACCGATCTGGTGCGGATCGAGCAGGCGATGGTGCGCAGCGCGGTCGCCGCCGCCAATCCCAAGGACGAGAACTTCAACCAACTGCTCGCCCGCTACAACATCCGGCCCGCACAATCGGCGCCGGCCCCGACCTCGGAGAAAAAGTAATGACCGTGTTCGAGAAATTCGCCGGGTCGCAGAACAGCGGCCCGTCGCTCGCTTTGCCGGTCGCGCTGCTGGCGGTTGCCTTCCTCGCCGCGATCGGCTTCCAGACCGTGCAGCTGATGCGCGATCGCAGCAATCTTTCCAGCGTCTATGCCGGCCAAGAAGCCGCGGTGCAGCAGACCCTGA
Organism: Allostellaceae bacterium; assembly: GCA_035533255.1. Taxonomy (GTDB): domain Bacteria; phylum Pseudomonadota; class Alphaproteobacteria; order ATCC43930; family CGMCC-115725; genus CAIKMD01. The sequence continues at coordinate 658 of DATLUE010000095.1, read as the reverse complement.
AGCTGCGCAATTCGGTCGACGCCTTTGCCGGCGACACCGCGCGCTTGGCGCAAGCCGGCGACCCGCCGGCCAAGCAGGTGGTCGATACGCTGCGTAGCCAACACATCACCATTCGTCCGCCCTCGGCAATACCGGTCGCGGCGCACTGAACAAGGCTTTCCCCGCTGCACGAAAAGGCGCCAAGGCGGCGCCTTTTCTTTTGTCCAAAACTACATAAATATATAGTATATTATATCTATTGAAACATAAACATCCGTGAAATATATTAGGAGAGCTCTTATTTAGCGATATAAATTGGTAAATTATGCTTCCTTTATCGCTCGACCTCGCGCGGTTGCGTCTTGTCCTGATCGGGACCGATGCGGCTTGCCTGCGGCGGCTGAACCTGCTGGACGAGGCCGGCGCACGAGCACTGAGGGTATTCTCGGCGCAGCCGTCACCCGCATTGGCGCAGGCCGCCGGCGACCGGCTGGCGCGCCATTGGCCCCGAACCGAAGATTTGCGCGGCGCGCAACTGGTCTTCGTCGCCGATGTGCCGGAGCCTGAGAAAACCGCGCTGGCCGCAGTGGCGCGGGCTGGCGGCGCGATCTTGCATGTCGAGGATACGCCTGCCCTCAGCGACAGCCATGCGCCGGCGGTGCTGCGGCGCGGCGCGCTG
>DATLUE010000094.1:0-3917 GCA_035533255.1 Allostellaceae bacterium | reverse complement strand
GATCGAAATACACACGGAATTTCGTTAAACCACGCTTCGAAAATTGGGTACCGGTTTCGAACATCATCCAAATCTCACTGTTATCTGGCGCGATGGATTGACACCACATCACCTCGTATGGATTCGCACTTATCGGCCACTTAGCCGCGTCTGGCTTAACCTTAAAAACGAATGCACCGGCCGCGAGGTGGGCTTCGTAGGGGGACATTCCCAGAATTACTTCTTGAGTTAGGATTTTTTGCTGAACTACCGGCGTAATCTTGCCGGGAAATTGACGCATAATTCCCGCAGCGTATTGTTTTCTTTTTTCGGATATAGACATTCCAGTTTCCATGTCACGGCCTTTCGCTAACCCGCATTGCTTCTACGCTCAGCCAAAACAATTTCACCCCTCGAAAGTGATAACTAGTCGTGCTCCATCCGGCTGCATGCTATGCATCTTGAAGCTCTTGCCCTTGACCGCGGTCTCGCGCAGCTCTTTGAGTGCGAGCTCGGCGTGACCGAAGGGCGCAAAGAGATCGATCAGCCATAAGCGATCGCCGCTTTTCCATTCCGCCGGCGCGAGGCGCGGATTCGATTCCTGCAATCGCCTCTCGATTCCTGCAATCGCCTCTCGACTCCTGCAATCGCCTCTCGACCGCTTCCGAGAGATAGGCCCAGGCGGCGAAAGCGACGACCTTGCCATCGGCGTTGAACAGCCGGAACTGATTCAAGAGGATTGGCGGCATCACCATCCATTCGAGATCGCTGAGAAAGACGTGCCGGTAATTGGGCATGTTCGTCATCAGCCACCCAGCATGGCCGAGCTGTTCCTCCGCGCATCGGGTTCCCGTTGCGGTTCAAAGATATACCCCGAAACGGTACGCGCTGGGACTTGAATTTCAGAAATCGCGCCGATCCCATTTCCCGATCTCAAGGCGTTTTTTTGCGACCGGCGATCTTGAATTTGCGCCGGCTGCACGCAAATCATGTACGTCGTTGGCGTTCTAACGGCTTGATGCGCCGATCAGAAACGCCAAATTACCAAACAAAGCCAATTTATCATTTATGAACAAAGACATGAGGTTTTTGCCGAGCAGCTTTGCGATCAGGTCATTGGCTTATCTTAAGCCTGCTTATTAAATTAGCGGCATGACCGAATTCGATTTCAATCGCAGCTTCGGTTTCGTGCTCTACGAGACCGCGCGGCTGCTCAGCAAGCGTTTCGACCAACGCTCGAAATCCCTGGGCCTGACCCGCGCCCAATGCCAGGCCCTGGCCTATCTCGTCTATCACGAGGGGATCAACCAGGCCGGGCTGGCCGAGCTTCTGGAGCTCGAGCCGATCTCGCTGGCGCGGCTGATCGACCGGATGGCGCAAGCCGGCTGGGTCGAGCGCCGCCCCGATCCCCAGGACCGCCGCGCCTGGCAGCTCTTCATGACCGAAAAGGCCAAGCCGCTGTTTGCCGAAATGATCGCCGTCGGGCGCGAAGTGCGCGCCGAGGCGCTGAGCGGCTTTTCGCCCGAGGACAGCGACCGGATCATGGAGCTGCTGCTGCGCGCGCGGCACAACCTTTCGGATCATACGACCGAGTTGGCCCCACCCGAATCGTCGGGCCCGCTGGCGGGAGCGGCGGAATGAGCGTCCTCAGCGATACCCGCGCGCGTTTCGGCCAGCGCAGCATCTGGCTGCGGGTCGTCCTCATGGCGAGCGTGCCGCTCGTGCTGGTGGCGGTCGCGGTTTATCTCTATTTGACGGCGGGGCGCTCCGCCTCGACCGACGACGCGTACGTCCAGGCCGACAAGATCGTCATCAGCTCGGATGTCAGCGGCCGCGTGGTCGCGGTCGAGGTCAAGGACAACCAGCCGGTCAAGGCCGGGCAGGTGCTGATCCGCCTGGACGATTCCAGCTATCGCATCGCGCTTGCCAAGGCGCAGGCGCAGCTCGCGGCGACGCGGCTGCAAATCGACGGCCTGCGCGCGACCTACAAGCAGCGCCAGTCCGATGTCAAAGCTGCGCAGAGCACGGTCGACTATCTGCAGCGCGAGGCGGATCGCCAGGCGCAGCTCCTGGCGACGCACATCACCTCGCAGCAAAAATACGACGAGGCGCGCCATAATCTGGATGCGGCGCGGCAACAGCTTTCCTCGGCGCAGCAACAGGCCGCCAATGTGCTGGCGAGCCTGGGCGGCAATCCCGACATCGCGACCGACCAGCATCCGCTGGTGCTGGAGGCGCAGGCGCAAGTCGACGCGGCGGCGCTCAACCTCTCGGACGCGGTGATCACCGCGCCGGCCGACGGCTATGCGACCGAGGTCAGCCACCTGCCGGTCGGGCAATATCTCACCGCCGCGACGCCGGCCTTCGATCTCGTCACCACCGAGCATTCCTGGATCGTGGCGAATTTCAAGGAAACCGATCTCACCCGGATGCGGCCGGGCCAAAACGCCACGGTCGATATCGACACCTATCCCGATCGCACCTTTCATGCCCGGGTGCAGAGCATCAGCGCCGGCACCGGCTCGGAATTCTCGGTGCTGCCGCCGCAGAACTCGACCGGCAATTGGGTCAAGATCGTGCAGCGCGTACCGGTGAAGCTGGAGATCGACGATGGCGATGTCGAGCATCCGCTGCGCGCCGGGATGAGCGCGACCGTGGTGGTCGATACCCGTACCCTGCCGCCGTGGAATCCCGCGCCGACCGCGTCCGCGCATCCAAGAGCCCGGCGGCGCCGCGCGACACCGGCCTGAACCGCGGCTTCGTGACCGCGGCGGTGATGCTCGCGACCATCATGCAGACGCTCGACAGCACGATCGCGAACGTCGCGCTGCCGCACATGCAGGGCAGCTTCTCGGTGGCGCAGGACGAAGTCACCTGGGTTTTGACCTCGTACATCGTCGCGGCCGCGATCGCGACGCCGCTGACCGGCTGGCTGGCCGCGAATTACGGCACCAAGCGGCTGCTGCTTGGCTCGATGGCCGGCTTCACCGCCGCCTCGGTGCTGTGCGGCATGGCCGGCAGCATCTACCAGATGGTGGCGTTTCGCTTCCTGCAAGGCCTGTGCGGCGCGGCGCTGGTGCCGCTCGCGCAAACCATGCTGCTCAACATCTACCCGCGCGAGAAGGCCGGCAGCGCGATGGCGATCTGGGGCGCGGGCGTGATGCTCGGTCCGATCATCGGCCCGACACTCGGCGGCTATCTGACCGACGCCTACAATTGGCGTTGGGTGTTCTACATCAACGTGCCGATCGGCATCGTCGCCTTTACCGTGCTGGCGGTGTTCGCGCGCGAGAGCCAGACCCACCGCCGCGGCTTCGATTTCTTCGGCTTCGCGCTGCTCAGCGTCGCGGTCGGTGCCTTGCAGCTCATGCTCGATCGCGGCGAGTACAAGGATTGGCTCGCCGCCAACGAGATCCGCATCGAGCTCGGCATCGCCCTTGCCGCCTTCTGGGTGTTCCTGGTCCATTCGGCGACCTCGAAGAATCCGTTCGTCAATCTGGTGCTGTTCAAGGATCGCAATTTCTCGTCGGGCAACGTGCTGATGTTCCTGATCAGCGTCGTGATCCTCGCCTCGACCGCGCTGCTGCCGACCCTGCTGCAGGAGGTGCTCAATTATCCGGTGGTGACCGCCGGCATCTTGATGACCCCGCGCGGCTTCGGCACCGTGTTCTCGATGCTGCTGGTCGGCCGGCTCACCAACCGCTTCGACGCCAGGGTCCTGATGCTTATCGGCTTCGTGTGCTCGGCCTATTCGTTCTGGATCACGAGCGGCTGGACCATCGACATGGGCTGGCAGCCGATCGCGCTCGCCGGCATCGGCCAGGGCTTCGGCATGGGGATGATCTTCGTGCCGCTGTCGCTCATCACCTTCGGCACCTTGGCGCCGGCCTACCGCAACGAGGCGACCGCGTTGTTCAGCCTGGTGCGCAATGTCGGCG
>DATLUE010000093.1:0-19683 GCA_035533255.1 Allostellaceae bacterium | reverse complement strand
ATATCGAGCATGAATTCCTCCAGACGCGCGAACGCCACCGCGTCCCTGTCAGAAATGCCGCGATGCCCATATAAATTCGAGGGCGATTGCAGGTGCGCACTATATAAACGGCATATATGAGGGAGCGACGATGCGATCCTTGACCCTGCCCGACGGCGATCCGATTCCGGCCCTCGGCCTTGGCACTTGGAGGATGGGCGAGCGCCGCGGCGCCGCGGCAGCCGAGATCGCCGCGCTGAAGCTTGGTCTCGATCTCGGCATGGCGCTCATCGACACCGCCGAGATGTATGGCGATGGCGGCGCCGAGACGATCGTGCGCGAGGCCATCGCCGGCCGCCGCGACGAGGTCTTTCTCGTCAGCAAGGTACTGCCGCAGAACGCCAGCCGCCACGGCACGATCAAGGCTTGCGAGGCCAGCCTCCAGCGGCTCGGCACCGACCGGCTCGATCTTTATTTGCTGCATTGGCCGGGCAGCCATCCGCTCGCGGAGACGATCGCCGGCTTCGAGGCGCTCAAGGCCGCCGGCAAGATCCGCCGCTGGGGCGTGAGCAATTTCGACAGCAGCGAGATAGCGGCGCTCGACGGCACCGCGGTCGCGGCCAATCAGGTGCTCTACAACCTGTCGCGGCGCGGCATCGAATGGGATTTGCTGCCCTGGTGCCGCGCGCGCGGCATTCCGGTCATGGCCTATTCGCCGATCGAGCAGGGCCGCATCCTCGGCAATCGGACGCTGACTGCGCTCGCCCAGAAGCGCGGGGTGAGCGCCGCCCAGCTCGCCCTCGCCTGGGTGCTGAGCCGCGACGGCGTGCTCGCGATCCCGAAAGCGACCGACCTTGGCCATGTGCGGGAAAACCGCGCCGCGCTCGACATCGCCCTCAGCCCAGACGAACGCGCCGCACTGGACGCGGTTTTCCCGGCTCCCGGACGGGCATCGCCCCTTGCCACCCTTTGACCACCGCACAGGGACGGCAATAGCGCCGCCCAGCTATGCAGCTTTGCCCGAAAATCGCCAGGATTCCGGACTTGTCTTGACCCCCCGGCCTGTAGTTTAGTGGTCGCGAAAAGCATCGAAAGAATAAGTCAAGGGGATTGGCCCGATGCTGCTTTCGCGATTGCTGCGTCATCTGGTACGCAAGGGTACGCTTCGCGTTTACGACTCGGAAGGTCGTCTGCACGTATTCTCGGGCGAGCCCGGACGTACCATCACCATGCGGCTTCACGACCGCGCGGTCGCGCGCGCGCTGTTCGTCAACGGCCAGATGAAGCTGGGCGAGGCCTTCATGGACGGCCGCCTCACGATCGAGGATGGCAGCCTTTACGATCTCTTGGAGTTCGTCGGCTCCAACATGAGCCTCGGACCGCCGCATCCGATGACGCGTCTGACCGAGGAATTCGGCCGGCTGCTGCGGGTTTTCCAGCAATACAATCCATTGTGGAAATCGCGCCAGAACGTCGCCCATCACTACGATCTGTCCGACACGCTCTACAATTTGTTCCTCGACAACGACCGGCAATATTCCTGCGCCTATTTCACCCGGCCGGACGAGCCGCTCGAGGAAGCGCAGGCCAACAAGAAGCGCCACCTCGCCGCGAAGCTGCGGCTCGAGCCCGGCCAGCATGTGCTCGATATCGGCTCGGGCTGGGGCGGCCTCGCGCTCTACATGGCGCAGCAATGCGACGTCCGGGTGACCGGGATCACGCTCTCGGTCGAGCAGCTTCGCGTCGCCGAAGGCCGCGCCGCGGCGCTCGGGCTTTCGGATCGGGTGAAATTCGAGCTGACCGATTATCGCGAGGTCGCCGGCCGCTTCGACCGCATCGTCTCGGTTGGGATGTTCGAGCATGTCGGCGTCATTCACTACCCGACCTTCTTCGAGAAGCTCAAAGGCCTCCTCGCCGATGACGGCATCGCGCTGCTGCACTCGATCGGTCGCGCCGACGGGCCGGGGCACACCAATGCCTGGATCCGCAAATACATCTTCCCGGGCGGCTACTCGCCGGCGATCTCGGAGGTCGTGCCGGTGGTCGAGCGCACCGGGCTTTGGATCACCGATATCGAGGTGCTGCGGCTGCACTACGCCGAGACCCTGAGGAACTGGCGGGCGCGCTTCCTTGCCAATCGCGAGCGCGTCAAGGCGGTCTATGACGAGCGCTTCTGCCGGATGTGGGAATTCTATCTCGCCGGCTCGGAAGTGGCGTTCCGCTGGCAGGGCCACATCAACTTCCAGATGCAGATTGCCAAGCGCGTCGACAGCGTCCCGCTGACCCGCGACTACATGTTCGATTGGGAGCGCATGCACCAGCCGCGCGCCAAGGAACGCGCCGCTTCGCGGGTCGCCTGAGCGCGGCGAGAACGAGCGGGCCAGAGTTCGATTCGCTCAGCTCGAGGCCTGTCTTTATCGTCACCCCGACGAAAGCCGGGGTCCATTTGTCAACAAACGAGATGCCGACCGGTGGATACCGGCTTTCGCCGGTATGACGATGAGAGAAACCGATTCGATTGGAGCGTATAGCGCTTCTGCTTCTAGCAATTCAAACTTTGTCGTACCCGCCATCGTGTTCGGCCGAAGCTCGCTTCGGGGCACCGTCCCAAATTGCAACGGGACCGTCTTTCGGCGGGCGAGGCACCAAGCTCCGTTTAATCGATCGCCTCCGTGACGATCGATTCGCGTGCCGCCACACCCGCTCAGGCTCTGAGGATTTCTCATCCATAAGGCTACTTTAGCATGTGCTTTAGCTATAGGAGATGCCCGACTCGGGTCAGCTCTCCCAGCGCTCGGATCGCGAAACGCTTGACCTGGAGGCGAATCGCGCGGCGTGCGACTCGCTCCCCATGATCCACAGCCTGTGCACTTAATAGGTCATTCCGCCGCGAGCGGCTTTTGGTAACATCGCCGTCATGGAAAACACCGCGTCGAATGTCACCCCGCTGCGCGAGGGCGAGCTGCCCTATCGCCAGCCGCCGTCGAATGCCGAGGCCGAGCAAGCCTTGCTCGCGGCGATCCTGGTCAACAACGCGGCGTTCCATCGGGTTTCCGAGTTCCTGCGGGCGGAGCATTTCGCGCTCGGCGTCCACGGGCGCATCTTTGCCTCGATCGCCAAGCTGATCGAGCGCGGCCAGCTCGCCAATCCGGTGACGCTGAAGAACCTGTTCGAGCAGGACGACGCGCTGCAAGAGGTCGGCGGCGCGCAATACCTTTCGCGCCTCGCCGCGTCGGTGGTCACGATCATCAATGCCGAGGATTACGGCCGCACTATCCACGACCTCTATCTGCGCCGCCAGCTCATCACGGTCGGCGAGGATATCGTCAACGAGGCCTATCAGCACGATCTCGACCGGCTGGCGACCCGCCAGATCGAGACCGCCGAGAAAAAGCTCTTCGACCTCGCCGAAACCGGCCAGGCGGAAGGCGGTTTCCGGCCGTTCATCAGCGCGCTCTCGAGCGCCATCGTCCAGGCCGAGGCGGCGTTCAAGCGCAGCGGGAAGACCACCGGCGTCTCGACCGGCCTCATCGACCTCGACAAGCTTCTGGGCGGCCTCCATCCCTCGGATCTGGTCGTGCTCGCCGGCAGGCCGTCGATGGGCAAGACCGCGCTCGCCACCAATATCGGCTTCAACGCCGCCCGCGCCTATCGACCGGCCAAGGCGGCGGACGGGCGCACCATCGCCGAGGACGGCGCGGTGGTCGGCTTCTTCTCGCTCGAAATGTCGGCCGAGCAGCTCGCCACCCGCATCCTCAGCGAGGAATCCGGGGTCTCGTCGAACAACATCCGCAAGGGCGAGGTCAGCCACGAGGATTTCGACAAATTCGTCCAGGCGAGCCAGCGGCTGTCCTCGGTGCCGTTTTTCGTCGACGACACGCCCGCGCTCAGCATCGCGGGCCTGCGCACGCGCGCGCGCCGGCTGCTGCGCCAGCAAGGCCTCGGCCTGATCATCGTCGATTACCTGCAGCTCATCCGCGGCGACGATTACGGCTCGGAGAACCGCGTTCAGGAAATTTCCGAGATCACCCGCGGCCTCAAGGCGCTGGCCAAGGAGCTCAACGTGCCGGTGGTGGCGCTGTCGCAGCTCTCGCGCGCCGTCGAGCAGCGCGAGGACAAGCGGCCGATGCTGTCCGATCTGCGCGAATCGGGCTCGATCGAGCAGGACGCCGACGTCGTCATGTTCGTCTATCGCGAGGAATACTATCTGAGCCGCGGCGAGCCGGGACGCCGCCCCGAAGAGAGCGACGAGCGCTACAACATACGCTACGAGGATTGGCACAAGCGCCTGCAGGACGTGACTGGCACGGCCGAGGTCTTGATCTCGAAACAGCGCCACGGTCCGATCGGCAAGGTGACGTTGCGGTTCGCCCACGAGACCACCAAGTTCGAGAATCTGATCAGCGGCGACCGCCTGCCCGATGGCATCGGCTGATACCCGGGCGCCTCGTCCCGGAGGCCCAGCCCGCCCGCGTGCGCGTGCGACCGCGCGGGCGAGCCCGGAGGCCCGGGCCGGGGCGGTTCTGACGATCGATCTCGATGCGATCGCCGGTAATTGGCTGAAACTGGCCGAGCGCGTTGGACCATCCGCGCGCTGCGCCGCGGTGGTGAAGGCCGATTGCTACGGCCTCGGCATGGCCAAGGTCGCACCCGCTCTCGCCCGCGCCGGCTGCAAGACCTTCTTCGTCGCGAGCCTCGACGAGGGCCTGGAATTGCGCGCGCTCTTGCCGCGGGCGCAGATCGCCGTGCTCAACGGCCTCGTCATCGGCACACCGGCCGATTTCGCCAAAGGCGCGCTGATGCCGGTGCTCAACGATCTCGGCCAGCTTGGGGCGTGGCGCAGCTATGCAATGCGGCGGGGCGGCGCGCCGGCGATGCTGCATCTCGACACCGGCATGGCGCGGCTGGGCCTGCCGCCGCAAGAGATCGCGCGGCTTGCCGCCGAGCCGGCGCTGCTCAGGGGCTTCACCCTGGCGCTGGTGCTCTCGCATCTCGCCTGCGCGAGCGAGCCGGCGCATCCGATGAATGTGGCGCAGCTCGAGGCGTTTCGCGCGGCGCTGCGGCGCCTGCCGCAAATGCCGGCCAGCCTCGCGGCATCGTCGGGCATTTTCCTGGGCGGCGATTTTCACTTCGACATGGTGCGCGCCGGCGCCGCGCTTTACGGCGTCAACCCCTCGCCCGGCCGCCCCAACCCGATGCGGCCGACCGTTCACCTGAAGGCGAAAATCCTGCAAATCCGCGACGTTGACAGGGGGGAGAGCGTTGGATACGGTGCCGCGCACCGCATCGACCGGCCGGCCCGCATCGCCACCATTGCGATGGGATATGCCGATGGGTGGTTGCGGTCGTCCGCTCACCGCGGCGTCGCGCGGATTGCCGGCAAGCCTGCTCCCGTCGTCGGACAAATCTCCATGGATCTTCTGACCCTCGACGTGACCGGCCACGATCCCGCGACCGTGCGTCCGGGCGAGTATGTCGATCTGCTCGACGAGCGCTATGGCGTCGACGACGCGGCGCTCGCCGCGCGCACCATCGGCTACGAGATACTGACCGCGCTCGGCCGGCGCTGCCATCGCGTCTATCGCGGCGGAGCGCGCTGAGGATGCTCGACTTTCTCGCTTCGGTCGGCCGCGTCTTCATCGGCTTTCTCGGCGCGAGCGGGCGGTTTGCGATCTTCACCCTGACTGCGCTGAGCCACTGCTTCCGGCCGCCGATCTATTTCCGCCTGATCGGGCGGCAGATGATCGATATCGGCTATTACTCGCTGCCGGTGGTCGGCCTGACCGCGACCTTCACCGGCATGGTGCTGGCGCTGCAAACCAATACCGGCTTCAGCCGCTTCGGTGCCGCCAGCGCGACCGCGACGGTGGTGGTGCTGTCGGTCACGCGCGAGCTCGGGCCGGTGATCGCCGCGCTGATGGTCGCCGGCCGCATCGGCGCCGCGATCGCCGCCGAGATCGGCACCATGCGCGTCACCGACCAGATCGACGCGCTCTCGACGCTCTCGACCAACCCGATGAAATATCTCGTCGTTCCGCGCATCGTCGCGGGCCTCGTGACCTTGCCGCTCCTGGTGCTGGTCGCCGACATCATCGGCGTCTTCGGCGGCTACATCGTCGCGACCTACAAGCTCGGCTTCAACCCGGCGAGCTATCTCCACAACACCGCCGACAATCTGGCGGCGACCGACATCTTCTCGGGCCTCATCAAGGCTGGCGTTTTCGGCTTTATCGTCGCGTTGATGGGCTGCTATCACGGCTATCATTCGCGCGGCGGGGCGCAGGGCGTCGGCGCGGCGACGACCTACGCCGTCGTGTCGGCCTCGGTGATGATCCTGCTGTTCGACTACCTCTTGACCAGCGTGCTGTTCTGATGAGCGAGACACTGAGCCCCGCCGAGCCGAAAATCTCGGTGCGCGGCCTCAAGAAATCCTTCGGATCGAAGATCGTGCTCGACGGCATCGATCTCGATGTCGGAGTCGGCGAGAGCCTCGTCGTCATCGGCGGCTCGGGCACCGGCAAATCCGTGACCGTCAAATGCATCCTCGGGCTGCTCGATCCCGATGGCGGCTCGATCAAGATCGACGGCCAGGAGGTCACCACCTTGTCGCGCGGTCACCGCGAGACATTGCTGCAGAAATTCGGCATGCTGTTCCAGGGCGCGGCATTGTTCGACTCGCTGCGCGTGTGGGAGAATGTCGCCTTCGGCCTCATTCAGGGACGCGGCATGGATCGCCAGCAGGCAAGGGACATCGCATTGCAGAAGCTCGGTGCCGTCGGCCTCGGCCCCGAAGTCGGCGAGCTGCGCCCGGCCGAGCTGTCGGGCGGCATGCAGAAGCGCGTCGGCCTCGCCCGCGCGATCGCCGCCGAGCCCGAGATCATCGTGTTCGACGAGCCGACCACCGGCCTCGACCCGATCATGGGCGACGTCATCAACGACCTCATCGTCAAATGCGTGCGCGATCTCGGCGCGACCGCGATCTCGATCACCCACGACATGGCGAGCGCGCGCAAGATCGCCGACCGGATCGCCATGATCTACAAGGGCCGGATCATCTGGAGCGGCAAGGCGAGCGAGATCGACCATTCCGGCAATCCCTACGTCGATCAGTTCATCCACGGCCGCGCCGACGGGCCGATCCAGATGGAAGTGCGCGCATTGTGAGCCGGCAACGCGTAAACTCCTGAGATGGCCAAGCACGAAACCCAATTCGTCTGCCAGCAATGCGGCTCGGCCTATTCGAAATGGGCCGGGCGCTGCGACAACTGTGGCGGCTGGAACACGCTGGTCGAGGAAGCGGTCGCCAGCGGGCCGGCCAAGAGCCTTGCCAAGACCGGCTTCGGCAAGACCAAGGGCCGCAAGCTGGACTTCACCGGCCTCCAAGGCGACTCGCGGGAAATCCCGCGCCGGGTGACCGGCATCGCGGAATTCGACCGGGTCTGTGGCGGCGGCATGGTGCCCGGCTCGGCGCTCCTCGTCGGCGGCGATCCCGGCATCGGCAAGTCGACCTTGCTGCTGCAAGCGGTGGCGGCGCTGGCCGGCGGCCAAGGCGGCAAAGCCTATCGCTGCGCTTATATCTCGGGCGAGGAATCGCTCGATCAGGTGCGGCTGCGCGCGGCGCGCCTCGGGGTCGAGCGCGCGCCGGTGGAGCTCGCCGCCTCGACCAGCATCCGCGACATCGCCGCCAGCCTCGATCATGCCGGCGGGCCCGATCTCGTGGTGATCGATTCGATCCAGACCATGTATCTCGACACGCTCGACAGCGCGCCCGGCACGGTCAGCCAGGTCCGCGCCTCGGCGCAGGAGCTGATCGGCCTCGCCAAGGCGCGCGGCTTCTGCGTCGTCCTCGTCGGCCATGTCACCAAGGAAGGCATCATCGCCGGCCCGCGCGTCCTCGAGCACATGGTCGACACCGTGCTCTATTTCGAGGGCGAGCGCGGCCACCAGTTCCGCATCATGCGCGCGGTCAAGAACCGCTACGGCCCAACCGACGAGATCGGCGTCTTCGAGATGACGGATCGCGGCTTGGCGGAAGTGCCAAACCCGTCCGCGCTGTTCCTCGCCGATCGCCGCAATCAGGTCACCGGCGCCGCCGTGTTCGCCGGGATGGAAGGCACGCGGCCGGTACTGGTCGAGATCCAGGCGCTGATCGCGCCGACCAGCTACGGCACGCCGCGGCGCGCGGTGGTCGGCTGGGACGGCAACCGCCTCGCGATGGTGCTGGCGGTGCTCGAGGCGCGCTGTGGGCTGCAGATCGGCGCGCGCGACATTTATCTCAATGTCGCCGGCGGCTTGCGCATCACCGAGCCAGCCGCCGATCTCGCGGTCGCCGCCGCGCTGGTCTCGGCGCTGACGCTCGAGCCGATGCCGGCGGATACGGTCGTCTTCGGCGAGATCGGGCTCTCGGGCGAGGTGCGCGCGGTCGGCCAGGCCGAGGCGCGGCTCAAGGAGGCGGCCAAGCTTGGCTTCGGCGCGGCGGTCACCCCGCCGCGGCACGGCCGCAACAAGGAGCGCGCCGGCGATGCCGGCGGCATCGCGATCCGCGAGCTCGCGCATCTGCGCCAGCTCGTGGCGCTGTTCGAGGCGGCGCCGCGCGCGGCGCCGCGGCTCCCGGCGGGGGCACGCTCGTGACGGTCTTCGATTTCGCCGTCATCGGCGTGATCATCCTGTCGGGGTATTTCGCCTATTCGCGCGGCTTCGTGCGCGAGGCGCTGTCGATCGCCGCCTGGATCAACGCCTCGTTCGTCGCCGTCTACACCTTCCCCTATGTCCTGCCGCTGTTCGAGAAGGTTTTGCCCAAGGGCGTGATCGCCAATGTCAGCGCCGCAGCGGTGGTGTTCATCCTGGCGCTCATGGTCCTCCACATGATCTCGAACGCCCTGGCGCGGCGGGTGAAGGACAGCTCGCTGTCGCCGGTCGACCGCACCCTCGGCCTGATCTTCGGCCTGGCGCGCGGGCTTATCTTCGTCTGCCTCGGCTATATCGCGCTCGCCTGGATGCTGCCCACCGGCAAGGACCGGCCGCATTGGTTCGCCGACGCCCGCTCGATCCCCTATCTCGAAGCCGGCGCCGGCAAGATGCGTAGCTATGTTCCGTTGCCGCGCCCCGGCGCGACCCGCGCCGCGAGCTCGAGCAATGCGAGCAGCGCGGCGGAAAAGGACGCCGAGCGCGCGATCGACGCCTTCGGGCGCTCCAATCCGGCCCCGCCGGCCAATGCCGCGCCGGTCTATACGCCCGGCGAGCAACGCGATCTCAACCGGCTTATCCAACAGCAGAATGCGCGGTGATACGCCGCTGGCGGGAAGCGCTTCGTCCCGCTAAAACTCTGGCACAACCGCTGCGCCGTCCCTACCTATAGCTAGCTTGAGGCCCATGACAAGCACGAGGCCGATGCTGACAACCCAGCCCTTCAACGCCCCGCCCTTCGACGATGACGATCATCCGCATGAGGAATGCGGCGTGTTCGGCATTTTCGGCCACCCGGACGCGGCGGCGCTGACGGCGCTCGGGCTTCATGCCCTGCAGCATCGCGGCCAGGAGGCCGCCGGCATCGTCGCCTATGACGGCGAGCAGTTCCACGCGCATCGCGCGATGGGCCATGTCGGCGAGAATTTCAGCTCCAAGGATATCATCGACCGGCTGCACGGCCATTCCGCGATCGGCCATGTCCGTTATGCCACCACCGGCGAGGTGGCGATGCGCAACGTTCAGCCGCTATTCGCGGATTTCGAGTTCGGCGGCCTCGCCATCTGCCACAACGGCAACCTCACCAATTCCTACAAGCTGCGCCAGCAGCTCGTGCGCCGCGGCAGCCTCTTCCAATCGACCAGCGACACCGAGGTGATCGTCCATCTGATCGCCACCAGCCTCAAGCTGTCGGTCGACGAGCGGATGGTCGACGCCCTGCGCCAGGTGCAGGGCGCTTATTCGCTGGCGGCCTTGTCGTCGGAAGGGCTGATGGCAGTGCGCGATCCGCTCGGCGTTCGGCCGCTGGTGCTGGGCCGGCTCGGCGAGGCGTGGATCGTCGCGTCGGAAAGCTGCGCGCTCGACATCATCGGCGCCGATTTCGTGCGCGATGTCGAGGCCGGCGAGCTGATCGTCGCCGGGCCGCAGGGCTTGCGCTCGGCGAAGCCGTTCGACCGCGCCATGAAGCGGCTGTGCATCTTCGAATACATCTATTTCGCGCGGCCCGACAGCGTGGTCGACGGCATCAGCGTCTACGAGACCAGGAAGCGCATCGGCGCCGAGCTCGCGCGCGAGAGCCATGTGCCGGCCGACATCGTGATCCCGGTGCCGGATTCGGGCGTGCCGGCGGCGCTCGGCTATGCCAACGAGGCCAAGCTGCCGTTCGAGCTCGGCATCATCCGCAATCATTATGTCGGCCGCACTTTCATCGAGCCGACCGACCAGATCCGCCATCTCGGCGTCAAGCTCAAGCACAACGCCAACCGCGCGCATATCCAAGGCAAGCGCGTGATCCTGGTGGACGATTCGATCGTGCGCGGCACGACCTCGACCAAGATCGTCGAGCTGGTGCGCCAAGCCGGCGCGCGCGAGGTGCATATGCGCATCTCGAGCCCGCCGACCACCAATTCCTGCTTCTACGGCATCGCGACGCCCGAGCGCGACAAGCTGCTCGCCGCGCATATGTCGATCCAGGAGATGGGCAAGCATATCGGCGCCGACAGCCTCGCCTTCGTCTCGATCGACGGGCTCTATCGCGCGGTCGGCGAGACCCGGCGCAATGCGAAGGCGCCGCAATTCTGCGACGCATGCTTCACCAACGAATACCCGATCCCGCTGGTCGATCACGACGCCGGCCAGGTCTCGACCCAACTCTCGCTGCTGACCGAAACGGTGTGAGCGGTCGGCTTTCCGGCAAGATCGCGCTGATCACCGGCGCGTCGCAGGGCCTCGGCGCGGCCGTCGCCCGGCGCTATGCCGCCGAGGGCGCGCAGCTCATCCTTCTGGCGCGCGATACCGCCGCGCTCGAACGCCTCGACGACGAGCTGCGCCACGCTGGCGCCGCAGCGACCCTGGTGCCGCTCGATCTGCGGCAATTCGAGCGCATCGACGCGATGGCGGCGGCGCTTGCCGAGCGCTTCGGGCGGCTCGATATCCTGGCCTCCTGCGCCGGCCTGCTCGGCCATCTCGCGCCGACCGGGCATTTCGAGCCGGCGCTGGTGCAGGAAATCATCGACGTCAACCTCACCGCGAATTGGCGCCTCATCCGCGCGCTCGACCCGCTGCTGCGTCGCTCGCCCGCCGGCCGCGCGATCTTCGCGACCTGCGCCGCCGCCCGCGACGCCCAGCCCTATTGGAGCGCTTATGCCGCGAGCAAGGCCGGGCTCGAGGCGCTGGTGAAGAGCTACGCGCAGGAAATCGGACAAAGCAGCGTGCGCGCGAACCTGATCGATCCGGGGCCGATGCGCACGGCGCTGCGCTTTGCCGCTTTCCCATTCGAGGATCGCAACCAAATCAAGCTGCCCGAGGATGCGACCGAGGCCTTCGTTGCGCTCGCCGAGGCGGATTGTGCTAAAAACGGCGAATTGATTACCGTTTAGACCAGAGCACAATCGGTTAAGCGCGATCGAATGAACGAGGTATTCGAATCACCCTCTCCGCCCGCTCGCGGGGGAAGAGGGTGCGAGCGAAGCGGACAACCCGTTCGATCGCTCTTCGCGATCGAACCCTCTGGGGCCAACCGCGAAGAGCGGTTGGCCGGATTGTCGGTGAGGTGGGTGTCCGCTGCGCGCGCCACCTCACCCTCCCGCGCTCCGCGCGGGCCCCTCCCTCTCCCCCGCTTTGCGGCGGAGAGGGGCTGTTCTTGAAATCTGCCTAGGAGATCGATCCATGCAAAAGCAATCCGGCATCACCTATGCGACTCATGACAACACGGCGCTGCTCGGAGATCTTTATCTGCCCGAGGGCGCGGGGCCGTTCCCGGCGCTGATCGGCGTACATGGCGGCGGCTGGCAGCTCGGCACGCGCGCTTCCTATCAGCATTGGGGGCCGTATCTCGCCGCCGCGGGCTATGCGCTGTTCTCGGTCGATTACCGCTTGTGCAAACCCGGCCAGAAAAGCTTTCCCGAGGCGATCCACGACATCCGCGCCGCGGTGCAATTCGCGCGCGGCTCGGCCTCCGATCTGAAGCTCGATCCCAAGCGGCTCGGCCTTTGGGGCGACAGTGCCGGCGCGCAGCTTGCGGCGCTGGTGGCGCTGGCTGGCGATGCGCCACTGTTCGCCGAGGGTAATGCCGGCGATCCCTTCGGCGCGGTCAGCACCAAGGTGAAATGCTGCATCGGCCTCTACGGTGTCTACGACCTGGCGGCGCAATGGCAGCACGATCTGGTGTCGCGGCCGCGCGACCAGATCACCGAGAAATTCCTCGGCGCCGCGCCGATCGACGACCGCCGCCTCTATTTCGACGCCTCGCCGATGAGCTATGTCACGCGCGCCAACAACCAGACCGCGTTCCTCATCGGCTATGGCACCGAGGACGACATTGTCGATGTCGCGACGCAGTCAGCGGCGTTCGTGATGGCGCTGAAGCAGACCGGAAGCTTCGTGCGCACATCGATCGCGCCGGGCGCGCCGCATTATTGGGGCTCGGACCCGCTGGAGGAAACCGGCAGCTTCTCGGGCTTCTTCGCCCCGCGGCTCAAGCGGTTTTTGGCCGAGCGGCTGTAGTGCCGCGGTCGGTCGTCGTTGCGATTGCCCGCGCGGCGGTTTATCCGGCGTAGAGACCGGCGGCGCGGGCCCGCGCCTTGGTCAGCGCAACCAGCAGCGCGACCGTCGGCACCTTCACGTCGACGAGGCTCGCCAGATGCAGCAGCACATCGTAGATGCCGTCGATCTCCATTGGGCGGCCGAGCTCGAGGTCTTGGAGGATGCTGGTCTTGTGTGCCGCGTTGCGGTTGGCACGCATGGACGCCTCGAGATCGCCCTCGATCGGACAGCCGAGCGCGCGGGCGATGCCGGCGGCTTCTTCCACCATCCGCTGCGAGGCGGCAACCAGCACCGGATCGGTGAAAATGTCGCGCGGCGGCGCTTGCGTCAGAACCGCCATCGGGCCGCTGGCGAGCAGCCGCAGCAGCTTCTCCCAGAGGGCGCGGCGAATCTCGTCGCTCACATCCGCCCGCATGCCGCCGGCGCGCAGCAGCGCCGCGATCGGCTCGGCACGTTGCGGCGAGCGGCGGTCGGGTCCGCCAAGCACGATGCGGCCCTCGGCGCCGTCGCGCTGGACGACGCCCGGCGCGGTCACGGTACAGGGCGCATAAACGACGCCGGCGAGCGACCGCTCGGGCCCGACCGCCTGCCACATCGCACCGCCGGGATCGATGCGCGGCAGGCGCTGGCCATCGAGCGGGCCGCTAAGATCATGGAAATACCACCAGGGAATGCCGTTCATCGCAAAGGCCACCGAGGTATCGCGGCCGAGCAGCGCGCCGATGCCCTGCGCCACTGACGGCAATGCCGGCGCCTTGACCGCGACGATGACGGCATCCTGCGGGCCCAGCTCGGCCGGATGCTCCGCCGCCAAGAGGCGGGCGGAGAATTCGCCCTCTTGCGTATGCAAATGGAGGCCGTCCCGGCGGATTGCCTGAAGCTGTGCCCCGCGCGCGATCGCGGTGACCTCGGCGCCGCCCCGTGCCAACATCACCGCCAGATAGCTGCCGATCGCGCCGGCGCCGTAAATGCAGATTTTCATCGCTTATATCTCCCGGGCGGGAGGATAGCGGTTCGCTGCGGCTGCGTCGAAGCGTCCCGTCGCGGCGGGTGGAATTTCGTCGCTAGATCGCACACCCATACCGCGCGTATGACCGCCCTCCGTTATGGATTATGTCCCGTAATCTGCGCGGAATTCGGCTCTCAGCCGCCCGACGCGTGCATGACGAGGCCGGCGATCGCGCCGGCGAACAGCAAGAGGCACGCGGCCCCTTGGACGAAGAATCCGGGCACGCGCTTTGCCACCGCTTGGCGGTAGCCGGCGTAATACCAAACGCGCCCGCCGATCCAGACCAGGCCGAGGACCGCGGCGGCGCTATCGTTGAGGTAGATGGCACAAAGCCACAACGGCACCAGGAAAGTCGGCAGCCATTCGAGCGTATTCGTGTGGACGCGAAAGATGCGCTCGAAATCGGGATGGCCGGTCGTGGCCGGGAGCTTCACATCGAATTTGCCGTGCGCCACCGCAACGCGTGTCGCGAGGAAGAAATAGAACGCGACGGCGAGCAATGTGACGATGGCGGTGTAATACGGCATGACGACCTCCGGCGCTGGAACGGCAACGGGTGTTTACGCGGACACGATACGGAATTCATCGGCTGCGGCGCGTGGTGATCCCCCTGGCTTGTCGGGGCGATAGCCGGGCCGTGAAAGCGGCGCCCTCGGAATTCCCGCCGGCAAGGAATGTCGCGAGCCGATCATGGTCGATCTCGAGCGCGGCGCCGCAGAACGGACAATCCCATGCCGCGACGGTCTTGAGCCACCCTTGGCGCTGCGCGGTGTGGCGACGACAAATCGGACAGACAACGACGACCTTATCGGTTTCATCGAGCATCGATCTTCAATCCCTTATGCGCGTAAGAATAACCGGCGATAGAGCGACCGATCGAAGGAGGAAGAATAATATTCCGGGACCACAATCCTAATTCGCTCGCCGAAGGTTCGGGAAGGCCCGCCATCCCCTCACGCGCCGTGCAGCGCCTTCTGCACCGCCTTCGGCGCGCGCTCGATGAAAGCAGATAGGCACGCGTCGGCCCTTCCGGCTGGCGCTTGCCCTGCTCCCAATGGCGCAGGGTGTTGACGCTGAATCCGAACCGGCCGGCAAACTCTTCCTGGGTCATGCCGAGCTTCGCGCGAATCGCGCGCACGTCGATCAGGGCTGGGACATGGACTCGGTAAGCGCATTCCTTCGCCTCGCCGCGCGCATAGGCGACAGCTTCCTCGAGGCCGCGGCGAATGCTGTCGGCTACCTTGCTCATCGCTTCGTCCCTCCATAGCTCTCGGCCAGGCGCTTCGTCAGTTGCCGGAAATCGTTCCGGTCCTTCTGGCTCAAATCCGCCCGCTCGTTCTTGGCGTAAGCCGTCAACGCACGCATGCGACCTTGCAATACATGAGCCCCGTCGATTATGAAAACTTGCGTCGAACCTAGGCTAGCTCAATCTTACCCCAATTCTTCCTCGTAGCAGCTTTCCTCCTAGGAGCGCAAAATGGCCAAAAGATACTTGGTAGAGCGCAGAATCCACTGCCCGGAAACTGAAGATGAATGTGCCAACCCCGCATGCAGCATAAAAGTCTGCGCCATAAGGATTAAAAGGCCAATCCACGATCAACGCCCAGCCGACCAACATGCGCGCAGTCCTAAAGAGGCGTCTAGGCAAGCGCACTATGGCCGGTCTCTATGGGAAAGAGCAGCAAGGCAATTGGCTCGAGAAAAGATCGCGAAACACAACGCGCTGATTGATAAAGGACAGCCTGGCATTCTGCCAAATCGACGGGGCGAGATTGATAATGAGCGAATAGCGCTTCCTGAAAGTGGCCTTGGATCAAAAACTTCACGCGAAATGTACGTCACACATGTGCTCTTTTCGGAGAACCCCGAAACGATTGCGCAAGTCGCGCGTGCGCTAAGGGCTGCCGACAGCCAGCACGATTACGGCACCCTTGGCGAGATCGCTGCGAAGCTGCGCATGCTTCGCGTCGAATGTGATCGCTGCGGGCGCACCCGCCGCTACAAAACGGATAAGCTGATCGCGAAGTACGGCGCCGGCGCCTCAATACAGCCGTTTCAGGATGACTTCACGCGCGACTGCCCGCGGCGCGACGACTCGATGTTCGAGCTTGGCAAGGGCTGC
Source organism: Allostellaceae bacterium (assembly GCA_035533255.1). Taxonomy (GTDB): domain Bacteria; phylum Pseudomonadota; class Alphaproteobacteria; order ATCC43930; family CGMCC-115725; genus CAIKMD01. Next base: position 3,844 of record DATLUE010000093.1, on the reverse strand, counting down.
ACGCCGCTCTGCCCCGACCTATCGAACCTGTAAAGAGGGCTCCTGTTCGGTACGGATTGTAACGAGCCGACGGTGTAATGGTGGTACGTCTGAAGCCGCTTAAAACCTCTGTTGGCTGACAGCGCGCCCAGCAGGAAGCAAATCAGCGATAGAAATTCCAGGGACATGAAATTCCAGGGACATAATACCTAATTCATTCGCCGGGCCGGCGATGCGAGGCACGGAACCCTCCGACGCGGATCGATGTTCAGCTTATCAGGACGTCTCAAGAGGTGCGAGATGACGACCGTTAACATTCACCGTTTCCGTCTCTACGACATCAATTCGGATTCGTATCGCCTGTCGCGCCGGTGGGCGACGCGCGACATCATCGAGCGGCTCGGTGGCGAGATCGTCGGGTCGCCTGCCCTCGAGGTCGAGGCTTCGGCGGTGAGTTCGGATATCGAAGGAATGACGGTGCCGGACTACGATCCCTACACCGCCGGCATTCGGCAGAGGGCTTCGTAGAGCACCGGGCGAGGCACGCGCTGCCCTCGATCCCGCTGGCGCGGAAATGACGAGGAGAGAGCGGCGCTCATACGACAGCGTTCTCGCCGCTGCCCCCTCACCCTCAAGGGGAGCGGAGCTATCGAGCACGCCGCCTCATGCCGGGTGGAAAATATCCTCGGCGAAGCGGACGTGCTTGCCGGCTTCTTCCATGCGGTGCGAGGGGCCGGTGTTGATGCCCCATTGGTCGTTGCGGCCCGCGGCCCAGGTCCAGTCCTCGGGCCCGCGCACGTTGTAGCGGTCGTCCACCTGCTCGACCTCGGCGGTGTATTCGATCACCATCTCCTCGGGGCCGACGAAATAGGCGAAGACGTTGTTGCCCGGCCCGTGGCGGCCGATGCCCCATTCGATCGGATGGCCGTTGTCCTTGAGGCGCCCGCCGCCGCGCATCACGGCGTCGATCGACGGCATCTCGAACGCCACATGATGCAACGTCGGCGCCGCGCCTTTGACGATCGCCACCGAATGATGATCGGCGCTGGCGTTGATGAAGGTCATCGCCCGGGTGCGGTCGATCACCCGCGTGCCCAGCGCCTCGCACCAGAAGCCGACCGCGTTTTCTTGGCTACCCGAATTGAGGACGCAATGCGAGAGCTTGCGCGGCCGCTCGAGATCGTCCTTCTCGGGCGAATGCGCCGCCATGTCGGCGATGATGCGCACCGTGCGGCCTTCCGGATCCTGGAAAGCGAAGCCATAGCCGCCGCCCGGCTCGTCGATATTGCCGGGCGCCTCGACGCGGCGCAGGTTGGTCTTGCGCACGCGGTCGTGGATCGCGTTCACCGCCTCTTGGTCGGGCGCCGAGAGGTTGATGCGCAGAAGCTGCCCCTCGTCGCGCTGATGGATACCGAGGATGTGATGCTCGTAACCGGTGCCGCGCAGATAGACCGAGCCGTTGCTGCTCGCGACCGGCTTTAGATGCCACACCTCCGTATAGAATTTCTCGGCCGCTTTGAGATCGGTGACGCCGAAATCGACGCTCCGGATGCCATCTACGCGATGCTGCGTCATTGTCTTCTCCTTCAGGAATCCCGTCTTCAAGAATGTCGTGCCGCTTGCAGCGCTTGCCACACGCGTTCGGGCGTGGCGGGCATATCGAGGTGGGTGACGCCGAGGGGCGCGAGCGCGTCGAGGATCGCGAGCATCACAGCCGGCAACGCACCCACCGTTCCGGCTTCCCCGGCGCCCTTGGCGCCGAGGGGATTGAGCTTGGTCGGCACCGGCCGGCTCTCGATCGCGATGTCGCAAAAATCGTCGGCGCGCGGCATCGCATAATCCATGAACGAGGCCGACAGCAATTGTCCCGATTGCGGATCATAGACGACCTTCTCCATCAGCGCCTGGCCGGCGCCTTGCGCGATGCCGCCCTGAATTTGGCCCTTCAAGAGCTTCGGATTGATCACCGTTCCGACATCGTCCACGACGGTATAGCCGGCGAGCGCGACCTTGCCGGTCTCGGGATCGATCTCGACCTCGCAGAGATGGCAGCCATTCGGGAACGTGTCCTGCGCCGGCGAGAAGGTGCCGGTCTCGTAAAGCCCCGGCTCCATGCCCTTGGGCAGCTTCCCCGGCAAGAAGGCCGCGCGCGCGACCTCTTTCAGATCGAGGCCACGATCGGTGCCGGGAATGGTGAAGCGCCCGTCCGCGAATTGCACATCCGCCTCGGCCGCCTCGAGCAGATGCGCCGCGATCTTCCGGGTCTTGGCGATGATCTTCTCGGCCGCCAGCGTCACCGCGGTGCCGCCGATCACGGTCGAGCGCGAGCCGTTGGTGCCGGTGCCGAACGCGACCAAATCGGTGTCGCCCTGGACGAAGCGGATATCCGAGGGCGCGAGGCCGAGCTTCTCGATCGCGATCTGCTTGAAGGTGGTCTCGTGGCCCTGGCCCTGATGGATCGTGCCCATCAGCAAGGTCGCCTGGCCGCCGGTGTTGAAGCGCAGCTCGGCGAATTCGGGGCCCGGACCGGCCGCGCGCTCGATCGCATTGGCGATGCCGAGGCCGCGTAGTCTGCCGCGCAGCTTTGCTTCCGCGCGGCGTGAATCGAAGCCGGCGAGATCGCCGAGCACCAGCGCGCGATCCATGATGCCGGGGAAATCGCCGCAATCGTAATTGAGGCCGCCGAGCGGCGTCTTGTAGGGCAGCTTGGCGACCGGAATGAGATTCTGGCGGCGCAACGCGACGCGGTCGAGGCCGAGCTGGCGTGCGGCATCCTCGATCAGCCGCTCGATGATGTAGATCGCCTCGGGCCGGCCGGCGCCGCGATAGGGCGCGGTCGCCGGCGCATTCGAGAACGCGACCGTCAGATGCGCGTGAGCTACCGGAATGTCGTAGACGCCGACCAGCGCGCCGAGGCTGCCGAAAGTCGCCAAGAGATTGCGATCGGAGGAGAGATAGGCGCCGATATTGCTGACAAGGCGCACGCGAATGGCGAGGAATTTGCCGTCCTTATCGAGCGCCAGCTCGGCCTCGGCCACGACGTCGCGGCCATGCTCGTCGGCGAGCAGCGTCTCGCTGCGCTCGCAGCTCCATTTGACCGGCCGGCCGAGCTTCTTCGCCGCCATCAAGGTCAGGCGATGCTCGACATATTGCCAGCCCTTGGTGCCGAAGCCGCCGCCGACATCGCCGGTGACGACGCGAATTTGGGTCTCGGGAATCTTGAAGATATTCGAAGCCAGCATGTCGCGCACGCGGTGCGCATATTGCACATCGGCGTGGAGCGTGAAGCGCTGGTCGCTCAGGTCGTAAGCGCCCACCGCGCCACGCGTCTCCATGTATTGCGCATGAACGCGGGTGATGACGAAGCGGCTCTTCACCACATGCGCGGCACCGGCGAAAGCGGCGTCGGCGACGGCTTTGTTGCCGGTCTCGTAGATATGCGAGACGTTGTCGGGGTTTTCTCCCCAAACGCGCGGCGCGTTCGGCGCGAGCGCGGCGTCGCTGTCGGTGACCGATGGCAGCGCCTCGTAGTCGATGTCGATCAGCTCGGCGGCGTCCTTCGCCTCGGCCAAACTCTCGGCGACGATCAGCGCCACCGGATCGCCGACATAGCGCACCCGGCCGCGCGCCAGGCCGGGATGCGGCCGCGCGAAAGCCGGCGAGCCGTCGGCGCGTTTGCGCGGCAGCGCGAGGCGCGTGGTGCCAAGCTTTTCGGCGGCAACGTCGGCCTCGGTGAAGACGCCGAGCACGCCGGGCGAGGCCTTGGCGGCGCCGGTGTCGATGGCGACGATTTTGGCATGAGCATGCGGCGAGCGCAGGAAATACGCATAGGACTGACGCGGCAGACTGACGTCGTTGACATAAC
>DATLUE010000092.1:0-6274 GCA_035533255.1 Allostellaceae bacterium | reverse complement strand
GGCGTTCAACTCTACAATTTTTGTCTTAAGAACGACTCGCAGAATGTCGGCAATCTGACCTGCACAAGTTATATACGCGGGTTCATCGACGGCATGATTATGGGAACCGTTGCAGACGGGAAATTTTGTCTTCCTGAGAGTGGCGTTTCTGAGGAGCAGGGGCGGTTAATCGCCGAAAAATATATGAAGGACCATCCCGAGAAGTTAAATCTTGAAGCAGGGTATGTCGTCGGCTTTGCCATGATTGCGGCATTCCCCTGCGCTCCAGGGCACTAAAGCCCGTCCGGCCAAATCCGGCTATCTGGCAACCCATAGATAGGTTAGGCCCGTCTGCTACCGAATACCGGAGGACCAGCCCGCTATTAGGTAGCGGCGCGCCGGCGTTTGTCTATCGGTTGTCAAATCGGCGGGCTTCGCCCCGCGGCGGCAGCAAAAAGCCGGCCCTTAAGGGCCGGCTTTTTGCGAGGTGCGTCGCGCGCTGCTCAGTTGGCCGGGGACACCGGCACTTCGCGTTTTTGCGTCGACGAGTTGACGGCCGGGTTGCCGCGCGCATCGCCGCAGGTTGAATCCGCCGCGGTGCAGCCGCTCGGCATCTGCGCGCTTTGCGGCATCATCGTCTGGTTGGCGTCGTCGCTTTTGGCCGCGCCGGATTTGTTCTGGCTCGCCATGGCCTGCGGGTTCGAAGGCTCGTTGCCGCGCGTCGCGGCGCTGTTCTGCGAATCGGCGGCGCCGGTATTGCCGGCCATATTGCCGCTCTGGGCAAAGGCGGACGTCGCGGTCAAGAGCGCGATCGCCGCCGCGTAAGTCACGATTTTCATGGCGTTCTCCAGATTTAAGGGCGCGTCCGGTGATGGAGCACCGATGCTGGATAACGTCTCGTCGGATGCCGGGTTCCGGTGTCGAGGCCCGGGTTCTTGTGTCAAGTTTATGTCGTCGCGCCGGGCTGCCGGCGCGTCAGTAGAGGCTGCCCGCCGTTACGGCGATGAACGCGCCGAGGACAACGTCGATGGCCACGACCGCCGCCGCGATTCCGCCGCCAGCACCGATCGCAACGAGGGCGATGAACCATTCATAGCCGAGCACGGCGACATAGCTCGCGAGGTCGAGATCGGGCGCGAGCGTTGCCGGCAGCAGCAACGCGCCGACCAGTGCCACCAGCACGAAGAACGCGGTCTGGATCGCCTGCGACCAGTTATAGGCGGTGACGAACTCGAAGCCGCGATCCTCGCGTCCGAGCCAGCGGCAAAAGGCCAGGATCACCAGCGGAAACGCGGCCCAGGCGATGACATAGCCGATGGTCTCGACCAGGACGATATGGCCGAGACCCGATTGCGCCAGCGTCGCGTCGTCGAGCCGTAAATACAACAGGACGAGAAAGCCGGGATAGCAGAGCGGCGCCGCCCAGAACGACCGCCAGACGCCGCGATGCGAGAGATCGAAATAATGCATCGCCTGGCGGTCGAGCCGCGCCAGGCGCCACGCGCCGTACAGCGCCTGCAAGATCTCGACGAGGCGCGGCATCACGGTGTCGCGAAATAAAGCTCGAGCGCCGCGCGATAGATCGCGGTCAGCGCCTGGAGGTCGTCGACCGACGCGCGCTCGTCGACCTTGTGCATGGTGAGGCCGACGAGGCCGAATTCCGCCACCGGGCAGAAGCGATGGATGAAGCGCGCATCCGAGGTGCCGCCGGTGGTCGAGAGCTCGGGCGTCAGCGCGGTTACCTGGTTGATCGCGCGGGCGAGGATGTCGCTCACCTCGCCCGGCGGCGTCAGGAAGCTTTCGCCGCTGACCTGGATGTCGAGCTGGTAGCGCCCGCCGGCGGCGTCGAGCTTCTGCACCAGCCAGTCTTTGAGTTTCGCGCTGGTCCATTGATCATTGAAACGGATATTGAACGTTGCACGCGCGACGCCGGGGATGACATTTGTGGTCGGGTTGCCGATATCGATGGTCGAGATCTGCAGGTCGGTGGGCGGAAAGCGCTCGTTGCCGCGATCGATCGGCTCGGCCAAGAGCGTGGTCAGCATCTTCAAAAGGCGATGCGCGGCGTTGTCGGCGAGATGCGGATTGGCGGTGTGGCCTTGGATGCCCGTGACCGTCAGGAAGCCGTTCATGCTGCCGCGGCGGCCGATCTTCACCATGTCGCCGAGCTCTTTGGCGCTGGTCGGCTCGCCGACGATGCAGGCGTCGAGCCTCTCGCCTTTCGCCGCCACCCAATCGAGCAGCTTCTTGGTGCCGTTGATCGCCGCGGCTTCCTCGTCGCCGGTGATGAGGAAGCTGATCGAGCCGTCGAAATCCGTGCGGCTTGCAAGGAATTGCTCGGCGGCGGCGGCAAAGCACGCGATTGCGCTTTTCATGTCCGACGCGCCGCGGCCATAAAGCGCGCCGTTCAGCACCTCGCCGCCGAAGGGATCGACCGACCAGGATTTGAGATCGCCCGGCGGCACCACGTCGGTATGCCCGGCAAAGCAGAAATTGCGGCCGCGCGTGCCGCGGCGCGCATAGAGGTTGAGGATCGGCGCGGTGCCTTCCTGCGTGAACTCGACGATCTGGCAGGTAAAGCCGAGCCGTTCCAGCGTCTCGGCCAAGAGCGGGATCGCGCCTTCATCCTTCGGCGTGACCGAGGGCTTCCGGATCAGCGCGGCGGCAAGGGCGACGGGATCGATCGACATCAGTAGCGATCCTCAGAACCCTCTCCGCCCGCTTGCGGGGGGAGAGGGTGCGAGCGAAGCGAGCGGGTGAGGTGGGTGCACACCTCACCCTCCCATCGCTTGGCGATGGGCCCCTCCCTCTCCCCGCTTCGCGCGGAAAGGGGCATTAGGCCGCCTTTGAATTATGGAACGCGCGGCGCATCAATCGCGCAACAGCTCGTTGATCGAGGTTTTCGACCGCGTCTGCGCATCGACGCGCTTGACGATGACGCAGCAGTAAAGATCGGGGCCGGGCTCGCCGTTGGGCAGCTTCTTGCCCGGCAGCGTGCCGGGGACCACCACCGAATAGGCCGGCACGCGGCCGACGAAGGTCTCGCCGGTGGCGCGGTCGATGATCTTGGTCGAGGCGCCGATGAAGCAGCCCATCGAGAGGACAGCCCCCTGCTCGACGATGACGCCCTCGGCGACCTCGCTGCGCGCGCCGATGAAGCAATTGTCCTCGACGATCACCGGCTCGGCCTGCACCGGCTCGAGCACGCCGCCGATGCCGACGCCGCCGGAGATGTGGCAGTTCTTGCCGATCTGCGCGCAGCTTCCGACCGTCGCCCAGGTATCGACCATGGTGCCGCTGTCGACATAGGCGCCGACATTGACGAAAGACGGCATCATGATGACGTTCGGCGCGATATAGGCCGAGCGGCGCACGATGCTGCCGGGCACGGCGCGGAAGCCGGCTTCCTTGAAGCGTCCGGCGTCCCAGCCCTCGGCTTTCACCGCGATCTTGTCCCACCACGCCGAGCCGTTGGGCGCGCCCGGCATCATCGCATTGTCGTTGAGCCGGAACGACAGCAGCACGGCCTTCTTCAGCCATTGATGGACGCGCCAGCGGCCGTCGATCTTCTCGGCGACGCGGACCTTGCCGGCATCGAGCAGCGATAGGGCAGCCTCGACCGCTTCGCGCACCGGGCCTTTGGTCGCGGCACTGGCTTGATCGCGCGCCTCCCAGGCGGCGTCAATCGCGGATTCAAGCTCGTTGAGGCTGGTATTTGTCATGGGGCCGGACCATGCGGGAACGCGGCGGTTGCTGTCAACCCGCGGGGGACTCTCGCTGCCACAACAATCGCGATGTTGACTCCCTCTCCCGGACAGGGAGAGGGTTGGGGTGAGGGGGCGAAGGCTCCCCCTCACCCGGCGCCCTTATCCCGAGCGGAGTCGAGGGATGCGCCGACCTCTCCCCGACGGGGAGAGGTTGCCCGTTCTGATCGCGGAGGTCGAAATCATGAGCGTGCTTCCCGCCGCCGAACCGCAGGGCGAGCCGGCGCCGGCTGCCGCGCTCGAAATGGCGATCGAGCCGCGCACCCGCGATCTCGGCGGCGGCTTCCAGGTGCGCCGCGTGCTGCCGTTTGCGAAACGCCGCGCGCTCGGTCCGTTCGTGTTCTTCGACCATATGGGGCCGACGGCGTTTCCCGCCGGCGCCGGGCTCGACGTGCGGCCGCATCCCCATATCGGCCTTGCCACCGTGACTTATCTGTTCGAGGGCGAGATCACGCATCGCGACAGTATCGGCAGCGTCCAGGTGATCCGCGCGGGCGCGATCAATTGGATGACCGCCGGGCGCGGCATCGTCCATTCCGAGCGCACGCCGCCGGAATTGCGACCCGCCGGCTCGCGGCTTCACGGCGTCCAGCTCTGGGTCGGCCTGCCGCTCGGCCAGGAAGAAGCGCCGCCCGATTTCACGCATTATCCAGCCGCGTCGCTGCCGGCGATCGAGGGCGAGGGGCGGCGCATCCGCGTCATGATCGGCGCACTTTACGGCGTGCGCTCGCCGGTGAAGACGCTGTCCGAGCTGTTCTATGCCGATGTCGACCTGGCCGCTGGCGCGCGGCTCGAGATTCCGGCCGAGCACGCGGATCGTGGCATCTACATCGTCTCGGGCGCGCTTGCTCTCGACAGCAAGAGCTTTGCCGAGCATCAGCTTCTGGTGCTGCGCCAAGGCGCTGTGACGACGGTAACCGCCGAGCAGCCGACGCGCCTGTTGCTGCTGGGCGGCGCGAAGCTCGAGGGCGAGCGGCATATTTGGTGGAATTTGGTCTCCAGCGCGCAGGCGCGAATCGATCAAGCGAAGGCCGATTGGAAAGCCGGACGCTTCCCGCCGATCCCGGGCGAGACCGAGTTTATTCCGCTCCCCGAATAACCGGGGGCCGCGTTATCGCCCGCAGGAATGGCGCCAGTTCCCGGTGCTCGACCCGGTAATGAATATGCGCCGCGTGGCCGTCATCATGGGGATGCGGGCCGCCGCTCACCCAGATCGTGGTCATGCCGAGCATGGCGGCCGGCGGCAGGTTGCGCGCCATGTCCTCGGCCATCGCGGCGCGGTGCGGGTCGATGTCGTGTTGGCGCACGAAAGCGGCATAGGCCGCGGGCTCGGGCTTGGGGCAATAATCGCAGGCGACGATGTCGTGGATCGCGGCGAAATGCCCGCCGAGGCCGAGCCGCGCCAGCACGCGCTCGGCATGGCGCTTGGTGCCGTTGGTGAAGATCAGCTTGCGGCCGGGCAGGCCGGCGATGGCGTCGCCGAGCGCGCGATCTTCCGCGACCGACGAGAGATCGATCTCGTGGACGTAGTCGAGGAACCGCTCCGGCGCCATCCCGTGCTCGATCATCAGCCCTTTGAGCGTGGTGCCGTGGCGCTCGAGAAAGCGCTGCCGCAGCGCGTGCGCGCTGTCGCGATCCAGCTTCAGCTCCGCCATGATGAACGCGCCCATGCGCCGCTCGATCTCGGCGTAGAGCTGGCAGGTACCGGGATAGAGCGTGTTGTCGAGATCGAAAATCCAGGTCTCGATCGCGGATAGCGGCGGGCGCGAGAAACGATCCATTGAAGCTCTAAGCTATTGGCTTTAAGCCCGAAGCGAAAGGCGGCCCGGCAGCCGCCGCGCCATTCTAGCGCTTAAAGCTTACAGCCAATAGCTGAGAGCTCAGCGTTTGCGGCGCCTCGGGCGCAGCTCGACGACTTCCGCCGAGGGGCGCGACACCAGCCAATAGCCGATCACCGCGACCCCGGCGCAGGCCGCAATGTTGGCGATGGTCGCCCAGACCAGGATCGTCGTGATGCCGCCGAGCGTGCCGGCGCCGCGATCGTCGGATGCGCCGATCAGCAAGAGGCCGGTGCGGGTCGCCGCGCCGTCGGCGAGGCTGCCGATCAGCGCGAGCAGGCAAACCGCGAGCACGATCGCGATCTTCATCTTCTGGCGCGGCGTGATGCGCCGGGGCGGGCGGTGCGCGTCGAGCTGGATCGGGCCGGTCTCGGCTGCCGCGAATTGTCGCGCGGCGCTCACTCGGCCGCTCCCGCGACCGGGACGATGCCCGGCAGTTTCTCGGCCGTGGGCCGCGACATGTACCAATAGCCGACGCCCATGATGCCGGCGCCGGCGATGATGTTGCCGATCGTCACCCAGAACAAATTATAGACGAGGCCGCCCCAGGTGATGGTGGCGGGATGATCGCCCAAAAGCGCGATCAGCAGCAAGGTCATGTTCGCGACCGAATGCTCGTAGCCGCTGCCGACGAAGGCGAACAGGCACCACCAAATCAGGATGCATTTGGCGGCGTCGCTGGTGGTGCGCGCC
>DATLUE010000091.1:0-39607 GCA_035533255.1 Allostellaceae bacterium | reverse complement strand
TGCCCGGGGGCGGGCTGGTGCCGGCCTGCTCGCGATGATTCTCCACGGTAAGTTCGGCAATCACCTGCCGTTAAACCGGCAGAGCGAGAGCTTCGCCCGCGAGGGCATCGACCTCGATGTGTCGACGCTGGCGGATTGGGTGGGTGCCTGCACGGCGACGCTGGCGCCCCTGGTCGAGCTGATCCGCGCGCATGTGTTGGGCGCGGCGCGCATTCATGGCGACGATACGACAGTGCCGGTGCTGGCCAAGATGAAGACCCGGACCGGCCGATTATGGACCTATGTGCGCGACGACCGGCCGTTCGGCGGACCCGCGCCACCCGCCGCCATCTTCTATTACTCGTCCGATCGGGAAGGCGTGCATCCGAACCGGCATCTGGCGTCCTATGCGGGGATCCTCCAGGCCGATGCCTATGGCGGATATAACGACCTCTACAAAGCAGAGCGAAGACCCGGGCCGATCACCGAGGCTGCGTGCTGGAGCCATGGGCGCCGCAAGTTCTTCGAACTCGCAGATATCACCAAGGCCGCTGAGGCGCGCTCGCAGAAGAAGCACGCTTCCTGGTCGCCGCTGGCCCATGAGGCCGTGCGCCGGATCGATCTGATCTTCGACGCCGAGCGCGCCCTCAATGGGCTCGTCGCCGACAAGCGCCTGGACCTGCGTCGAACCTACGTCGCCCCCTTGGTGGCCGAGTTGGAGAACTGGATGCGTGCCGAGCGCGCCAAGTTCTCGCGTCACAACGACATCGCGAAGGCGATGGATTACATGCTGAAGCGTTGGGACGCATTCACCCGCTTCCTCGAAGACGGCCGAATCTGTCTCACCAATAATGCGGCCGAGCGCGCGCTGCGCTGTGTTGCCATCGGCCGCCGGAACTGGACCTTCTGCGGCTCCGATCGTGGCGGCGAACGGGCAGCGGCGATCTATTCGCTCATCGCCTCCGCAAAACTAAACGACATCGATCCCGAAGCCTGGCTCGCCGACATCCTCCGCCGCATCAACGATCACCCCGCATCGAAGCTCGACGAACTCTTGCCGTGGCATTGGCGGCCGCGCGCCATCGACGCAGCCGCTGCCTGAGGATCAGCTACCCGCGGCCTTGGCCGGATGCGTACGCTTCAACCCCTCAGGCCACGGCCGATGCCGCCGACGCCCCGTCGAAGTTGTGTCCATAACCGTCCTCGTGGATACTTCTCACTCTCATCTCGCCTGCGATCACCTCACACTCGGCGAAATAAAGCCCCGCCGGTAGGCGGCCCTCGGTGGAGGCGTACCTCTATTCGCGCAAGCTCGTTTTTGATGAGAGCAATAATCGTCGCTATGGTCTCGGCGGCCTTGGAATCTACGGTTCCGGCGAAGCGCCTTTCATAGACAGCGATCTGCGTTCGCAATTCACCGGCTCGCTCGTCCATCATCCTGCCACCCTGACGTAGAGGCGATGCTCTCAGCCCTCGACCGCAAAGGACCATAGACGCTAAGACTTGGATAATGGCCGAACCCGGCTGCAGCGCCCAAGGTTAGCAAACTACGATATCGGCTCTATTTCATTGTCCGTCGTTCGCGGACTGGCTGCCGCGATCGTCCGGTCGCAATCGTAACGGTTATCGTACCGTAGCGGGCTTCGGTCCCAGGCGTTCTTTGATTTCCGCCTCGTCGAGAAAGACCGAACCTGACGGCTCGGATATCTTGTAGACAATGAAATTCATTCGCAGCATCTGCTTGGCGCGATCAAGGGCCGCGCTCTGGGTCGCATCCTGAGCGGTATTGAATACCCCAGCACGGCGACTGGTATCCCAGATAACGGTCCATGGAGCCGCCTGCTCGGCGCCTTCGGCTATGGTGATCCGATGCCAGTTCGTGTTTGTCGTCTTGCCTGCGTCCGTTGTCAGAGCAGGCAGTCTCGCCTCCGATCGGCTTTTCGATTTGCTCCAGGTCGCTTTTTGAATGGCCATCGTTGGTTTACCGTTGTGAGACGAACTGCAAAAGATGTTCTGGAATGAGTGGAAACGTTCCGGCGTTGGAAAATACCGGCTGTGCGTGACACCAAGACAATGAATAGAAAAGTATAGCGGATATTGCGAGTTACCCGAGGGTGGTGGCGGATCGCTTGGGCAGGAGAGAGATCACATCTCTACTGGCCATCTTTTTGGCGCCGATGATCTGCAATGTCGATCCGTTATCGATTCCGGAAGCCGGACGATCATGCTGTTCGAAGAGGCAGCCCAACCCTATGTCCACGCCATCCCTAACCCGCATTCGCCTGCGACCAAAACCCCGCTTTTCGCGGATGGCGTTGCCTGAGGCCCGCCAGATAGGCGTCGTGCGGCGGATGACCCTGCCAATCGGTAATCGTCTTTGCCAACCACCCGCAGCTGGCCAAGTGACGAGCAGCATGGCCGTATCGACTTGCTCGGGCGCGCTCGAGCGCAAAATCGATCATGCGCCGATAGAGCAGAGATGCGGCGAGCGGGTCCGCCGCTGAAATCGCATCGGCGGCGGGCGTCAGAAGCCAATAGGAATTGCCGTCGAAAGCTTCGCACTTCGCTCGGGCCAGAGCTCCGGCACGCTGCAATTCCGGCCACGCGATGAGAAATTCAAGTGCCTTATGGGGATCGGTGTTCGCAGTGGCGATATCGAGCGCCTCCTGCTCCTTGACGACATCTTCGAAGTCCGGGAGCCGTTTGAGGAAGTCGCGGAACGGCTCGATCCGCAGGAACCGCGTGAACTCGGCCCACCTCCCAGCCTGCGCATCCTCCCTGCGTCCCAGGGCATCGAGTGCGGCGATGCGGAGATCGGCCAATGCGAGAACGTCCTTTGCCGGGTTTGGGAGTGCCGCGTCGAGAACGGCGAGCGCTTCCATGGCGCGGCCAGCGTCGAGAAGCCGTTGCGCCATCCCGGCGTCGTCTCGCACGCGAGGACCGAAACGCTGTTGGGCCGCGCAATAGGCGTCCACATCGCCGGCGGCATCCGCCACGGCCGCAAGCGCACCGAGCAGCTTCCATTCGGGCAAGCGGCTGCGCGCCGATGGATCATCGGGCACAACGGGCGGAAGTTGGCCAAGATCGGCTTCAATCCACGAACGCATGGCGCTGCGACCCTTGTCATCGAGCGCTTTGGCGAAGGCCGCAACGATGTCATCCGCAACGCCATACCCGTCAGCCAGGTAAACCCGGTAGGCGCGCTGCGCGGATTTCTCCGGCGGGAGACCGGGAGCGGCACGAGCGGCAAGAGCCGCCGCCGATTCGCACGCGCTCCGGAAGATATCGCCCAGCCGCCCGTTACTATCATCGCACCGTTCGATGAGGGTGGGAGCCAGATCAATTACCTCGAACATGAGCCCGAGCGCCGCAGCCGGATCTGCTTCCGCCAAAGGTCCTTCGATCGATTCGCATAGCGTTCCGAGATCGCGGGCAAACGCCGCCATCTTGTTCCAATCGACAAAGCCTTTGCCGCGTCGCAAGCCCTTGATCCGGGTATCGATCTCGCGCACCGCGGCGTCGGGGTCGGTGTGGCTCGCTAGCGCGACCCGCAGCATACGCATGAGGACCGGGTCCCGTTCAGCCGCGCCCAACAAAAGCGACGCGAGACGCTCCGCCCCAAACTCCCCACGTCCTGGATGGTCAGCTCTTTCCGCTTGGTCATTATCCCGTGTAAGCCCGTCGTAGTTGCCACCGGGGCAACAATAGCAAGGACGAGTCGCGCATTTAACTCCACGGCATCGATGAACAGAATGGGTATTCTGTTTACCTCTGTTATCGAGAGGTCAGCGGACGTAGCAGGGATTGCTTTGGCTCCGCAAATGACCCCTTTCGCCCATCAGGGGAATGTCCCTCCCCGCACAGTCATCGCGCTTTACGCGCAGCATCGGTAGCTTCGCCGCAATCTCACCGTGTGCGATGTAGCCAGGTGAAGGGCAGAAGGTCAGGTGTCGCTTGCGAGCCCCGCGCCGCGCGGTGAAGCCAGCACATGGACCGCGGTCGGGGCGATTTCGGCATCGACGAAGCCACCGGGCGCGAGCGCGCAAGCCTGCGCGGTTTGCGGTAGCGCGTAGGCGATCAGCGGAAAGCCGCTATCGAGCGTCACCGTCCATAACGGCCCCGAAGGACGGATCGCAACGACGCGCGCAGCAGCGATTGCGCGCCAGCGCGAGGATTGCGGCGGGTGAAGGTGAACGTTCTCTGCCCGCAGGCAAAGAGTGACCGATTGGCCGGGTGCAACCGCCGTATCGGGTCTGGCGGCTTCGATAACGCCTCCGCCCACGTCAATCCGAATGCGCTCGCGATCGACCGCCGCGATCCGGCCTTCAAGCAAATTCTCGATGCCGAGAAACCGCGCGATCGTGAGGCTTGCCGGGTGATCGAACACCTCGGCCGCGCGGCCGTGCTGCCGGATCGCGCCGGCTTCAATGATCGCGACCTGGTCCGCGAGGGCGCGTGCCTCAGCGTAGTCGTGCGTCACGAATACCGCCGGAAGCCCGGCTTCGCGAAGAAAGCGCGCGAGATCGTCGCGCAGCGCGAGCGTGGTCGCGGCGTCCAGCGCAGCGAAAGGTTCATCGAACAGGAAGAGATCGGGTCGGCTGGCGAGCGCACGCGCCAAGGCCGCGCGTTGCTTTTCACCGGGGCTCAGATAGGTGGGCCTCGCCGCGGCAAGATGCGCGATGCCGAAGCGCTCGAGCGTCGAGCCAACATCGATATGATTGCCGCGCGCGCGGCCGCCAAGTTCGACGTTCTCCGCGACCGAGAGATGAGGGAACAGGCCGAAATTCTGCACCACGAATCCGACGCGTCGCTGCTCGGGTGGCAGCGCCGTGACATCGCGCCCGGCGATATGAATCCGGCCGCTCGCCATCCGATGAAAGCCGGCGATCGCTTCGAGGCAGACCGATTTCCCCGCGCCGTTCGGCCCGAGCAGTACGAGCGCCGCGCCGGGTTCGACCGCAATGCTCACGCCGCGGAGCGCAAACGCGCCGAGCTGCAGCGTGAGATCCTGGGCTGCGAGCCCGGCGCCGCTCATCTCCCGGCACCGGCGATGGTCGTGCCATAAGCGAAATGGCGAAAGAGCACAAATAGACCGAGCGATAAGGCGAGCAGCAGCACGGCCGCCGCCGACGCTTCGTCGAGCCCGAAGCGCAGGAACAGCTCGTAAATCTTCACCGGTGCCGTCATCGGATAGTAGACGAGGATTACGACTGCGGAGAATTCGCTGATGGCCCGCGCGAAGGTCAGGGTGAGTCCGGTGGCGATGCCGTGCCAGGCGAGCGGCAAGGTGACACGCCACAGCACCTGCCACGGTCCGAGCCCCAGCGTGCGAGCCACCATTTCGAGCCGCGGATCGACCGACTGAAAGCCGATGCGCGCCGAGTTTACAGTATAGGGCGCCGAGACGAATACCATCGCCACGACAATCCCCGCGAGCGTCGCCCAGAAGCGCAGGCCCAAAAGCGCATCGGCCGGCTCGCCAATGATGCCGCGCCGGCCAAAGACCATGAGCAACGCGATGCCGGCTACGGTATGTGGCACGCTGAGCGGCAGATCGACGATGGCGCCAATCAATCCCCGCCCACGAAACTTGCTCCGCGCCAGGACATAGGCGAGCGGTATACCAAAGAGCGCCGCGAACAGAGCTGCGAAAAACGCGCCGGCGACGCTGAGCCAAAGCGCTTGACGGACCTCGGCGTCATCGATCGCGGCGGCAAGGCCGGCGAGCGAAGGCTGAAGCGCAAGGCGAAGCAGCGGCAGGACGACGATGGCGAGCAGCACCGTGCCGAGCAGCCAGAAGACGAGATAGACGATCCGGGACGATCCTGAACGAGATAGGGCGGAGCTTTGCGGCGTGGCCGTCACGATCTGTCGCGGGATCAGGGCGAGCCCGGCCAGGGCTTGACCAACGACTTGACCGCTTCGGGAGCATGGTCGGCGCCGACGGCCAGCGGCGGGTTCATCGCGCCGAAGCCGTCGCGCGCGAATACGGCCTGACCATCATGACCGAGCAGAAAGGCGAGGTACTTAGCTGCGAGCGCGGGATTGCTCGCGCCGGCAGGAATGGTGGCGGCATAGACGATCGGCTTGCCGGGCAGATCGCCGTTCTTGGTCTGCGCCACGGCCGACGCATAGGATTGCGCCAGCGACGGATCGCTCAAATCGATGGCGCTCGGCAGGTCGATGCTCTTGAGCTGATGCTGCGCCGCATCCGACCGGTAGATGGCGAGATAGTCGATCTGGCCGAGCTGCAAGGACGAAATGAGATCGGTCTCGGTATCACGGATGTTGGACGTCGGCGCGTTTGCGAGCACGCGCTTGGCAAGGCCCGGCTTCTTGTAATAGCTTTCGGCGAGACTCAGCATCTGAAGCGTCTGATAGCCGGACGGGTCGGTATTAGGATTTGAGCGACCGATCTCGACCCCGGGACGGGCAAGGACCTCGTACCAGCTCTGAGGCGTGATGTCCGCTGCGCCTTTGCTATGTGTCGTATAAACGAAGGTGATCCCATTGCGAGCGAAGCCGACATACCATTCTGCGAAAGCGGGCTTGCCCTGTTGCGCAAAGAGATATTTCGGAATGACGCTGTAATCCGCGACGGCGAGGATATCGGCGGCTTGATGGAGGTCGGTGATCCGTTTGGCCATCATCACGCTGCCGCCGAATTGCGGCTCGACAGTGACGCCGGGATTGGTGCGTTCAAACAACTCATCGATCTCGTGAAACGGTCCGGCGAGCGTTCCGGCCGCATCGATCGTCAGTGTCTGAGTTTCTGCCGCCATTACAGGTCCCGAGACAATCAGCACGGCGCAGCCGAGCGCCGCGATCACAAGCCGGTTCATCAATCGTCTCCCCGCTCGAAAATGGAAGTTCGGTGTTTGTGAACATAGCGCAAAAGATGGGCACGAGTAAGATCACGAGGACCGACTTCGAATGTCTGCCGGAACCTATTCGCAATCGCCTGTTCTTCAGCGCCTACCGCATCCGCCGTTCGACCCGCGGCTGATGACGGCGCTGCTTCTGCATGGCTATGCGAGCGGCGCTTATTCCTGCGTTTGCTTTGTTTCTCGCTCCGCTCGGCGTCAGCGCCCAGGAGGCTAAGGGTCCGCTCGCGCCGCTGGTGCAGCGACCGCAAAGCAATCCGGCCGATGCAGCACTGCGCGAACGCATCATCAAACAGGCGCGGCGGATGAAACGCCCGCCTGCGATCCCGGAGGAGGCGCACAAGAATTATGTCGAGGGTGAAACTTTCGTGAAAGCCGCGAAGAGCCCCGCGGGCGAGGCACTCGCCATCGGCAGCTTCCAAAAGGCACTCGCCCTGGCGCCTTGGTGGGGCGACGCCTATTACGATCTCGCGACGGCACAGGAACTCGCGGGTTCATATGATGACGCGCAGGCATCGCTCAAATTCTATCTTCTGACCGGCCCGGATGCGAAGGATGCGCGCGCTGCGCAGGACCGCATCTATGCTCTCGATGCCGAAAAGAAGAGCGCTCAGGCGGCGGCGAATGCGCCCGCGCAACAGGCGGCACAACAGAAGGCCGACAATGACCGCTTCATGCAGTCCATCGAGGGGGCATATTATCTTTGTTACGATGGACATGCCTCCCCGAAATATATGCAGACGCTGTTGGTGCTGAGGAACCGGCGATCGCAGGCAGGTTTTGGCAGACATTCGAGACGTAGAGCCGATGACCGCGCAGGCTGGCAGGCGCCCCTCTTCGCGTCATTGGGGACGTGGCTGCTGAGAGACGGGACTGGATGGCTGGCCTTCCTGGATACGTATCGAACTTTGTGTGTCGGTTGGCGGATATCGGCAAGATAGAGGCAGCTAGGTAGGATGAAGTCGTGCCGCTTCACAAGTTCCGGATGAAGAATCCGGTGACCTCGTAGCGGGATAAAGCTTCAAGAACGCGGCGGTCGCTGTAGCGACGCGCTGCTCGATCTCGGCGGGTTTCGGCGGCCCAGCGACATCAAGCAATCGACCGATCATGAGATCGCCCCACAGAAGCGCAAAAAACTGCTCCATCATTAGCTGCGTATCGCCCTTATCTAAAATTCCTGTCGCTTGCGCCTGAGCAAACAGCCCGATGAGCGCAGCACGACTAGCCAAGCGACTGGTATTGAGAGTTTTAGCTACCGCGGATGATCGCTGGGCCTCGGCGATCGCAAGACGAAACATTGCCACTACCTGCGGATGACAGACTTCTCCGAGGACGATCGCTCCGAAGGTCGTTAAGGTTGAAGCAAGCATTTGCCGACTGAGCGGCACGGGCAGATCCGGTGGCAACCGCATTCGCGCAGCTCGGCTGGCAATACACGCGAGCAGGATCGCTTCCTTGCCATCGAAGTTTGCATAAAAGTCACGCTTTGAGACCTTGGCCCGCGTTGCGATCTCGAGGGTGCTTGTGCCAGCATAACCATTCTCCATGAATGCCTTGAAAGCGGCGCCGACGATGCGATCGCACATCGGGTTTTTGGTCGCAGCCTGGTCGACGGCCAAAGATTTTTTTATCCGCTGCATGAATTTCCTTGCGTTGGTACCACATCGTACCGTAGTTTGTCATTGAAAGGTACGAAATCGTACCATCAATGTGCGCCTGCACGCAGTGAATGTCCAGGGTTTTCGATCGTAAACCGAGTTCGCGCATATTAGAGAAGGAGTAAGTCCATGACTCGCACGACCACGCTTGCCCTCGCCCTGTTGCTCTCGCCGCTCGCCGCCGCGGCGCGGGCCGCCGATCTGACTGTGACGGTGACAGATATCGACAACGCCAAAGGCTCGGTCCGCGCCGCGCTCTATGACAGCGAAGCAAGCTTCGGCAAGCCGCCGCTTGCCAAAGCCGCGCTCAAAACCAACGCGGTCGCAGGCTCGGTTAGCTTCGTCGTCCACGATCTGCCCGCGGGCAAATACGCGGTGGCGTCGTTCCACGACGAGAACGACAGCGGCAAGCTCACGACCAACGCGCTCGGCGTTCCGACTGAAGGCTACGGTTTCTCGAACGACGCGCAAGGCGTCGCCGGTCCGCCGAAATTTGGCCAAGCGGCCTTCGATTTCGACGGCAAGACCGACAACACCATCGTAATCCACCTGAACAATTGAGCGGGCGATGAGCGAACTCGCACAAGGACCGGTGGTCGAGCTCCACAGCGTCTCGAAGACCTACAAGATCGGCGCAGTTGAGGTTGCAGCGCTGAAACATGTCAGCTTCGTCATTCCGCGGCAGCGCTTTTCGATGATCATCGGTCCCTCGGGCAGCGGCAAGACGACGTTGCTCAATTTGATCGGCTGCATCGACGCCCCGAGCGAAGGTTCGATCTCGATCGCCGGCCAAGATGTGGGCGCACTCGACGATAACGCTATCTCCGATTTCCGCGCGCAGAATGTCGGCTTCATTTTTCAAAATTTCAGCCTGATCCCGGTCCTGACCGCGTATGAGAACATCGAATATCCCCTGTTGCTGCTCGGCATGGCGGCGAAAGAGCGGCACGCCAGAGCCGCAGCAATCCTCGAAGCGGTCGGGCTCGCGGATCGTGCCCGGCAGCGGCCCAATCAATTGAGCGGCGGTCAGAGGCAGCGTGTCGCGATCGCGCGGGCTTTGGTGAAAGAGCCCGCCTTCGTCCTCGCCGACGAGCCGACCGCCAATCTCGATTCGCATACGGGCGCGGCAATCATCGAGCTGATGCGCCACATGCAGCAGAAATATGCGACGACCTTCGTGTTCTCGACCCACGACCCGCAACTGATGTCGCATGCCGACGAGACCTTCAGCATTCGCGACGGCAAGCTTGTCGATCACGTTTCGCGAGGGGATGCGCCATGATCTTTAAACTCGCCGTTCGCAACATCTTCCGCAACACGCGGCGCTCGCTCACGACGCTCTCGACGATCGCCATCGGCGCGGCCGCCGTGCTCGTCTTCGGCGCCTATGTCACCTACATCAAGCTCGGGGTCGAGACCAGCGCGGTACAACGCACTGGCCACTTCCAGATCTTCCGCAACGGCTATTTCGACTTCGGCACCGGCAACCCCGCGGCCTGGGGCATCGGCGATTATCAAACCGTGTTGACGCTCGTACGCGACGACCCGGTGTTGCAGCCGATGACCGCCGTCGTGACGCCGATCCAGAATCTCGCGGGCATCGCCGGCAATTTCGACGACGACACCTCGAAGACGTTTTTCGGCGTCGGCTTCGTTCCCTCCAGTCGCGACAAGATGAAGCGCTGGAACGAATACGGCACCGGCTCTCAGGGGCTGCAGCATTCGGGCATGACCGACGACAATCCGAATAGCGGCATCGTCGGCATTGGCCTTGCACGTATCCTGGGGCTCTGCGAGTCGCTTCATCTCGACAATTGCCCGCCAGCGCCGAAACCGATCGAAGCCACGCCGACGGGACCGGCGCTCGCCTCGAACATCGCGGCATTGGCTGCCAACGACAAACCTGCCGACGCAGCCGCCAGCGACGGCGAGCCGACCATCGATCTTCTCGCCGCGACCGCGGGCGGCGCGCCCAATGTCGTCAGCCTCAAGATCGTACATGTCGAGTCGCAGCCCTTCAAAGAACTCGACGACAATTACGTCGGCATGAATCTCAGCCTCGCCCAGCAACTGGTCTATGGCCGCGGCGAACACGAGGTCACCGGCATCGTGCTGCAATTGAAGCGCAGCGAGGACGTGCCGATGGCACGGGCGCGGCTCGCCACCCTTATCGACGAGCACAAGCTCGACCTTGAAGTGCGCGATTTCACCGAACTGACACCGGAATACAACCAGATCATCGGCCTCTTCGGCTCCATTTTCTCGTTCATCTCCGTCATCATCGGTATCGTCGTGCTGTTCACGGTGACGAATGCCATGGGCATGAGCGTCGTCGAACGCACGGACGAGATCGGCACAACCCGCGCGATTGGGGTACGCCGCGCGGGTATCCGGCGACAATTTTTGGTCGAGGGCGCGCTTTTGGGATTGATCGGCGCGACGGTCGGCGTGGCTCTGGCCTATGTTGCCGCCGACGCCGTCAACGGCGCCGGCATCACCTGGATACCGCCAGGCGCGCCCGCGCCAGTGCCGCTGCGGCTTTACATGGCCGGCGCCTGGGCCCTCATCGCGGGAACTTGGCTTGGGCTCGTTGTGACGGCGACGATCGCCGCTTTCGTGCCGGCGCATCGCGCGGCGCGGATGAAGGTGGTCGATGCGTTGCGGCATGTGTGAGAGGAGAGCAGCATGAATCGCGCGGTCATTGCCTTCGGTTCCATCGCGTTTGTCGGGCTTTTCGTCAGCTTGGCGCAGGCCCAAGCGCCTGCGTCATCGGACGACAATCTCACGGCGCAGCAGATCGTCACCGCTGCCGATCAAGTGCGCAATCCCGGCAAGCCGTTTCGCCTAACCTCGACCCTGACGGAATATATCGGCGGGCAGGCAAAAGATCAGGTCGTGCTGGTGATCTATGTGCGCGAGGATCAGACTACCAAGGCCTACAGCAATCTTGTGCGCTATGCGGCGCCGCCGCGCGATGCCGGCAAGCTGGTCCTTCTCAGCGCCTCGAATCTGTGGTTCTACGATCCGTCGTCGAAAGCGAGCGTGCGCCTCTCGCCGCAACAGCGCCTCACCGGCCAGGCCTCCGACGGCGATGTGCTGACGGTGAACTATTCGCGCGATTATACGGCGACGCTCGTCGGCCGCGAAACGCTGCAAGATGCCGAGCGCAAGAATTGCGATTGTTGGCATCTCGATCTGAAAGCCGCGACGCCGGACGCGGTCTATAACCGTGTCGAATACTGGGTCGAGCGCGGCACGTATCGGTCGGTCAAAGCGAAGTTTTACGCCGATAGCGGCCGTCTCCTAAAGATCGCCTATTTCGACAAAAACCAGGATCTGCTCGGCGGCGTCCGGCCGACCGAAACCATCCTTATCGACGCGGTCGATTCCAATCTCGTCACCACCATCGCCTCAAGCGATTATCGCTTCCAGGAGATCCCCGATGCTTGGTTTCAGCGCGACTATCTGCCCCGCCTTAAGGACGAATGATGCGTCGCCTCGCGATCCTCGCTGCGGGCGCCCTGTGGCTTGGGACACCGGCTTTCGCCGCGGCCGACGAGAATAACGACCTCAACCTTATCCCCGGCGCTGCCGCGACTGAAAGCTCCGCGGCCGCGGTGGTTGCAGCTGCGGCCGCGACCGCGCATGGCAAATTCTATCTTGAGGATGCGATCACGGACTCCTCGCAGCGTAGCGGTCTCGTCGTACCCTATCCCGCGCCGCCGATCGCGAATTGGCAGAACCGCACTAGCCTCGATGCACTCGACACATGGAACCTCGGCGCCGACCTCAGCGCCACGCTGAGCAACCGTCTCAACCTCCTCGAGGAGAACGATTTCAACATCGTCTCGCGCCAGACCGTCCGCAACGATTTCCGCGAAGGCTATCTCACCTGGGAGCCGCTCGCGCGCAACTATCTCGACGCCGGCCGCATCAATGTAAGGAACGGCGTCGCGCTCGGTTTCAACCCGACGGATTTCTTCAAGACGCGTACCGCCGTCGGCCAGGCGTCGCTGGATCCGTCGGTGACCCGCGAAGATCGGCTTGGCACCGTCATGCTGCACGACCAGGCGATCTGGGACAGCGGTTCAGCAAGTATCGCTTTCGCGCCCAAATTCTATTCGTCGACCCCGATCACGGATTCCTCGCGTCTCGGGATCGATCCACTCTTCGACCGAACCAATTCCGCCGATCGCTTGCTTGCGACTTTCGGCTACGACATCGCCGATCTCAGTCCCCAAGCGCTCGTCTACCACGAAGGCAATGAGACCAAATTCGGCCTCAACCTCTCGCATCCAGTTGGGCAGAGCGTCATCGCTTACGCCGAAGCTAGCACCGGCAAGCAGCGGGACTTGATCGCCGACGCGATCGCCTATGGCAAGAAGACCGCCGTGCTGCCGTCCTCGGCGCCGATCCTGCCGTCGACCGATCCGGTCGCACGATTTCGATCCGATCTTGCCGCCGGTGTATCCTGGACGCCGGTCGCCAAATTCACTGTTAACGCCGAATATCATTTTCACCAGGCAGGCTTGTCGGGCCGCGATTGGCAAAACTGGTTCGCGACCGGCGCGGCGCATGCCGGCGTCCCCGCGATCACCAAAGAGCTTTGGTATGTCCGCGGCTACGCCAATGCCGAGCAGGAGCCATTGACGCGGCAAGAAGCGTTCTTCCGTGCCGATTGGACCGATGCTTTCGTAACTGATCTCGAACTCACTGCGATCACCTTCGTCGATCTTTACGACGGCTCGACACTGAGCCAACTCACCGCGCAATATTATCTGTCTGATGCCTGGACGATCGGCGGCTATCTCAGCGCCAATCTCGGCGGCGAGCGCTCCGAACGCGGCAGCTTTCCGCAAGCGGCGAGCGCCACGCTGCAGATTGATCGCTATTTCTGACCGACATCGAGAACAAGGGAGCGACAAATGGGCGTCAAACGCATCGCCGTGATCATTTGAACTAAACAGAATGCCCGCTGCCTTTGATTAAGTATCTGATATATCTTGATAAAAATGGTGCCCAGGGGCGGAATTGAACCACCGACACCGTGATTTTCAGTCACGTGCTCTACCAACTGAGCTACCTGGGCGCCGTGCCGAGAGGGGCGCAGGCTTATCGCAAAAATCGCTCTTTATGTCCAGCCCGCGCCGCCGGCCCGACTCTCAGCCGGGCGCGTCGTCGTCGTTATCGGCGGTAGGTTGGTCGTCTTCCGCGTCGTCGCCCCCGCTCGCCGGCACGCGGTAATTGCCGCCGATCCAGCGTCCGAGATCGAGCAGCGCGCAGCGTCGCGAGCAGAACGGCCGGTGCCGCAGGGCCGCCGGCTTGCCGCAGATCGGGCAAGCGGCGATCGGAATCTTTGCAGTCTCGTCGCTCATGCTTTGCCTAAAGAATAAGTCACCGCGCGCGAATGTCGACCGCGTCGCGCGCGCGTTGCGGCTCGGCCTCGACCGGCAGCGTCCGCCCGAGCCGCGTCTCGAGCCACTGGCGCGCCGCCAGTCCCGCGCCGTCGGCGAGCGCTCCAGCGACATCGGGATGCGCCGCCAGCGAAAAAATTTTCCCCGGCTGTGCCTGCGCCTCGCGCGCGACCATGCGCAGCGCCCCAAGCGCCAGGGTCAGCGCGGTCTTGCGCAGCGCGCCATCGGCGGCGCGCTCGAACAACAGCTCGGCCAAGGGCGCGGCGCCGCGGCGGCGCACCAATTCGAGATGGCCGAGCTTGGTCCAGCCGAGCAGCTCCGGCTTCTCGGCATCGGCGGCGAGTGCCGTCTGTAGCGCCGCCAGCACCTGGTCGCGGTCCTCGCGCTGCTTCATGCCGACGAAATCGATCACGATCGGCCCGGCGAGATTGCGCAACCCGATCTGCCGCGCAACCGCGCGCGCCGCGTCGAGATTGGCGGCGAGCGCGCCGCGCGTTCCGCCATCGACATCGATCATGGTGGCCGCGTGGGTCGCCTCGATATGGAGCGCACTGCCGTCCGGCAGCGCGACGCGCGACCGCAGTACCGCGTCGACCGCCTCGGCGATGCCGAGCGCGTCGAATAGCGGCGCTGCCTCGCCGTGAAGCGCGAGGCACGGCGCGAGCGCGGGATGCTCGCGAGCGAGAAACGGGCGCAACTCCGCAAACCCGCCGCGATCATCGACCAGGATAAGGTCGGGCGGCGGGTTCAGCAGCGGCTTTGCCGCGGCAACCACCGCCGGATCGGCGCGGTCGAGCCGTGCCGGCGGCGTCGCGAGGCGCGCGGCAGCATCGAAGGCGGCGTGCCGCTCGTCGCTCGCGCGCAGCAGGCGGACGCCGCAAGCCTTGTCGGCACGCGCCGCTTTGGTCACTGCGACGATCAGCGCCGCGCCTTCGGTCAGCCCGGCGATCCCGCGCTGGCGGTCGGCATCGCGCGCATCGAGAAAAGCGGGACGATCGAGGCCGATATCGACCAGTGCCGCCGGCAATTCCGGCCGCAGCGCGACGATCCGGCCGAGATAGACCGCCCCGACCGTATCGCGCGTCGCATCGCGCGCGATACGCAGGCCGATGAGCACACCATCTTCCTCGAGCGCGGCCCAGACCTCGCCCGGCGAGACCGCGAGCGCGAGCGTGCGGCTCACGGCTTGAAACCCTGGCCTTCGAGCAGCGCGACGGTCTCGAACAATGGCAGCCCGACCACATTGCTGTAGGAGCCGATGATCTCGCGCACGAACCGCGCGGCGCGGCCCTGGATCGCATAGCCGCCGGCCTTGCCGTGCCACTCCTCGCTCGCGAGATAGGCGTTGAGCTCTTGCGGCGTGAGACGCTTTATCGCGACCGCGGTGACGACGCGCCGCTGCGTCAGCTTGCCCTCGGGCGTCACCAGCGCAATGCCGCCATGCACGCGATGCCGCCGTCCGGAAAGCAGACTCAGGCATTGCCGCGCCTCGGCGACGGTTTCAGCTTTCGGCAGGATGCGCCGGCCGCAGCCGACGACGGTATCGGCGCCGAGCACGAACGCGCCCGGATGGCGCCGCGCGACGAGCTGCGCTTTCTCGGCTGCCAGCCGCTCGGCGAGCTTCAACGGCAATTCGTCGCGGCGCGGGGTTTCGTCGAGCTCGGCCGGATCGATCGCATCCGGCACGATGCCGATCTGCGCCAGCAGCTCGCGCCGGCGCGGCGAGGACGACGCGAGGATCAATGTCATCTCAGCCCGGCGGGAAGCGCTCGAGGATGCGCTTCTTCAACTGGTCGCGGACCATGCGATAGGCGGCCAGCGTCTCCTCGCGATTGCCCTCGACCGCCGTCGGATCGAAGATCGGCCAGAACTCGACCTCGCAAGCCGAGCTGCGCGTCAGCTCGATCGCGGTATGCTGCGCGTCGGGCGAGAGCGAGACCACGAGATCGAACGACGTGTCTTCCAATTCGTCGAAGCTCTTGGCCTGGTGGTCCTTCATGTCGATGCCGATCTCGGCCATCACCGCCACCGCGAACGGATCGACCGGCCCGGTGCGCACGCCGACCGAATCGATGAAGATGTGGCGTCCGTGGAGCTGGCGCATCAGCGCCGCCGCCATCGGCGAGCGGATCGAATTGAGCGTGCAGGCAAAGAGCACGCTGCCCGGCAGCCGCGCCATCCCCTAGCCCCGGATATGCAGGACGCAGAGCAGCGTGAAGAGCCGCCGCGCGGTGTTGTCGTCGACCGCGACGCGATCGGCCAGCCGCTCGCACAGCTTCTCGCTGCCTTCGTTGTGCAGCGCGCGCCGGCCCATGTCGATCGCCTCGATCTTCGCCGGGCTCGCCTCGCGCACGGCGCTGTAATAGCTGCCGCAGATGATGAAATAATCTTTGACCAGCTTGCGGAACGGCGACATCGGCAGCACCACCTGCTCGAGCGCGCGTTCGCCGGTATCGCGGATATCGAGCACCAGCCGGTTCTCGGCGACGCTCAGGTGAAGGTGGAACGGTCCTTTGATCGCGGAAACCGGCGCGAAATGATTGTCGGCGAGGAGATCGCTGATCGCGACCTGGCGCTCGTGCTCGACATCGGCGTTGCGGCGGACGACGGTGCGCTCGTCGAGCGTGATCCGAGCGATACGCTGCTCGCCGCGCGCCATCTAGGAGCCGCCGAGGTTGAGCCGCACCGCGACCGAGCGCGCATGCGCATCAAGCCCTTCGGCCTCGGCCAGCGCGATCGCCGCTGGGCCGATTGCCTTGAGGCTCGCGGCATCGCAGCGCAACAGCGAGGTGCGCTTCATGAAATCCATGACGCCGAGCCCCGAGGCGAAGCGCGCGCTGCGCGCGGTCGGCAGAACGTGATTGGGGCCGGCAACGTAATCGCCGACCGCTTCCGGCGTGTGGCGGCCGAGGAAGATCGCGCCGGCATGGTTGATGCGCGCGGCCAGCGCCTCGGGCCGATCGACCGCGATCTCGACATGCTCGGCGGCGATGCGATCGGCCAGGGCCGGCGCCTCGGCGAGATCGCGCACCAGGATGATCGCGCCGTGATCCTGCCAGCTCGCCGCGGCGATCGCGCGACGTTTCAACTGCTTCAACTGGCGTTCGACGGCCTGGCGAACGGCGGCGGCAAAATCGCGATCGTCGGTGATGAGGATCGATTGCGCGGCGGCATCGTGCTCGGCCTGCGCCAAAAGATCGGCGGCGATCCATTCTGGGTCGTTGCCGCGATCGGCCAGCACCAGAACCTCCGACGGCCCGGCGATCATATCGATGCCGACCGTGCCGAAGACGCGGCGCTTGGCGGCGGCGACATAGGCGTTGCCCGGCCCGGCGATCTTGTCGACCGGCGCGATCGTCGCGGTGCCATAGGCGAGCGCGGCGATCGCCTGTGCGCCGCCGATGCGATAGATCTCGGTAACGCCAGCGATGCGCGCCGCCGCCAGTACTAAGGGGTTGAGCACGCCGCCCGGCGCGGGCACCGCCATCACCAACCGCGCGACGCCCGCGACCTTCGCCGGCACCGCGTTCATCAGCACCGAGGACGGATAAGCAGCAGTGCCGCCCGGCACGTAGAGCCCGACCGCGGCGATCGGCCGATAGCGCCAGCCGAGTGTCACGCCCGCCGCGTCGGTGTAGTCGAGGTCGGCGGGAAGCTGCTTCTTGTGATAATCCTCGATGCGCTGGCGCGCGAAATGCAGCGCCTCGATCGCTTGCGGCGCGCAGGCTTGTCCCGCCGCCTCGATCTCGCTGTCCGCGACACGCATGGTCGCGGGCGTGAGGTCGAGCCGGTCGAGGCGCTTCGTCTGCTCGATCACCGCCGCGTCGCCGCGCGCGCGCACGTCGGCGATGATCGCGGCTACGACGGCGTCGACGTCGGCGTCGCGCTCGCGCTTGGCCGCGAGGAATTGCTCGAACGCCGCATCGAAGCCGGGCGCGGCGCTGTCGAGCTCAAGCGGCATCGGCCGCCTCGCGGAAGCGCTCGATCCAGCCGCCGATCTCGGTGCTGCGGGTCTTCAGCGCCGTGCGATTGACGATGAAGCGCGAGGTGATGTCGGCGATATGCTCGATCTCGACCAGGCCGTTGGCGCGCAAGGTGCTGCCGGTGGCGACGAGATCGACGATCTGGCGCGCGAGGCCCATGCTCGGCGCCAGCTCCATCGCGCCATTGAGGACGATGCACTCGGCCTGGACGCCGCGCCGGGCAAAATGGCGGCGCGTCATCTCGGGATATTTGGTCGCGATGCGGACATGGCTCCAGCGCGAAGGATCGTCGCGCTTCGCCTCGTCGCGCGGCGCCGCGACGACCAGCCGGCAGTGCCCGACCTTCAGATCGAGCGGCACGTAGATTTCGGGATAGTTGAACTCCATCAGCACGTCGTTGCCGGCAACGCCGAGCTGCGCCGCGCCGAAGGCGACGAAGGTCGCGACGTCGAAGCTGCGCACGCGGATCACGTCGAGGCCGGCGTGATTGGTCTTGAAGCGAAGCTGGCGCGAATCCGGATCGTCGAACGCCGACTCGAGCGCGATGCCGGCGCGCCGCAACAGCGGCGTCACCTCGCCCAGGATGCGGCCCCGGGGCAGCGCCAATACCAGCGTCTCATTGCCGCGCAAAAATGAACTCCCAAGAAACGAGACTATCGAAAACGCGACGCTCAGCCCGCATCCGCGACCGGATGGCTCGGCCGCCACCGCGTCGGCCACGGCTCGCCCAGATCATCTAGATGGCACATGATCCGGTCGACTTCCAGCCGCACGGAGCTGCCGCCCGCGAAATCGAGGACGAGCGCGAGGACAGCGCCTCGATCGTCAAGGCGCAAAGCCAAAAGCGACAGGATGCGATCGGCCTCGCGCGGATGAAAGCCGCGACGGCTCACGACGGTCACCCCATCGATACAGAGGCCGGTCAGGACGCGCTCGGCATGGGGCGCCTTGCCGGACGGCGCATCCCAGCGGAAGCGGTTCACGACCAGGGCAAAGCGGTGCTCGTCCGGCAGATAGGTCATCTCGCCGACGGTCGCCAGCGCGTCTTGCAGGATCGCCGACATCACCGCGAGATCTTCGCCATCGGCCGCGCGCAGCTTCAATCCGGCCATCGGTGGCCTCTAATCATCGGTCAGGCGCTCGATCTCGGCGCCGCAGGCCGCGAGCTTCTCCTCGAGCCGCTCGTAGCCGCGATCGAGATGATAGACGCGATTGATCACGGTCTCGCCTTCGGCGGCGAGCGCCGCCACCACCAGCGACACCGAGGCGCGCAGATCGGTCGCCATCACCTCGGCGCCGTTGAGATGCGGCACGCCGCGCACCACCGCCGAGGCGCCGTGCACGTTGATGTTGGCACCCATACGGCACAGCTCGGGCACATGCATGAAGCGGTTCTCGAAGATGGTCTCGGTGATCATGGCCGCGCCTTCGGTCTTGGTCATCAGCGCCATCATCTGCGCCTGGAGATCGGTCGGAAAGCCGGGAAACGGCTCGGTCATCACATCGACGCCGCTGAGCCGGCCGTTGCGCCGGCGCACGGAAATGCCGCTCGCGGTCTCGCCGATCTCGACGCCGGCTCCTTCAAGGCTCTTGGCCACGGCGGCGACCAGATCGAGGCGCGCGCCGGCCAATTCGACCGCGCCGCCGGTGATCGCCG
The DNA here is from genome assembly GCA_035533255.1 of Allostellaceae bacterium. GTDB lineage: Bacteria > Pseudomonadota > Alphaproteobacteria > ATCC43930 > CGMCC-115725 > CAIKMD01. The sequence continues at coordinate 20,032 of DATLUE010000091.1, read as the reverse complement.
CCGCCATCAGATAGGTCCCGGTCTCGATCCGATCGGGCACCACCGAATGCTCGGCGCCATGAAGCTTCTTGACGCCGGTCACCGTGATGCGATCGCTGCCCGCGCCGACGATCTTCGCGCCCATCGCGTTGAGGCAGAGCGCGAGATCGACGATCTCGGGCTCGCGCGCCGCATTGACCAGCACGGTCTCGCCCTCGGCCAGCGAAGCCGCCATCAGCACATTCTCGGTCGCGCCAACCGAGACTTTGGGAAAGATGATTTCGGCGCCCTTTAGGCCTCGCGGCGCCTGGGCATGGATGTATCCCTGACGCAGATCGATCTTCGCGCCAAGCTGCTCCAGTCCCTTGATGTGGAGATCGACCGGCCGCGTGCCGATGGCGCAGCCGCCCGGCAGCGACACCCGCGCCTCGCCGCAGCGCGCCAGTAGCGGCCCCAGCACCAGCACCGAGGCACGCATGCGGCGCACCAGATCGTAGGGCGCGGTGGTCGAGACGATGCGCCGCGCGTTGATCTCCAGCGCGTGGCCGTGCTCGTGCGGGGTCTGCGCGCCGGCAAGCGTCACGGCCGCCCCATGCTGCACCAGGAGATGCGACAGGGTGGTGATGTCGGCGAGCACCGGCACGTTGCGCAAGGTGACGGTCTCGTCGGTCAAGAGCGCAGCCGTCATCAACGGCAGCGCCGCGTTCTTGGCACCGCCGATGGGAATGATTCCGGAAAGCGGTTTCCCGCCGCGGATGCGAATTCGGTCCATGCTCTCAAATCTGCCGGCGGTTCCGTCCAACCGGGCCGTGCCGGTTGTAATCGAAGCGCTTCGCCCGCTCAAGCCCCCGTAAAATCAGGGTAAAATCAAGGCTTCTTGGCGTCGGGCGCAGGCGCGTCGCGCTCCCGCGCCTGGGCCTTGCGACGGTGGAGATTGGCGCGCAGCGCCGCCGCCAGCCTCGCCTCGCGGACTTCGGCCGCATGGGCACCGGTCGCGCCGCGATGCGGCATTCCCTTGGACTTTTCAGTGGGTTTTTCAGTCATAGCGCCAGGGTGAGGGCCGCACCGCGGCGCGTCAAGCATGGCGCGCGGGCGCTATCTTCCTGCCCGACGCCATAGCGGCACCGCGCGATTATTTCTCGACGTCGCTCGGGCGCGCGGGCTGAGCCGGCCGGGCGATCCCGGACAATTGCCGGCGAAGATCGTCGCGCGTGACGCGGGCGCTGCGCATCACCGGCTCCATGACGTCGTCGTCGCGCAGCAATTCCTCGAGGTCCGGTTCGTGCGGCATGGCCAATGTCCTGTCATCCATACACATTCTAGACGACAACGGATGCGATCATCCCTCTATTCCTATGCGGCGGCGTTCAATGATAGGCGCGCGCGCCAGAGGCCGGTCGCATCCGCGATGAATCCGTTGTCACGGTAAATATTTCGCACCGGCGCGTTGCGGGAGGTCTCGACGATGCGGGCGGTCACGGCGATGCCGGCGGCTTTCATCGTGTGAAGGATATGTTGCATCAGCCGGTGCTCGAGGCCGAGGCCCAGGACGCGACAGCTCAAGACCAGACCGACGATCTCGCCCTTGACGAGCACCGCCGCGCCGACGAGGCCGTGATCGCCGAAGCGATCCGAGGCATGGAGGGCGAACAGCCACGCGGCGGGGTCGTTCACCAAGGCCTTGAGCTCGGCAAGGGTGAATTTTCGGCCGGTGGCGTTGAATTGGGTGGTCCGCGCGAACATCTCCTCGATCCGGTCGAGCTTGGTGTCCGCGACCAGCCGCTCGACCTGGCACTGCACCTGCAGCGATGCGACATAATCGCGCTCGTCGACGGTTTCCGCATGAAATTGCTGGCGGTTGAGCTGCGCTTTCACCAGCTCCGTCCGCTGCGCGGCTTCGTCGGTGATGGTCGGCAATTGCAGCCGCGGGTCGGTCAAGAGCTGGCGGCGCAGAGCGAACAGGTCGTCGCCCCACACCTCGACCGCGGGCAGCCGCTGGCGGACGCGGTCGCGCTCGATCGGATGATCGTCGATGAACAGGAAGGTCTCCGGCGCGAAGCCGATCTCGTCCGCGATCGAGCGGATATTCTCGACCTTGTCCTGCCAATTGATGCGGCAGGTGACGAAGTCGTCGAGCGTCAGCAGGCGCTGGCGCGGGTAGTGATCGGGATATTTCCACAGCTCGCGCACCGTCGCCTCGTCGTTCTTGCTGACACAGGCGAGGACGATGCCGCGCTTCTTCAAACACAGCAGCGCTTCGTGAATGCCGAAATAGAGACCGACATAGGAAAAGGTCCCGCTGATGGTCGGGTCCCAGGCGAACGGGCTGCCGGTTTCGGCCAGCACGCCTGGCCACAGCACGCCGTCGAGATCGACGATCACGCATTTCTTGCGATCGATGCCCAGAACGGTCGCGAGCGTCTCGACATGGGTCCGGGCGATCGCCGCCTCGCGGCCGTAAGGATCGCCGCCGAGCCACTGCGCCAGCGGCCGGATATCGGGGAAGATGCCGTGGACCGCCGCCTTCTCGCTTTCCGGACGCTGCAGCAGCCAGCCGGGCGAGCCAAGATGGGTGAAGCCGAATTGGCCATCGTCGATCAGGCGGGCGGAGCCGCCCTGCGCCATAGCGGCGGCGATGTCGACGACATGCACGTCGGCGAACGAGGCCGCCAGATCGGCGAGCACGACATTGGTGGTGCGGAACCGCGTCCGGTGCCCGTTGAGGCCGCGCTCGGCCAGACCCAAAGGCTGGACCGTCGGCTCGGGCAGATTGTCGACCAGGATCGGTGCCGACGTATGCTGCCGCAACTGCTCGAGGATTTGCCGCGCCTGCAGGATATAGACGGCATGCGGCGGGCCCTGCCCGGCGTCCGGATCGAGGGTGAGCAAATGACGGGCGCTCAGCGCGCCGATCAGCACCGCGTCGTGGCGATGCTCGGCAGCGAAACGGAAATCGTCGGGCGAGGTCGCGGCGACACGCAGATCGATGCCGCGCCGCGCGGCTTCGCGGCGCAGGAAATCCGCTTCCATCTGGATGTCGCAATCGCCGAACAGCAGCACATCGAGCCGCCGCTTGGGCGCGTCGAGATCGCCGCCCAGGTCCTTTATGGTGCGCGCGGTGCCCGCCGACCAATAGGATTGCGCGCCTTCCTTCAATTCGCGGCGATAGCGATCGAGCAGCTCGCCGGGATCGCGCCCATGCGTAGCGCCGAGCTTGGCGATGGTTTGCGCGACCTCGTCATCGGCACCGTTCTCCACCAGGAAGCCGCGCTCGACCAGCGTGCCGATGAAGCCCGCCAAACTCGCCTGGTCATGCGCGACGCGCTTGGCGAGCGCCGGATAATCGTCGGGCCATTGCCGCTTTTCAGCAAAGAAATCGATGACCTCGCTGACCTCGCGCTCGACCGCGAGCCGCAGGTGATTGACCGCGTGGATGAGGAGCACGCGGTTGGGGCCGATCGGCAATTGATGGACGAAGCGGGATTTTTGCAAGATCATGCCCGCCATCATTCGAAAAGATGGTTTCCCGATCCTTAACCGGGTGGGCGTATTCCTCGAAAGGCGCTGCCATTCGCTTGCCAGTCGCCGGCCGATCCTGTATTTCCGGCCGCCATTGCTGATCGCGTTCCTGGGGCCGGGATTCGCTGCCGTAGCTCAGTGGTAGAGCACTCCCTTGGTAAGGGAGAGGTCGAAAGTTCAATCCTTTCCGGCAGCACCAGTTTTTTCGCCGGCGCCAAGAGCCGGAACGATGAGGCGGCGAATGCGGAAGATTTTTCGGCTGCTGGGCCACGGGGCCGGCGTTAGCGGCGTGATGATCGGCCTGGGCTCGATCCTGCGCGCGATCCAGATCGGCTTGCCGCGCTTGCTCCCGTTCGTTCACGGCCTGCGCGGCACCTGGCTCACCAGCGCCTGGATCGGCGGGCCGCTGAGCATCGCCCTGGTGGCGCTGGCCGCGCTGATCCTGGGCGGCGGCGACGGCGGCAGTTGAGGCGACGCCCCCGCGCGTCGCGCGCAAAAGAACTGGGCCGGATCTTGCGACCCGGCCCATGCCTCAAACGCCAACCGCTGGCGCAGTCTTCTCGCGAGGGGCGCGAACTAGCGCAGTGAGGCGGTCCAGATCGGCTTGCCATCCTGGCCCTTGAAGCTCTTAGCCCAGCTTGCCTCGATTTGAGCGACGACCGGCGGCGGCAGCGGCACATAGTCGAGCGCCGCGGCCTGGCTCTGGCCCTTCTTCAGGCACCAATCGAGGAATTTCAGCACCGCCTGGTTCCGGTCGGCGGGATAGTCGGTGCGCATCAGCATGTAGGTCGCGGCGGTGATCGGCCAGCTCTTGTCGCCCGGCTGATTGGTCAGGATGAGGTAGAAATCCTGGACCTTGCTGAAATCGGCATTGGCGGCGGCGGTCGAGAACGCGTCCATTGTCGGATCGAGCGTCTTGCCGGCCGCATTGATCATTTTCGTATAGGTCATGTGGTTGTCCATGACATAGGCGTATTCGACATAGCCGATCGAGCCGTTGATCTGCTGCGTCATCGACGCAACGCCCGCATTGCCCTTGCCGCCGACGCCGTTCGGCCAGTCGACCGACACGTCGGACCCAACCTTCTGCTGCCATTCGGGGCTGACCTTGCCGAGATAGTTGGTGAAGTTGAAGGTCGTGCCCGAGCCATCGGAGCGATGCACCGTCGAGATATCGAGATGCGGCAGCTTCACGCCGGGATTGAGCTTCGCGATCGCCGGATCGTCCCAATCGGCGATCTTGCCGAGATAGATATCGGCGAGCACCGGCCCGCTGAGCGTAAGCTCGCCCGGCTTGATGCCCGGCAAATTGACCACCGGCGTGATCGAGATGATCACGGCGGGGAATTGCACGGTATGGATCTTGGCGAGATCGGCCGGCGTCAGCGGCTTGTCGCTGTTGGCGAAGTCGACGGTCTTCGCGGTGATCTGCTGAATGCCGCCGCCCGAGCCGATCGCTTGATAATTGACCGCAATGCCGGTCGCCTTTTTGTACGCGTCGCTCCATTTCGCCAGCACCGGATAAATCGCCGTGCCGCCGGCGCCGTTCAAATCTTTCGCGGTCGCCGAGCCGGCGATCAGCATGGCCGCCAAACCGGCCGCGCTCCACATCATCGATGTCTTCATCAGGACGCCCCTCTCATCTCCCCCATGCGCGATGCCTGGGGCTGCAGCGGGACCGTAAGCCCGTCCCGTGTCATTTTCTTTCCAGATTCGTGTCACTTTCTTTACAGGGACCGGCCGCGACGCAGCCTTCCGGCATTGTCCAGCGGAACCAACTCGTTAACCCGACGTTGCTACCAGAGAATTCTGGAAGGAGAGTCTCATGCGCGCGCATCTCGTCGGTCCCATCATGATCATTGGCGCCCTTACCCTCGCCGCCTGCGGCCAGAGCCCGGGCTGCCGGGCCCTCACCGGCGGCGCCCTCGGCGCGGCCGGCGGCGCAGCGCTCGGTGCGATCGGCGGCAATCCGGGTCTCGGTGCCCTGGCAGGCGGCGCGGCCGGCGCGGCAGCGGGCGGCCTGACCTCGCCCAACGCCGTCAGCGCGGGCCCCTCGCCGGTCTGCAACTAACGCGCACTCGCATCCTGCGAACCTTCGGCCGGCGTCGCCCGCAGGCGGCGCCGGCTTTGCTTTGCCCGGTTGCTCGCCGCTTCGTTGGGTTGCGCGATCATGCTAGCATCCCGCCAATTAGGCGGGAGGAGCGGCATGGCGGAGACGGTTCGGGAATTTCGGCCGCGCGCGCGGCGGGCCGGCAACGCGCTGAAGCCGTTCCCGCTGCCCGAAGTGCTCCAAGGCATGCTCGACCGCGGCAACGCCGCCATCGCGCAGCCCTTCAAGGGCGTCACCACCAATGGCGAACCGGTGACGGGTCTCTTCCCGATCGCGAAGACCGGCATCTCGCTTCAGAGCGTGGTCGAGGCCGGCCAGACCTTTCTTGATTGCCTCGCGCCCGAGCAGCGCCAGGCCGCGCGTTTCGACCTCGAGAACGGTCCGTGGCGCGCCTGGCACAACATGCATGTTTTCATGCTCCGCCACGGCGCGCTGTTGCACGAGATGACCGAGCCGCAGCGCAACGCCGCGCTCGGCCTTTTGCGCGCGAGCCTCAGCGCCGCCGGCTACGAGGTCGCGCGCGACGTGATGAGGCTCAACCAGCATATCTGCGAGGTGACCCAGCGCCCGGGCGAATATGGCGAGTGGTATTACTGGCTGAGCATCATGGGCACGCCCTCGGCGAGCGAGCCCTGGGGCTGGCAGATCGACGGCCATCATCTGATCGTCAATTGCTTCGTGCTCGGCGACCAGATCGTGCTGACGCCGAATTTCATGGGCTCGGAGCCGGTCGAGGCGAAATCCGGCAAATACCAGGGCGTCCGGGTGTTCGCGCAGGAAGAAGCGAGCGGCTACGCGCTGATGACGGCTTTGACGGCAGAGCAGCGCGCGCAGGCGACGATCGGCATGAAGCTGCCGCTCGACGTCTGGGGCACGGCGTTCCAAGACAATATCGTGATGCCGCATCAAGGTCTGCACTACGGCGACATGACCGCCGAGCAGCGCGAGCGGCTGCTGAGCCTCATTGGCATCTACACCGGCCGCATCCGGCCGGGCCATGCTGAGATTCGCTTCGCCGAGGTGAAGCGCCACCTCGATGAGACGCGCTTTGCCTGGATCGGCGCGGTCGACGATGTCAGCCCGTTCTATTATCGCATCCACAACCCGGCGATCCTGATCGAGTTCGACCATCAGCCGGGCATCGCCTACGACAACGACGATCACTCGCGCAACCACATCCATACGCTGGTGCGGACGCCGAACGGCAATGATTACGGCACGGACCTGCTGCGCCAGCATTACCGGCAATTCGACCATTCGCGCGCCGATTCGCCGCATCGTCTCGGCAAGATCTGACTTCGACTCCATCATCATCATCACGGGAGAACAACCATGAACGAGCTGGATCAGGCGCGACGCGACCTTGTCATCGCCAACCGCATCCTCGCGCGCGAGGATGTCGTCGACGCCTACGGCCATATCAGCATGCGGCATCCGAAAGACCCGGGCCGCTATCTGCTGTCGCGCTCGCGCAGCCCCGAGTTGGTCGAGAGCGGCGACATTCTCGAATTCACCCTCGACGGCAAGCCGGTGGGCGGCGATGGCCGGCCGCCCTATCTCGAGCGCTTCATCCACGGCGCGATCTACGAGGCGCGGCCCGAGGTCATGTCGGTCGTGCACAGCCATGCCGAGGACATGCTGCCTTACGGCCTCACCGACGCGAAGATGCTGCCGGTCATCCATTCCGGCACCGTCATCGGCAATGACGTTCGGACCTGGGACATCGCCGACAAATTCGGCACCTCGACCAATCTGCTGGTGGTCAACATGGAGCAAGGCCGCGATCTCGCGAAGCGCCTCGCCGACGGGCGCATCGTGCTGATGCGCGGCCACGGTTTCGCGGCGGCGGGCCGATCGATAATGGATGTCACGCGCATCGGCGTCTACGCGCCCAAGAACGCGCGCGTGCAGATGGCGGCGATGCGGCTCGGCAATCCGAAGCCGATGTACCCGGGCGAGATCGCGGCGCGCACCGACCTGTTCAATCCCGACACCGCCGAGATGTGGCGCGCCTGGGAATATTGGGCGCGGCGTGCCGGCGTTGCCGAGATGCTGGGCGACCCGCCCGAAGCGGCGCGCGCCAAGCGTCCTTAACGGCCGCGCTGAAACGAAAAGGGGCCGCACACGAGGCGCGGCCCAAGTTCAGGGAGGAAAAGCCCGAAGGACTTACAGCCGCGAAGGGATGATCCTTCGCGCTGCAGGCGCAGAGTAGGCGGCGGTTCGTGAAAAATTCGTTAAAGGCAGCCCGACTTAGGTGCCGGCAGCGCCCTTGGCGACCAGATCGAAATAGTCGTTAACCGAGCGCAGCAGCGCGCCCGCGACCACCTCGCGATAGCTGGCCTGGCGCAGGTCGCGCTCTTCTTCGGCATTCGACAAGACGCCGGTCTCGACCAGCGCCGAGGGAATGTCGGGCGCCTTCAGTACCACGAACGCGGCCGAGCGATGGGTATTGCGCAGCAGCCGCACGCGGTGGCCGAGCTCGACCACGAGCTGCTGCGCGAGGCGCAGCGACAAATTGTTGGTCTGGCGTCGCGCGAGATCGAACAGGATCTCGTTGACCTCAGGGTCCTGGGTGTATTTGACGCCGGCGACGAGGTCCGATCGGTTCTCGCGCTCGGCGACCGCGGCAGCTTCCTTGTCCGAGGCTTTGTCCGACAGGGTGAATACCGAGGCGCCGCGCAGGCTGCGCTCGGGCAAAGCGTCGGCGTGGATGGACAGGAAAAGGTCGGCGTTCAGCGCCCGCGCCCGGATTACCCGCTCCTCCAGCGAGACAAAATCGTCGGTGGTGCGGCTCATCGACACTTTGTAACGCCGGCTCGCCTCCAAGCCGCGGGCGACCTTGAGGGCGGTATCGAGCACCACGTCCTTCTCGTAGGTGCCGCCGCGGCCGATGCAGCCGGGGTCGACCCCGCCATGCCCGGCATCGACCACGACGTTATAAACCTTCGCCGCGGGGATCGGCCCCAGTCGGCGCTTTGCCGATTCGAGAGCCCAGGCGCGATGAAACGGCATCGCGCCGGCCGTGGCACCGCTCAACACTTGGAGGAATTTTCGCCGGTCGATACTAGACATAGTGTAACCTCGGATGCGGTACTGCCAAACGTCGGGAATCTCCAATGGCGGTTAAAGCACTCGCGCCTTAAGGCTAAGTTAAGCCTCAAAGATTGTCTATATCTAACTGGGATTCCTGGAAGATTTTTTAGGAATCGCTTAGATCGACGACCACCCGGCCGCGCACCTCGCCTTTGAGGATATCGCCAGCGAGCGCCGGCAGGGCGGCAAGCTTGATGGTTTCGGTCATGGCATCGAGCTTGGCGAGCGGCAATTCGCGAGCCAATCGGCGCCAGGCCGTCTGGCGCGGTGCTAAGGGACAGCGCACCGAATCGATACCAAGTAGATTCACGCCGCGCAGTAGGAACGGGATCACCGTGGTCGCGAGCTCATTGCCGCCAGCCAGACCGCAAGCCGCGACCGAGGCGCGGTAGTTGAGCTGCGTCAGCACGGCGGCGAGGGTCGCGCCGCCAACCGCATCGACCGCGCCCGCCCAGCGCTCGGTGTCGAGCAGGCGCTTCGGGCTTGCGATCTCCGCGCGATCGATGATCGTCCGGGCGCCGAGCTCGCGCAGATAGCTGTGGTTCGCGGCGCGGCCGGTCGATGCGGTCACGGCATAGCCGCGCGCGGCCAGCAGCGCGACCGCGACGCTGCCGACCCCGCCCGATGCGCCCGTGACCAGGACCTCGCCCGCTTGTGGCGTCAGTCCGCGATCCTCCAACGCCGTCGCCGCCAGCATCGCCGTGAAGCCGGCCGTGCCGATCGCCATCGCTTGCCGTAAGGAAAGTTCCGCCGGGCATTTCACCAGATGCTTGGCATCGATTCGGGCTTTCTGGGCATAGCCGCCCCACCGCGACTCGCCGACTCCCCAGCCGGTAAGGATAACCCTGTCGCCCTTGCGATATTCCGGCGACGATGATTCCGCGACCGTGCCGGCGAAATCGATCCCCGGCACATGGGGATAGATGCGCACGAGACGGCCAAGCCCGTTGAGGATCATCCCGTCCTTGTAGTTGAGCGTCGAATAGGCGACTTCGACCGTCACCTCGCCCGGCGGCAGCGCGGTTTCCTCGAGCGTCGCGATCTTGCTCGAAACCTTTCCGCCGCTCTCTTCGAGCAATAATCCCTGAAAGCTCATCAGCGCAGCCTCTCTAAAATACTGACGTAATTGGCAACCGCGGCGCCGCCCATGTTGAACACCGCCGCGAGTTGCGGGTCCTTCACCTGGATGCCGCCGGCCGTGCCGGTCAATTGCATCGCCTGCAGCACATGCATCGAGACGCCGGTCGCGCCGATCGGATGGCCCTTGGCTTTGAGGCCGCCCGAGGCATTGACCGGCAGCGCGCCTTCCTTCGCCACCTTGCCCTCGATCACGGCGCGCGCGCCCTGCCCCGGCGCCTCCAGCCCCATCGCCTCATAGGTCATCAGCTCGGCGATGGTGAAGCAGTCATGCACCTCGGCGCAGGAAAGATCGTCGAGCGTCACGCCCGCGCTCGCCAGGGCGCGCTTCCAGGCCAGCGCCGGCCCGTCATAAGCGGTAGCATCGCGCTTGCTCATCGGCAGGTAGTCGTTGACCTGCTCGCGGGCGCGGAACACCACAGCTTTCTTGGCTTGAAGCGCGGTCTCGACATCGGCGAGCACCAGCGCCGCGGCGCCGTCGGAGACCAGCGAGCAATCGGTGCGGCGCAGCGGCCCGGCGACCAGCGGATTCTTCTCGGAGACGGTGCGGCAGAATTCGTAGCCGAGGTCCTTCTGCATCTGCGCCAGCTTATTGGCGGCGCCGTTCTTGTGGTTCTTGGCCGCGATCATGGCAAGTGCGTCGGACTGATCGCCATAGCGCTGAAAATAGGCCTCGGCGATGCGGCCGAACACGCCGGCAAAACCGCCCGCGATCGCGCCTTCTTCTTTCAGGTACGCCGCGCGGATCAAAAGGTCGCCGACCTGCGCGCCGGCAACCTCCGACATCTTCTCGACCCCGACCACCAGAACGATGCGCGCGCGGCGTGCGGCAATGGCATTGAGGCCCTGATAGATCGCGGCCGAGCCGGTGGCACAGGCATTCTCGACCCGCGTGGTCGGCTTGAAGCGCAAATCCGGGTCGAGTTGCAAGACCAGCGAGGACGGGAATTCCTGGCGCACGAAGCCGCCATTGAAGGTGCCGAGATAAATCTCGTCGATCTCGGCCGGGGCGATACCGGCATCCGCGATCGCGGCCGCGGCCGCGGAGACGATCATCTGCTCGATGTCGACGCCGTCATGCTTGCCGAATTTGCTATGCGCCCAGCCGATCATGCAGGCCGTCATGGTGGCTCCTTCGGAATCTGTCCTCGGGTGCTGTATATTAGCAGCGGCAACCCCGAGGGCGAGATGGCCGAGAAACGATTGCGTGACCGTCTTGCGTCCGTCGCCCCTCGACAAGAGCTCGGGATGAGGTTCGCTCGGGACGAGGAAGACATTCAATGGCGTTAAGAAAAATCCTCGGCCTGAGCGTAGTCGAAGGCCGCAGGATGCCCAATCCAGCGGCGGGGATAGGCAATGGCCGGTGAGCAATCCATAACCATCCGCCGGCCCGATGATTGGCATGTGCATCTGCGCGACGGCGCGATGCTGAAAGCGGTGCTGCCCGATACCGCGCGGCGCTTCGCGCGCGCCATCGTGATGCCCAATCTCGTACCGCCGGTCACGACCGTCGCCGCGGCCGAAGCTTACCGCGCGCGCATCCTCGCCGCGCTGCCGCCAAACCTGAAGGGGGGCGGTGCGAATTTCACGCCGCTGATGACCTGTTACCTGACCGACGATGCCGAGGCCGACGAGATCGAGCGCGGCTTCGAGAGCGGCGTCTTTACCGCAGTGAAGCTCTACCCCGCCAACGCCACCACGAACTCGGGCTCGGGCGTGACCGATCTCGCCAGAACGCACCGCGTGCTGGCACGAATGGAGCAGCTCGGCATGCCGCTCCTGATCCACGGCGAGGTGACCGACCCGGAGACCGACGTGTTCGATCGCGAAGCGGTGTTCATCGAGCGCGTGCTGCAAAAGCTCATGCGCGATTTCCCGGCGCTGAAGATCGTGCTGGAGCATGTAACCACCAAGGACGCGGTCGATTTCGTGCGCGCGTGCGGCCCCAACCTCGCCGCGACGGTGACCGCGCATCATCTGACCATCAGCCGCAACGCGCTCTTCGCCGGCGGCCTCCGGCCGCATATGTACTGCCTGCCGGTCGCCAAGCGCGAGACGCATCGCCTGGCGCTACGCCAGGCCACCACGTCGGGCGAGGCGAAATTCTTTCTCGGCACCGACAGCGCACCGCATCCCGTGCACGACAAGGAGCGCGACTGCGGCTGTGCCGGCATCTTCTCGGCGCCCGCCGCGCTCGAGCTCTACGCGCAAGTGTTCGACGAGGAGAACGCGCTCGGCCAGCTCGAGGCCTTCGCCTCGCTCAACGGCCCGCGCTTCTACGGCTTCCCGCCCAACGAGGGGCGTATCACCCTGAAGCGCGAAGCCTGGACCGTGCCGGCAGAGATCGCGGGCGATGCCGGCGTGGTGAAGGTGTTTCGCGGCGGCGAGAGCGTCGCCTGGCGTGCCATCGAGGGCTGAAAGCAATTCGCCGATCCGATTCGCAATCGGCGCCGGCCGCGCTCAATGCTCCGCCGCTTTCAGCAGCGAGACGATCACCGCGTGGCTTCCCGCCCAGCCCAGCGCGTCTTGTCCGGTGTAATCGGTCTTGCTCGGATCGGCGTGACTTTGCAGCAGCACGCGAACGGCGTCGGTCCGATTGTTGCTCGCGGCGAGCATCAGCGGCGTCATGCCGCGCGCATCCTGCTGGTTCACCTCGGCGTGGAAGGCGATCAGCAGGCGGATGACCGCGACGCTGCCGGTCTGCGCCGCCCAATGCAGCGCCGTGTCGCCGAGATCGTCGCGAATCTCCACTTTGGCGGCGTGCATGAGGAGGATATCGGCAATGACGGCGCGGTTCGACATCGCGGCATGCATCAATGCCGTGTGCCCCTGACGGTCGGAATCATCGGGGCTGCCGCCATTCGCGATCAGCGACGCGACGTCATCCGCATCGCCAGCCGCCGCCGCTGCTGCCACCCGGCCGTCGTTATTGGGCGCGTAGATCAATGGCAGCGTGCGCGGGACTTTCGGAATGCCGGTGAACGGCGTGGGCGGAGTCGTTTGCGCCGCCGCGCCTTTGGGCACGAGGCCGATCGCCAGAAATACAAACAGCACGCGGAGCAGAACGGGGATCATGACGAGAGCCCTTTGCCGCCGGATGAGTTTGCTTCTTCTCCGCTGCGACGACAAGAAATTTGTGCGTTTGACGCTTCGATGGCGATGACTCGAGCACCAGCATTGCGCGCTATTTCCGGCGCGGGGCTGTCGGTTCGGCGCGCTTTACATGCCGGCGACGAGATATTGGCGGCCCAAGGCGTAGAGGGCGATCGCCACGCCGATGACGCCGACCGCGATCGCGCCCTCGAAGGCGCGGCGCACGCGCACCATTGCCGCGACCGAGGCCAGCGCGATCCCGAGCTGGGTCGCGAGATCGGCGTAGCTAACGAGGTCTCTGGTCTCGAGCAGGCCCTTGCCTTGCGCCATATGGGCATCGCGCTCGGCTGCTTGGGCCTCGGCCTCCGACTTGCTCTTGGGTTGGCGCGTGCGGAAATTGGCCGCCGCGGCTTCGAGCGCCATCCGGCCTTGCGGGTCGAGCCCGCTCGCGGTGGCGAGCTGCGTCTCGACGATGCGCGCCTTGATGCTGTCGGCCTGGTATTCGGCCCAGGCATCGGAGGATTGCGCCTGGGCCAGGATCGCCTGATTGCTCTCGTAAATCGCGTTGTTGGTCAAGGTGGTCGCGCGCACCGTCAGGAATCCGGCGACGCCGGCCAGAACGCCGGTCAGCAGCGCGACGTAATTGACCCAGGGTGGCGGTGCCTCGCCGCGGTTCTCGCGGCTCGTCAGCTTCGCCGCGACCGCCTTGATGCGAGAGGTTTTCGGCGTGTCTTCATCGGCCATGATCTCAGCTCTCGATATCGCGCGCGATGGTGACGCGCTTCAACAGCCGGCGCTCGCTCGGGCTAAAATCGGTGCGGGCGTGCAGCGTGCAGCGATTGTCCCAGAGGATCACGTCGCCGGGCCGCCAGATGTGCTCGTAGATGAACTGGCGCTGCTCCTGGTGGTCGTACAGCGCATCGAGCAGCGTATCGGCTTCGGCCTGGTCCATGCCTTCGATGTCGTGCGTCATCAGCCGGTTGACATAGAGCGCCTTGCGCCCGGTCTGCTTGTGAATGCGCACCATCGGATGGGTCCACGCCGGCGCATCGGGCGGCGCGCGTCCCCGCCGGATCGTCACGTCATAGCCGATCTCGTAGCGATTGGTCGCGCGCAAAGGATCGATCCGCGATTTCATCGCCGCGGGCAGCGCGTCGTAGGCGGCATACATGTCGGCGAACATGGTGTTGCCGCCTCGGCTCGGCACCTCGATGCCATAGAGCATTGTGCCGACGACCGGATTCTCGGCGTAGCAAAGGTCGGAATGGAAAAACATCTCGCCATCGGGCAAGGCGCCGATCGGCTTGCCGTTCTCGCGGACGTTCGAGATCAGCATGATCGAGGGGTGGCGGTCGGGATGGCGCCGCGTCGGATGCGCCAGAGCCAGCGGCCCGAACACCTCGCCATAACGCGCCTGGTCGGCCTCGGTCAGTTCTTGGCCGCGCACCAAGAGCACCAGATGATCGTACCAGGCCTGGCGCAGCGCTGCCGCGGTCGCGGCGCCGATCGGCCGGCGCAGGTCGAGGTTCAGCACCTCGGCGCCAATGGTCGGCGCCAAAGGCCGAAGACCGAGACGTTGAGCAATTGCTGCGTCCATCGCTATCCCTCGCGTTTCATGATGACCTGCCCGGCCAAATCTTCAACCAGATCGACGCGGATCAGGATCGCGACGCCCTTGCGCTAGGGTCGCGTGCCTGCTCTGCCGCGGGCGAGAGATTCCAAACCCGCGCCCGCACCGCCGCGTCGGTCGCGATGCGCGCAACGCCGCGAAAGCGCAGCACGCCGTTACGGAACGGAAGCTCTTTGGCGCGCTTGTGGTTGCGGCAATAGACCAGGATGCGCGGATTGTCGACGATCGCGGCGTAACTGGTGCGATAGCTGCGCTCCCAAAAGCACAGCGTCTCCGGGTCATAGACTGCCAGCGTGCCTTTGGGGCTGATCTGCGGATCGCCGTCTGCACTCACGGTACCGACCAGCGGCGGCACCTCATCCTCGAAGGATTGCGCGAGGAAGGTCGCATGCAGCTCGGTCATCTCAATCGGCATCGTCCCGTCGCCCTTCTTTTTTCTTTCGTCATTCCCGCGCATGCGGGAATCCAGGGAAGCATATTCGTCGTCACCCTGGGTCCCCGCTTGCGCCGGGACGACGATCATAAAACCATCACGGCTTCCAGCCTTGGCGATCGAGCGCGGCGATCGCTTGTTCGACGAAGGAATAATCATAGACCTTGTCAATCGGCGGCACGCGGCTCTTAGGCAGCTTGAGCATCGTGCCGCGCAGCTTGAGATCGAATTGCCGCTGGTCCGGCGTGGCCTCGGCGCTCGCCAGCACGGTCGGGCTGGTGTCGTCGAACGCTTCCGCCAGCAGCGCGGGCGGGGTGTTCTTGGCGTATTTCGCCATCACCCTCAGCGTGCCGTCGCGGTCGGCCCTCATGTCGCGCATACCCATCACCACGGCGGTCACGAAGCGCCGCACGAGATCGGGCTTCTTGTCGATCAGGTCCTGGCTGGTGGCGAGTCCGTTATAGGGCATCTTGAGCCCGCTCGGACTGGGGAAATCGATCAGCACATGGCCGTTGGCAAGCGCGCCGCGCTGGCGGGCGATGCGCTCCTCGATATAGGAGAGGAAGATCGCCGGCAGCGATGCGTGCTGCATGATCGCGATGCGCTGCGCGCCACCGACGCCGACCGGGTCGTAAGCGACCCAATTCTGCGGCAGGCCCGCCTTCATCAGCGCAGCGCGCAAGGCCAGATCGTCGAGTCCGCCCGAGGTCTCGACGCCGACCGGTAGGCCTTTCAAATCGGCAAGGCTCTTGATCTGTGGGCCGGTCGCCCACAGCCGCCACGGCAGCGAGACCGCCAAGATCATGATGACCCTCAAGCGCGCGCCGCGCAGGATCGCGGTGACGGCCGAGCCCGAGGACGAGCTGAATTGCACGCTGCCCGCGATCAGCGCCGGCGTCGCGGTGCCGCCGCCCGCCTGCAGCAGCGTGACATCCAAGCCCTCGGCGGCGAAGTAACCCTTGTCGATGCCGAGGAAATAGGGCGCGTAGAGCGCATCGAAGCTGGCATAGGTGACGGTGACCTGGTCGGCGGCAAACGCCTTTGCCGGCGCAAATCCGCCAAGCAGCAATGCGAATCCGATCGCGGCCATGCGACGCGATGCGCTCAAGCCCCGTCCCTCCCCGCGCTGCTAACCGCTATAGCCTAGCCGATTTCGCCGGCAAGAATAAGCCGGCGCTCAGCCCGCGATCGTCAGCACGCCGTCGTGGATCTGCCAGGATTTGAGGCGGCTCAGAAACGACATGCCGAGCAGCGACAGGCCGCCGCCGGCGCGCATGACGAGGGCCGGGACGCCGTATTCCGTGACCGCGCCGAGCCGGATCTCCGCCAGCGTCACCGCTGCGTTGACGGCGTTGCCATTCGCCGTTTGCGTCGCGACATTCCATTGCAGGCGGTCGAGGTTGAAACCGAGCTTCTGCGCGTCGCCAGGCACCAGCGAGACCTCGGTCGCGCCGGTATCGACCATGAAGCGGATCGGGATGCCGTTCACGGCGACATCGATAATGAACTGGTTGCCCGGCCCCGCTCGGTAGCTTTCGCGCATCGGCTCGTCGGGCGCCGCGCCGGGCCTGGGTGCTTGCCGCGTCGCTCCCGGGTCCGCGACCTCGACCTCGCTCGGCCTGCTCGATCCCATCAGCCGCGGTACCGCATAGGCCGCCGCGCCGCAGCCGATCGTCCACAGGAACGCCCGGCGCAGCAGCTGGCCGCCCGAGGGACCGTAAGCGTCGCTCATGCGCACCAGCCTAGGGGCGCGCGGTTAAGACCCGCTCACCGCCGCCGCTCGATCGTCACGGATTTTAGCTAAATTATGCGCAGATCGCGCGGATCAATGCGGCAGATGCGCGGCAACGAAGGCCTTTAGAACGCGGTTGATCTTCGTCTGATAGCCTTTGCCGGTAGTGTCTCAGTTTGATATTGCACTGGTATCCTGCGTCCTTCGACTACGCTTCGCTCCGCTCAGGACGAGGTAGATCGGGGATGGCATGAACAAATTTACCTCGTCCCGAGCGAACCTCATCCCGAGCTCTTGTCGAGGGGCGAGGGACGCACGATGCAACCCAACATCCAAACTGAGACACTACCTGTAACTACAATAACCGGCTGTCACCCCGCGAGCGCGGCAAAGACATCGGGCGCTTGCGGCAGGCGCTGGATGTGATGGCGGTGCCACAGCGCATAGAAGATCAGCGTCCAGGCGGCAAAGCCCGGGCGCTTTTCCGCCGCGCCGGCAAACAGCTTCTCGACGCGATTGGGCAGGCAGATTTCCCGAACCCCTGGCTGCGCAGCAACCAGGGGACCAAGCTGCGCGCCGCGCCGCGCGATCCATTCGCCGACCGGCACGGTGAAGCCGCGCTTCTTCGCCATCGCCTGCGCCGCGCGCGAATGCCCCGCGAGCCAGCGCCGCAACAGGTATTTGCCGAGCCCGTGCCGCACCTTGAGCTCGTCGGGCAGGCGGAACGCGAAAGCGGCGACGCCCGGATCGAGGAACGGCGTCCGGCCTTCGACGCCATGCGCCATCAGGCAGCGGTCGAGCTTGGTGAGCAGGTCATTGGGCAGCCAGTCCGCGCAATCGGTTGCCTGCGCCAGTTGCAGCCGCGTGCGATCGCTTTGATGTGCCGCCAGCTCGGCCGCGGCGACGCCATCGCGCCAGCCGGCAAGATCGCCACGCAGAATCCCCAGCTTGTCGAGATTGCCGCGCGCCCGTAAGAGCTTGCCGCCAGCCCACCACGGCCGCGTGACGCTGCGATAGCGGCCATAGCCAGCGAACAGCTCGTCGCCGCCCTCGCCCGAGAGGATCACCTTCAATCCGGCTTCGCGCGCGGTCGCGGCGAGCTTGTAGGTCGGCAGGACCGCGTAATCCGC
Source organism: Allostellaceae bacterium (assembly GCA_035533255.1). Lineage (GTDB taxonomy): Bacteria > Pseudomonadota > Alphaproteobacteria > ATCC43930 > CGMCC-115725 > CAIKMD01. The sequence goes on along the minus strand of DATLUE010000091.1, from coordinate 2,176 downwards.
CGCCGGATCGTCCATCGCGCGCGCGATCTCGGGCAAGAGCGTCCAGAAATCGGCTTCGCGGAACTCGACCTCGACATGCTCGGCACCGAGCTCGACGGCGACGGCGCGCGCGGCCGCGCGCTCGTCGGCAACCGAGGCATGCGAAAAGCCGATCGTGAACGCCGTGACCGGCCGCTCGTTGAGCCGCGCCATCATCGCCCGCACCGCCGAGGAATCGATTCCGCCCGAAAGGAACATGCCGTAAGGCACGTCGGCGCGCTGATGCAGCATCACGCTCTCGGCAAAGACGCGATCGAATTCGGCGAGCGCGGCGTCTTCGCTTGCCGGCACGGTGCCGCCCGGCGGCAGCGCATCGACATGGCGGCGCTCGACGATGCGGCCGCGGGTCACGACCAGCGTCTCGCCCGGCAGCACGCGGCTGACGCCGGCGAAGATGGTGTCGCGGCCGGTGGTGAATTGCAGCTCCAGCAGCTCGTTGCGCGATTGCCGCACCAACTCGACCGGCACCGCGCCGCTCTGGAGGATCGCCTGCGCCTCGGAAGCGAACACGAAGCCCTGCGCGGTCTCGGCGTAATAGAGCGGCTTGATGCCGAACGGATCGCGCGTCAGCACCAGCCGACCCGACGCCGGATCGTGCAGCGCGATCGCATACATGCCGCGCAGATGGCGCGGAAAATCGAGGCCGAATTTGCGATAGAGATGCAGCGGCAGCTCGCAATCCGAGCCGGTGGCGAATTGGGCTTGCGGCACCTCGGCGTGAAGCTCGCGATAATTGTAGATCTCGCCATTCGCCATCAGCGCCGCGCCGCCGGGCTCGTAGAGCGGCTGGTCGCCGGTGGCGAGGTCGATGATCGCGAGCCGGGTCTGCACCATGCCGACATCGCCCGAGCGATAATGCCCGTTGCCGTCGGGGCCGCGATGCGCGAGCGCCTTTTCCATCGCTTGCAGGCGCGCGAGCGGCGGCGCCTCGCCGCCCAAGCTCATCATGCCGGCGATGCCGCACATCAGCGCGACACCGTCGCGAGGAACTCGCGATAGCGTCCGACCACCTGTGCCTCGCTGAATTGCGCCGCGAACACCGCGTGACCGGCCTCGGCCAGTGCGCGGGCGCGCGGCTGGTCGTCGGCCAGCGCCTGCATCGCCGCCGCCAGCGCCGCCGCATCCTCGACCGGCACCAGCAGCCCGGTCTCGTCGGGCACGATCAGCTCGGCCGGCCCGCTGGCAGCGCAGGCGACTACCGGCACGCACGCCGCCCAGGCCTCGATGATGGTGTTGCCGAGCGGCTCGCGGCGCGACGAGCATACCAGCATGTCCGCCGCCGCGAGCAGCGCCGCGACGTCCGAACGCCAGCCGAGGAAGCGCACGCGATGCTCGATGCCCAGCGCAGCAGCCTGGCGCCTCAACGCGCGATCGAGCGGCCCCTCGCCGGCCAGCCAAAGGTAAAGCCCGTCGACCTGTGCCACCGCCTCGAGCAGCACGTCGAAGCCCTTGTTGGGATGGAGCCGGCCGAGCGCCAGGGCGAGCGGCGCATTCTCGGGCGTCGCGAGGCTTGCGCGCGCCACCGCCGGCATCGTGGCCGCGTCGGCGAAATTCGGCAGATAATGCACGCGCGCCGCCGGCCAGCCCTGGCCGATCATCCAGGCGGTCAGGGCTTGCGTATTGCCGATCAAATGGTCGCAGTGCCGATAGTAGCGCAAATCGTAATAGCCTCCGAGCCGCGCAACATGCACGAAATCGCCGCGCGGGCAAAGCCGCGTCGCGCGGCTCATCCAGGTCAGCACCACGCGCGGGCCGAACGCCGCGATGATGCGGGCCACCCGCCGCTTGGTCGTGAGATCGACCGCGCCGCCGAACGCGGCTTCTTCGACCGCGAGCCCGGCCGTGCGTAGCCGCGTCGCACGCGCGCTGTCGCGACGGACAACCACCTTTTGCGTCTCGCCGGCCTGGTGCAGCGCGACCGCCAGCCGCTCGAAGAACGCCTCGGCGCCGCCGCGCGGCGCACCCGCCATCGCTTGCAGAAGGCGCGTCATCGCATCAACGCCTCGAAGCGCCCGGCGACCTCGTCGGAACTCAACCCCGCTTGCAGCCGCAGCGCCGCCGCGTGTTGGCGGCGCCACAACGCATCGCCGCTCAGCAGCGCGATTGCCTGGCACACGAAGGTCTCGTCATCCGCGGC
>DATLUE010000090.1:0-4025 GCA_035533255.1 Allostellaceae bacterium | reverse complement strand
CGCGCGCCTTCTCGACCGAAAGCTGGGGCACCAGCTTCCTGTCCTGGTCGAGGACGCCGGCGACATCGGTCAGCAGGAGAAAGCGCGTCGCCTTGACCGCGGCGGCAACCGCGCCCGCGACCGTGTCGGCGTTGATGTTGTAGGTCTCGCCGGCATCGCCGACGCCGATCGGCGCGATCACCGGAATGATGTCGGATTTCTCGAGGAGGTCGAGCATCTTGGTGTTGATCGCGACCGGCTCGCCGACGAAGCCGAGATCGAGCACCTTCTCGATATTGCTGTCGGAGGGATGGCGCGCAGGATGCGCGAGCTTCTTCGCGCGGATGAGATCGGCGTCCTTGCCCGAGAGGCCGACGGCGAGGCCGCCCGCCTTGTTGATGAGCGCGACCAGCTCTTTGTTGATCGAGCCCGACAGCACCATCTCGACGATCTCGACCGTCGCTTGGTCGGTGACGCGCAAGCCGTCGATGAACGTGCTCTTGATCTTCAGCCGCTGCAGCATGTCGCCGATCTGCGGACCGCCGCCATGAATGACGATCGGATGCATGCCGACCTGCTTCAGCAACACGACGTCCTCGGCGAATTGCCGTGCGATCGCGTCGTCGCCCATCGCGTGGCCGCCATATTTGACGACGATGGTCTTGCCCGCATAGCGCCGGAAGAACGGCAGCGCCGCCGACAAGGTCGCGGCTTTGCTCGCCGCATCTACGCGTGGGTCGGGCGGTGCGTTCATGGGCGGCAAATCTACCGCGCGGGCCGCTCGACTGCCAGCGCGGCAATCGCGCCGCGCAAAGCGGCGATGCCGCCGTTCTCGCGCGCGCTGGTGAGATGGATCACGGGGTGCGCGGCGCCGTTCTTGGCAAGGCTCGCCGCCAGCGCGGGCAGGGCCTTGGCGAGCGCCGCCGGCGTCGTCATGTCGGTCTTGGTCAGAACCACCTGGAACGAGACCGCAGCCTCGTTGAGCTGCTTCAAGAGCGGCTTGTCGGTCTCCTTGAGGCCGAAGCGCGCATCGAGCAGCAAGAGGATGCGGCGCAGGCTGGCGCGGCCTTTGAGGTAACGCTCGATCAGCCCGGTCCAGCGCGCGATCTCGCGCTTTGGTGCCTCGGCATAGCCATAGCCGGGCAGGTCGACCAGCATCAGCCGCTCGCCGAGATCGAAGAAATTGATCTGGCGCGTGCGCCCCGGCGTGCGCGACACGCGGGCGAGCGCGGTCTGGCCGGTCAGTGCGTTGACGAGGCTCGATTTGCCGACATTGGAGCGGCCGACGAAAGCGAGTTCCGGCAAGGTGTCGGGCGGGATCGCCGATTCGACGGTCGCGCCGGCGACGAACCGGCAGGGCGACGCGAACAGCAGCCGCCCTTGCTCCTCCGCATCGGCCTCGGGCGCCGCGTCGGCGGGATAGACGGATTCAGGCATCGTCGCCTAGGTCTTGACGGGCTTGGCCGGCGGCTTGCCCGGCGGCCGGGCGCGGGTGACGCCGGCGCGGCGCATGATCGTCCATTGCTGCGCGATCGACAGGAGATTGTTCCACGCCCAGTAGATCACTAGCCCCGACGCGAAATGCGCCAGCATGTAGGTGAAGACGAAGGGCAGCGCCATGAACATCTTCGCCTGCATCGGATCGGGCGGTTGCGGGTTGAGCCGCTGCTGCAGGAACATGGTGATGCCCATGATGATCGGCCACGCGCCGATCATCAGGATCGTCGGCGGGGTAAAATGCAAAAGCCCGAAGAGATTGGCGAAGCTGGTCGGGTCCGGCGCCGAAAGATCGTGGATCCAGCCATAGAACGGCGCATGGCGCATCTCGATCGTGACGTAGAGCACCTTGTAGAGCGAGAAGAACACCGGAATCTGGATGACGATCGGCAGGCAGCCGGCCATCGGGTTGGCGCCGACGCGCTTGTAGAGCGCCATCATCTCCTGGTTGAGCTTGACCTTGTCGTCGCCGTAGCGCTCGCGCAGCTTGGTCATCTCGGGCTGGAGCTGCCGCATCTTGCTCATCGCGCGATAGGATTTGTTCGCGAGCGGGAAGAAGAGCGCCTTGATCAGCACCGTCAGCAGCATGATCGAGAGACCGAAATTCCCGATATGCGCATAGAAGAAATCGAGCGTCAGGAAGATCGGCTTGGTGAGGAAATAGAACCAGCCGAAATCGATCGCGCGATCGAATCGCGGCACGTCCAGCGCGCTCTCGTAATGGTCGAGCAGCGCCACTTTCTTGGCGCCGGCGAAAAAATGGTCGCCGATGCTAAGGCTGGCGCCCGGCGCGACATCATGCTGGTCGCCGCGATAATCGACCTGATAGACGTCGGTGTGGTTCTGCACCACATGGCGGAAATCGGCGGTGATCTTTTCCGACTGGCTGGGAATGATCGCGGTCAGCCAGTATTTGTCGGTGATGCCCATCCAGCCGCCGGTCGATTGGAAGATCGGACCGTCGGGCGTCATGTTGGCGTATTTGTACCCATCCTGCAGCGCGCCGTTGAACACGCCGATCGGCCCGACATGCAGCAGATAGGTGGTCGATACCGGCACCTCGCCCTTGCGGGCAACGAAGGCATAAGGATAAAGCGCGATCTTCGCGTCCGAGCTGTTGGCGACGCTTTGGGTCAGCGTGAACATGTAGTTCGCGTCGACCGCGTAGTGCCGCGTGAAACGCAAGCCGGCGCCATTGTCCCAGGTGAGATCGACCGGGTGGTCCGGCGTCAGATCGCCGCCCGAGCTGGTCCAGCGCGTGTCGGCGCCGGGCACTTTGACGCCGGGATTGCCGGCAACCCAGCCGAATTCGGCGAAATAGGGATTGCTCGAACCGTCGGGCTTGAGCAGCACGATCTGCGGAGAATCGGGGTCGGGGGTCTTGCGGTAATCGACCAGGGTCAGGTCGTCGATCCGCGCGCCGACCAGATTGATCGAGCCTTTGAGGCGGGGCGTGTCGATCGCGACGCGCGGCGTCTCGGCCAGCACAGTCGCGCGCGTGGCGGGGGTTGCGGCGGTGGTCGCGGGGGCGGCGCCGGGTGCCCCGGGCGCGGTCGGCGCGGCCGGAGCCGAAGGCGCACCCGCGGCGCTGGTCTGGGCGGCGGTCTCGGGCGGCGGCGCCGGGGTCTTCCGCGCCAGGAAAAACTGGAAGCCGAACAGGATGGCAACCGATACCACGATCGCGATGATGAGGTTTTTTTGCTGGTCCATGAACTCAGTGATGCGAATGCGGCGGAACGGGGTCGTAGCCGCTGCCGCCCCAAGGGTGACAGCGCAGCAATCGCCGCAGCGCGAGGAACGCGCCGCGCGCGGCGCCATGCTCGGCGATCGCCTCTTGCGCGTAATGCGAGCAGCTCGGCTCGAAGCGGCAGGACGGCAACAGCAGCGGCGAAATCAGAAGTTGATAGGCGCCGATCAAGCCGCGCAATGTCTCGGCGAGCAGAGTTCCAATTAAACCTCTCCCCCTCGGGGAGAGGTCGGCGCGCAGCGTCGGGTGATGGGGAAAATTCGCCATCGATTGCTCCCTCACCGACAACCCGGCCAATCGCTCTCTGCGATTGGCCCCTCTGGGTTCGATCGCGAGAGCGATCGAACGGGTTGTCCCTCTCCCCGAGGGGAGAGGGGACGGGGCTGGTCGTTCAGTCGCTTCATCGCAGTGGTGAAATCGGCGATCAGGTCGGCGAAAGGACGGGTAATGGTCGCGGTCCGGGCGACGGCGACATAGTCGACGCCGGCCGCGCCGTGAACCGGCAGCACCTGCTCGGCCGCGGCCTTAAGCCGGCGCCGGGCGCGGTTGCGCGCGACGGCAATGCCGACCTTGCGGCTCGCGGTGAAGCCGATGCGTGGCGCAGGCGGCAAATCCGAATCCTCCGGTCGACGCGCGGCCTGCAGGATCAAGCCGGGCGCAACCCATCTGCGGCGGCTCGCCGCGACCGCCAGGAACTCGGGCCGGCGCTTGAGGCGCGCGACGGCGGCCATCGATGCGTGCCGTCGATATTCTTCAGGCGCTCAGCCGCTTGCGCCCTTTGGCGCGCCGGCTGGAGAGCACG
>DATLUE010000089.1:0-9273 GCA_035533255.1 Allostellaceae bacterium | reverse complement strand
GCGGCATCGTCGCCGGACAGCAGCGCTTCCTCGCAAGCGCTCAAGGCCGCCAACGACAAAATGATGCAAGATATGAGCAAGCCGATGACCGGCAATACCGATCAGGACTTCGTCGCCAATATGATCCCCCATCATCAGGGCGCGATCGATATGGCGAGGGTAGAACTCAAATACGGCAAGGACCCGGTCCTCCACCGGTTGGCTCGGGGCATCGTCGCGGCTCAGAAGAAGGAAATCGCCGAGATGCATGCGTGGCAGGCGAAACATCCCGCCGCGCATTGATCCGATTCTATCCGACCGGATCGCGCTCTAATCCTCGAACCGCCCGAGCCGCACCGCGGTCTGGCCGCGGGCAAAGCGCCGCGACGGCATGATCAGCACGCAATGATCGTAGGGCGTGCGGATGTCGCGGCCGCCGTCGCGTGCGATCGCGGTGCCGGCGCGCGGGATCACCTCGAAGCCCTCATACGGTTCGAAGAAGCGGAAATCGTCGCTCTCGATGGTGATGCGGTCGGTCACGAGCACGCTGCGCTGGGTCTCGGCCGGCCGCATCCGCCACGGCGCGGCATCGGCTTCATCGAGAATGCCGGCGGTCGCGAGGAAGCGCCACGCGGTCTCGGTCGCGGTCTCGGCGGTTTGCCGCGCCCAATGTTGTCCGGCCTCGATCAGCAGCGCGACCGCCGTCGCTTCGGGATCGCCAAAGCGTCCGTAATCGCGCAGCCGCGTGCCGCCCGCGTGGCCCCCGTCGCGCACCAGCATCGCCGGAAAGCCCATGCGGCGCGCGAAATCGAGATGCTTGCGCTGGAGTCCGGTCAGCATCATCGGCGGGTTGAAATTGCTGGTCGAATGGATGTCGAGCAGGAAATCGGCGCGATCGACGATCGGCCGCAGCACCCGCGCGCGTTGCAGTTCGCGGTTGTGGCGCGGCCTGGCCAGAGCGGCTTCGTCCCAGACGCGGTTCATGTCCTCGTCGAGATAGCGCGACGCGGTCGGCTCGAGCCGGTTGAAGCTTTGATAGGCGGCGATATTGGCGAAGGCGAAGGTCAGCGTTCCGCATGCCGGTCTAAGACCCGCGCGCAACAAGCGATCGAGGACGATCGCGCCGCCGATCTCGTTGCCATGCATCAGCGCGCTCAGCATGACATGCGGGCCCGACCGGTCGGCGGCGAAGCTGGTCACATAGTCGATGCCGGTGTTGCCGGCGCGATAGGCGCCAAGGTCGGGCGGATCGAGCTCAACCGGCGTGGCACGCGCTCGGTGCGGCGCCCCCGCCAGCGCCGCGCCTAGCGCCGTACCCGCTCGATCAGCCGGTCGATAAAATCTTCGCATTGTCGTACCTGGTCGCGGGCGATGAATTCGTCGGGCTTGTGCGCCTGCTCGATCGAGCCGGGGCCGCAGATCACGGTCGGGATGCCGGCGTTCTGGAAGAATCCGCCTTCGGTCGCAAAGCTGACCTTGCCGGTGCCGTTAGCGCCCGACAAGGCGATCGCGAGCTGCACCACCTCGTCGTCCTCGCTGGCCGCGAGCGCCGCGACGGTGTTGGTTTCCTCGAAGGCGATGCCGGCGGTCTCGGCGACGGCCTGCATCTCGGGCAGGAGGCTCGCGGCATAGCGCTTCAACTCGTCGACGATGAGGTCGGGGTCGTCGGCCGGCAAATGGCGCATCTCGAAATCGAAGCGGCATTCGCGCGGCACGATGTTGACCGCGATGCCGCCCGAGACCAGGCCAGTCTGCAAGGTGGTGTAGGGCGGATCGAAAGCGGGATCGAACGGCCCATCCACGCGCTTCTTGCGCGCGATGCCTTTGAGATAGACGATCAGCGCGGCCGCGGTCTCGATCGCGTTGACGCCTTTGTGCGTCAGCGAGGAATGCGCCTCGTGGCCGCGGACGTGACAGCGCAGTCGGCGGCTGCCCTTATGCGCGGTCACCGGCTGCATGCCGGTCGGCTCGCCGATGATGCAAAGCCGCGGCTTCACCGCGCGCGGCGCCAGCGCCGCGATCAGCGAGCGCACGCCAAGGCAGCCAACTTCCTCGTCATAGGTCAAGGCGAAATGGATCGGCACTGCCAGCGGCTTGGCGACGAATTCCGGCACCTTCGCCAGCATCACGGCGATGAAGCTCTTCATGTCGGCGCTGCCGCGGCCATAGAGTCGGTCGTCGCGGGCGTCGAGCTGGAACGGCTCGGTGGTCCAATCCTGGCCGTCGACCGGCACCACGTCGCTGTGGCCCGACAGCATGACGCCGCCCTGATCGGCGGGGCCGATGGTCGCAAACAAATTGGCTTTGCCGCCGCTCGCGTCGAAGACCAGCTCGCTCTTCACCCGCCAGCGATCGAGATACTCGCGGGCGAAGTCGATGAGTGCAAGGTTGCTCGCGCGGCTGGTGGTATCGAACCCGACCAGCCGCCCGATCATCTCGACGCTCGAAAAAATGCGATCCGGCATGCGGGCATTCTGGCGCAGCGCCGGGCAGCGCGCCAGGGTGGGGCTAAAGCGCCTGCTTATCCCGCCGGCCGGGTCTCCGCCGAAGGCTGATAGGTCGCCTGCACCGCCGGCCGCGCCATCACGCGCTCGTACCATTGGCTGGTGCGCGGATGCGTCTCCATCAGCTCGGGCCGCACCTCGCGGAAAGCGAACACATAAGGCAGCATCGCGATGTCGGCGAGCGTGTACATGTCTCCGGCGAGATAGGCGCCACCGGCGAGCGCGGCCTCGCAGCGGTCGAAGACGTAATCCATCCTGCCATAGGCCTCGTCGAATTCCTTCTTGGTGAAGCCTTCGCCTTTCAGCGCCTGGAGCTTCAGGCGATGGTCGATCAGCGGCGTCTCGGCGACCATCTGGTCGAAATCGGCGGCGCTCATCTCCTTCAGTTGCGCCGCCTTGGTGCGCGTCCAGGTCGGGATGCGCGTCGCGGGCAGGCCGTATTCGTCGGCCATCTTGCAGAAGACGCGCATCCGCGCGCGCCCGAGCGGGTCTTGCGGCCGCAGCGGCCGATCGGGAAAGACCTCGTCGACATACTCGTTGATGACGCCGGATTCGATGATGACGGTGCCGTCATGCACCAGCGTCGGCACCAGGCCATTGGGATTGAGCTTCAGATAGGCCGGGTCGTGATGCTCGAATTTGTGAAGCTGGATGAAATGGCTCTGGTAAGGCAGGCCCTTTTCCTTGAGGGCGAGCCGCGATTTCTTGGAGCAGCTCGTCAGTCCCGAATGATAAAGCTCGAGCGTCATGTTTTCCTCCATGTTGCTGCTATAATGGCGGATCGACCGGAGGACGACAATGTTGACCCTCTATCACAACGACATGTCGGTTTGCGCGCAAAAAGTGCGCTTGTGTCTCGCCGAGAAGGCGCTGCCTTACGAGGCGCGGCATCTGAACCTGCGCGCCGGCGACCAGCAGCAGCCCGATTACCTGAAGCTCAATCCCAAGGGCGTCGTGCCGACCCTGGTCCACGACCAGACGATCGTTACGGAATCGGTCGTCATCAACGAATACATCGACGACGCCTTCCCCGAGCGGGCTTTGAAACCCGCCGAGCCAGCGGGACGCGCTCGCATGCGCTGGTGGACCAAGCATATCGACGATGGCATCTTCGCCGCGACCGGCACCGTCAGCATGAGCGTCGCGTTCCATCACCAATATACCCAAGCGGTGGTCGACGAGCTGACGCGCCAGCGCGGGCCGGGCTACCGCGCGCGCTTCGAGCTGTTGCGCAAGGGCGTCGACAATCCCAATTTTCCCGACGCGATCAAGCGGCTTTACAAGATGGTGACCGACATGAACGCAGCGCTCGAGCGCGGGCCTTGGCTGGTCGGCGAGGCGCTGACCTTGGCCGACATCGCCTACGCGCCTTATGTGACGCGGCTCGATCATCTGAAATTTCTCGGCATGCTCGACAAGAGCCCGCGCACCGCCGATTGGTACGAGCGCATGCGCGCCCGAGACAGCTATCGTGCCGCGCTGGCCGCGCAGTTCAATCCGAAATACCTGCCGCTGATGGACGAGAAGGGCCGCGCGGCCTGGCCGCGGGTCAAGGAACTGGTCGGGCTCGGCTGAGATGGCCGCGCCGTCGCCGCTCGCCGGCATTCGCGCCTGCGTCTTCGACGCCTACGGAACCTTGTTCGATTTCGCCTCGGCCGCCGCGCGCTGCCGCGACGCGTTGGGGGACAAAGCCGACGCGCTGACCCCGCTCTGGCGCGACAAGCAGTTGCAATATACCTGGCTGCGCGCGGCGCAGAACCGGCATGCCGATTTCTGGCAGGTGACCGGCGACGCGCTCGATTATGCGATGGAAACGCTCGGCGTCATCGACACGGCTGGCGTGCTGCGCGGGCGGTTGATGGCCTGCTATCGCGCGCTCGATGTCTTTGCCGACGTGCCGGCGAGCTTGCGGCGTCTCAAGGAAGCAGGCTTTGCGACCGCGATCCTCTCCAACGGCACGCCCGACATGCTGGCCGATGCGGTGCGCGCGGCCGGCATCGGCGCCTCGCTCGATCGTGTGCTCTCGGTCGAGGAGGTTGGAATCTTCAAGCCGGCGGCGGCGGTTTATCGGCTTGCCTGCGAGCGTTTGGCCGTGCGGCCCGCAGCGATCGCGTTTCTATCCTCCAACGCGTGGGACATCCACGCGGCGTCGGCCTTCGGCATGCGGACTGTCTGGTGCAATCGCACCGGCCAGCGGCGCGAGCGGCTTCCCGGCGCGCCCGACCGCGAGATCGCAACGCTCGCCGCGTTGCCGGATTTGCTGCGCGGGTGAGGGGTTGGGATAGCGTCGTAGTGTCGCGCCAGCTTACAAAATGAGCGGGGATGTCAGGCAATCGTGCTTGGCTGCGTCGGCGAGCCGACGCAGCCTGGCCGCAATTCGCCGCTAAATTCGCGACGAGTTCGATCTGTTAAACTGCGCGCCGTTCTTAGCGTGTCGTTAGCCGTGCCTTGGGCATGCTCGCGGCGTCGATGGCTCGATCCATCGATTTGCAGAGTGACCGTCATGATGTACGTCGTGCAGAAAAATTTCGCCGCCGGGGAAAGTCAGTGGATGAGCCGCGCGCGGCCGGCGCTGATCTGGGGCGACAAGCGTCACGCGATGCTATTCGAGACCCGCGCGCTGGCGCAAATGGCGGCGCAGGCTGCGGCTCGCTATGAATCGCCGCTCGAGGTCGTGTTCATTCCCGATCCGGCGCGCTGGCGCGACTGACGCACCAGCCGCAACGCGATCGCGTCGCGATCACGGATGATTGCGTTGATCGCCGCCCGGGGCGCCTTCCGGATGCGGTGCCGGAGCGGGCGCGGCCGCCTCGGGATGCGGCGCGGCGGCACGGCGCACCGCGGGCGGTGCATGCGGCGCGGGACGCGGGCCGACGGCGTGCGGCACCGAGGCCGGGCGGATGGCTGCCCGGTGCTGCGCGGCGGGCGCCCGCGCTGGACCGGTCGCGCGCATCGGATGCGGAGCCGTCGGGCGCAAGCCGGCCGGGCCGCCGACACCCGCAGCATGGGCCTGCGACTGGCGCGAACCGCCACCAGCCGGTGCGGCAGCACGCGCCGCCGGACGGTTGGGAGCGCCGCTTCCTGGTGCGGCCGCGCGCTGGGCTTGCGGTCGGGGCTGGGTCGCCTGAGCAGGGGCGGTGGCGCCGCGAGCATGGACCACGCCGGGTCCGGTGAACGCCGCCGGCCGCGCCGTGGCCGCGATCGCCGGACGACCATGATTGACCGAAGCCAACAGCGCATGATTGCCGGCCGCGGCGTGCTCGTGCAGCGACTGGCTCGAGGTCGGCGCGACGTGATGCTGGCTGGCGAAGGCTTGCTGTTGCTGGGTCGGTCGCGCCGATATGCCGCCGCGGCCGCCATTGAACGCGACGCGCGTCACCGTCACATTGCGGACCGGCTCATTATAGACGTTGGTGATGCGGACGTTGCCGATATTGTTGACGGCGCGGTTGTAGAAGAAGTGGTCGTGGTCCCAACGGCCGCCGTAATAGCCCTCGCCGTTATAGCCATAGCCGTAATTGATACCGCCGTAGAAGCCGACCTCGGGGCCCCAATAGCCCACATGCCAGAAATAGCCGCCGCCGCGCCAACCCCAATAGCCGGGCGTCCACAGCAAGCCCACTTGCGGCGGCTGCACCCAGGTACCCGGCACCCAGTAATAGCCATACGCTCCCCACGCCCAATAGCCGGGCGCCCAGACATAGCCGTCTCCCGGGACGATCGGCTGCGCGTAGATCGGCAGCACCGGCGGCGCCACCGTGATCGATACGCCGATGTCCTGCGCGATGCTGACCGATGGAAGAAGCATCGTCGCGGGCGTGGCGAAGGCGAGCGCGGAAACCAGGGCGAGCGGCAGGAAGCGGGAAGTGGGGGACATATCGAACCTCGTAAAATTCGGGCTGATCCACCGGCCGGTTGAAGCGCGTGACGAGAGGATCGCTAAGAGAACGGGCTCGCCACCGGTTTATGCCACAGTTTTTGCGCGCGATTGTGGCCGGTTTGCGGCGCCGGCGCGGGCAATTCCGGCTAGCTGAGGAATTGCTCCTTCAGCACGCGCTCCTCGAGATTGTGCTCGGGGTCGAACAGCATGGTGAGGGTGATCTCGGGGCTTTCGCGAATCTCGACCGAGGCGACGTCGCGCACTTCGGTAAAATCGGCGGTGGCGCTGACCGGGCGCTTCTCGGGCTCGACCACGTCGAAGCGCACGCGCGCGGCATGCGGCAAGAGCGCGCCGCGCCAGCGCCGCGGCCGGAACGCGCTGATCGGCGTCATCGCCAACACGCCGGCCGCCAGCGGAATGATCGGCCCGTGCGCCGAGAGATTGTAGGCGGTGCTGCCGACCGGCGTCGCGATCAGGATGCCGTCGGCCATCAGCTCGTCGAGCTGCACCAGATCGTCGACGCTGACGCATAGCTTCGCGGTCTGGCGGCTCTGGCGCAGCAGCGAGACCTCGTTGATGGCGATGGCGCGATGCTCCTGGCCGCTTTGATCGCGCGCGACCATCGCCAGCGGATGAACATGCACCGGCCGTGCCCGCGTGACGCGCTCTTCAAGGCCGTCCGGAGAATACCCGTTCATCAGGAAGCCGACGCTGCCGCGATGCATGCCGTAGATCGGCACGCCGCGCGCCAGATGTTTGTGCAAGCTCTCGAGCATGAAGCCGTCGCCGCCGAGCGCGACGATGATGTCGGCCTGGTCGGGCGGGGCGACGCGATAACGCTTGGATAGCTCCCTCAGCGCATCCTGCGCGGCGGGCGCGTCGCTGGCTTCGATGCCGATGGCGGGCGTGCTCACCCCCCCACCTTGTCAGCCGCCCGTCACGCTCATATGGCGTCCGACCGCCGGCTGCGCGTGGCGCCGGTCGATGATGAAATCATGCCCCTTGGGCTTGCGCCCGATCGCCTCGTCGATCGCGGCCTCGAGCAGCGTGTCGCTGGCCGAGGCGCGCAGCGGCGCCCGCAGATCGGCGGCATCGTGCTGGCCGAGGCACATATAAAGCGTGCCGGTGCAGGTAAGCCGGACGCGGTTGCAGCTCTCGCAGAAATTATGCGTCATCGGCGTGATGAAGCCGAGGCGTCCGCCGGTCTCGCGCACGGTGTAATAGCGCGCCGGCCCGCCGGTACGGTAATCGCTCTCCTCCAGCGTCCAGTGGCGCTGCAGCCCGGCGCGCACCAGCGACAGCGGCAGGTATTGATCGAGCCGCGCCTGGCCGCCGATCTCGCCCATCGGCATGACCTCGATCAGGGTCAGATCGACGCCCTGCTCGCCGCACCAGCCGATCAGCCGGTCGTATTCGTCGTCGTTGACGCCCTTCAAGGCGACCGCGTTGATCTTGACCGCGAGCCCCGCGCGCTTGGCCGCATCGAGCCCGTCCTGCACCTGGTCGAGCTTGCCCCAACGCGTGATCGCCGCGAATTTGGCCGCGTCGAGCGTGTCGAGCGACACGTTGATGCGATTCATGCCGGCGGCTTTCAGCTCGTCGGCATAGCGCGCGAGCTGGCTGCCATTGGTGGTGAGCGTCAGCTCCTCGAGCGCGCCGTCTTCGAGGCGGCGGCCGAGCGCGCGCACCAGACTCATGATGTTCTTGCGCACCAGCGGCTCGCCGCCGGTCAGGCGCAGCTTCCGGACGCCCTTGCGGATGAACGCGCCGCACACCCGGTCGAGCTCTTCGAGCGTCAGGATGTCGGCCTTCGGCAGGAAGGTCATGTCTTCCGACATGCAATAGACGCAGCGGAAATCGCAGCGATCCGTCACGGAAACGCGCAGATAGCTGATATGGCGGCCAAAGGGATCGATCACCCCCATAAGATAGCTATTGCCGAAAGGCCTGACAATGCGCGGAAAATCGGCCACCCTTCGAGACGGCGCTTCGCGCCTCCTCAGATGGCGTGATTGGGGTAGCGCTTGCGCCGGCGAGCCATGGCTCGAGCGCCTGGCGCAACCCATGCTCGCCGCCCGCGCCGCGCTCCTCAAGAGCTTCGGCGATCTCCATGCGACCGTCTTGAGGATCGTCAAGGCAGACGCCGTGTGCCGGCAGCTCATGACCGTGCCGGGCATCGGTGCCGTCAACGCTCTGGCCTACAAGACCGGCATCGACGATCCGACACGCTTCCGCCATTCCGCCGATGTCGGGCCCCATCTCGGGTTGACGCCGAGACGCTACGAATCCGGCGAGACCAAGCATGTCGGCGCGATCAGCAAATGCGGCGATGCCATGTCCGCAGCTTGCTCTTCGAGGCCGCGATGACCTTGCTCCACCGCGTCAAGGCCGCTTCCGCGCTCCAGCGCTGGGCGCGCTCGCTCGCCAAGAAGGTCGGCACGCGCAAGGCCGCCGTTGCCCTTGCCCGCCGCCTCGCCGTCATCATGCATCGCATGTGGCGAGACGGCACCGAGTTTAACCCCCATCTCATCCATGTCGCAGCCGGCTGACATAATCCTTCCGTCCAAAACCGCGACCCCGCTCCAGCGGGCGAGCGGCTCCGGGACGGCCAGCGCTTGACATCTGTGACGGCCAGGGTGAGGCCTTCCATGCGGATTTGGGATTTCGCCTTCTTGTTCTGGGCGGCCATAGGCGGTCTTCCTTGTGCCTGCTGTCCTCGAAGCGCTGGAATTTGCGCTGTTTTTCGGCCTGAGACAGCAAAATAAAGGTTGCAGGGACTTGACCCTTAGGCTTTAGTGCCGACCTATTGCGTACCGCTGCGGTCCTAATTGTTTGAAGGCGGATTCCGGGCACCAGAATGGTCATCCTGTCGAAGCTTGCCGATTACGGCGTCATCGTCGCCACCCATCT
>DATLUE010000088.1:0-4171 GCA_035533255.1 Allostellaceae bacterium | reverse complement strand
CGATCCAGGACCCGTTGCCGCCCGGCAAGCATGTGCTGCAAGGTGCCGATCCGCGGCTAAAGCCGATGCCGGCCAAGCCGACGCTGGTCGATTTTTTCGAGCGCCGCTTCGGCAACGCGAACAACCACCTTTTGCAAAGCGCCGCCTTGGCCAAGAAGGCCGGCCATAACGAGAAAGTGATCCTTGCCTGCCTGCTGCACGACATCGGCGTGACTGGCTTCATTCGCTCGGACCACGGCTATTGGGGCTCGCAACTGATCGCGCCCTATGTCAACGAGGAAGTGAGTTGGGCGATCCGCGCGCATCAATCGCTGCGCTTCTTCCCGGATGAATCGGTCGGCTACAAATATCCCGAGATGTATGTCCGGCTATTCGGCGAGGATTTCGAGCCCGAGGCCTATATCAAGCGCGACTACGAAAAAGCGCGCGCGCATAAGTGGTATATGACGGCGCGGCTGATTTGCGTGAACGACATTTATGCCTTCGAGCCCGGCGTCAATCCGAGTCTCGACGATTTCGTCGACATCATCGGCCGCAATTTCCGCCAGCCCGCGGAAGGGCTCGGCTGGGACGACACGCCGTCCTCCCATATGTGGCGCACCATTATGATGCCGACCCGGGCGCTGTAAGGCGCGCCGGCGACGAAAGCCGCCGCGGTTACATCGCCTTCGGCGTCAGCAAAGCCTGCGCCGCGGTCGCGTCTTTCTGTGCCGCGGACATGTCGGTTTCCGCAAGACCGGCCTTGGCCTTGGCGAGCGCTTGCTGGAGCTGCGCTTTCTGGGCGGCATCCTTGGTATCGGGGATGGCGCCGGTGCCCTGATCCTTGCATGGATTGCCGGGCGCGGCATCGAAGCCCGCGCCGCTCGGGCCAACCAGGCAATTGACCACATGATGCAGATGCATCTGGGTCATTTTCATGTTGGTTGATTTGGCCGCGAGCCCGGCATGGTTAGCCGCCGTGGCCATCTCTTTGGCCAGGTCGGCATCGGCCCGCGCCGGGGGAGCCGCGGCTATCAAGACGACGGCGGCAACGGCCGAGACCGCCAAACCCGCGCGGAGATAGGCTCTGTTCATGATGCTCTCCCTCGATCGCTGGATACTCATGCGACGCCGCCAGCTTGCGCCGCAAGGCCGCCCGCGCGCAATCTCGTCGCGGCACGCATCACGAGGGATTGAAGTGCGCCGACTCACAGCGCGAGCATGCTCGGCGGGAAAATCTCCTCGAGCGCCAGCACGCGCGGCGTCAGCCCTTGCTCGTGCGAGTAGCGCGCGATGGTCTCGAGCACGAGGCGGTTGCCGACGACGCCGTACGGGAACGGGTCCCGGTGCAGGGCCGACGCCGCCTCGGGCGGCAGGATGCCGGTTTCGAGATGTGCCTCGGCCGCTTCGCTGACGCCGGCGAGCCAGCGATCCTTGGCCTCGCGGAACGCGCGGTAGAGGTTGAGCACCACCCAGGGATGGCGCTCGACGATCGAGCGCCGCACCACCATGCCGTGATTGATCGGGTAGATGCCGGTCTTGGCGAAGTAGCGCCGCCCCTCGGCCGCGCGATCGGCGAAGACGTAACGGCCCTCGCTCCGCTCGTCGAGATTGACCTTGCTGCGATCGACGAGGTTGGCGGCGGCGATGTAGTGGAGCGCGGCGGCGAGCTTTCCCGATAGCAGCATCGAGGCCATGCTTTCATCGGCCGGAATGCGATGCAGCTTTACCCCGGCCGGCGCATGGAAGCCGGTCGCGCCGCCGTGGCTGACCTCCTCGCTGCGCTCCATCCACCATTCGATCTCGGGCGCATCGACGCCGAATTCGTGCTTGAGTGCGCCACGGCCCCACAGCGCCGCGGTCTGCTGGTATTCCGGCACGCCGACGCGCTTGCCCTTGAGATCGGCGGGCGTCTTGATGCCGGCATCGTTGCGCGCCCAGATGCCGGTATGGAAGAACCGCCGCGTCGTGAATACCGGCAGCGCCACCCAGTCGCGATTGCCCGCGGCAAGGAGGATCAGCAGCGACGACATCGACATCTCGGAAATGTCGAACTCGCCGAAATGGAGCTGGCGCCAGAAAATCTCCGACGGATGGGCATGGGTGACCAGCAGATCGATGCCGTCGGGCTTGATCCGCCCGTCGAGCACGGGACGCGAGCGCGCATTGGGATGCATCGCGATGCTGAGCTGAAGATCGGACAAGGCTTTCCTCCCCAGGGATGTTGCCACGGCTTCTAAGCGCAGCGCCGCCACGGCGCAAGGCGCCGCTTATCCCGGCAATGGGTCCGGCTTTCGTTGGGACAGAATATTCATTAGGACCTACACTGCGCAGGAGCGAGGCGGGAGGACAGCGTGAACATCAGGAACGGCGTCGCCATCGTCACCGGCTCGGCGACCGGGATCGGGGCCGAGACCGCCAAGCGCCTCGCCGCAAAGGGCTGCCGCGTCGTCATCAATTACAGCCGCAGCCGCGACGAGGCGGAAGCGACCGCAGCCGCGTGCCGCGCGGCCGGCGCCGAGGTGTTGCTGCATCAGGCCGACATTGCGGACGACGCCGCCTGTCGAGGCATGGCCGCCGCCGCGATCGCGCGCTGGGGCCGCATCGACGTGCTCGTGAACAGTGCCGGCAAGACCAAACCGGCCCGCGCCGGCGATCTCGACGCGCTCAGCGCCCCGGATTTCCACGATATCTATGCGACCAACGTCGTCGGCACCTATCAGATGATCCGCGCCGTGGTGCCGGCGATGAAACAACAGGGCAACGGCGCAATCGTCAACGTCTCGGCGCTCGGCTCGCTCGACGGCGAAGGCAGCTCGATCGCCTATGGCGCCTCGAAAGGCGCGCTCAATTCGATGACGATCGCCCTCGCCCGCCAGCTCGCGCCGGCGATCCGCGTCAACGCGGTGGCGCCCGGCTTCGTCGCGACGCGCTGGATGAAGAACCTGCTCGGCGAGCAGCGCTTCAACGAGCGCGTTGCGGAGATGGCGAAGATCACGCCGGTCGGCAAGACCGCCTATGCCGAGGACATCGCCGAGATGGTGTGCTGGTTCATCGACGGCCCCGATCTCATTACCGGCGAAGTGCTGCCGATCGATTACGGCACGCGCTTCGGCAAGCTGAACCCCTGACGCGGAGAGAAGCGTGGAACAAGCCATCAGCTTCGCGTCGGATGGCATCGCGCTCAAGGGCGTGCTGCACATTCCCGACCAAGCGGCCGGGCCGGGTCCGGCGCTCGTCCTGTGCCACGGCTTTGGCGGCAGTTGCCGCGGCGCCGGCCATCCCGAGCTGGCGCGAGCGCTCGAGCGCGCCGGCTATGTCGCGCTGCGCTTCGATTTTCGCGGCTGCGGCCAGAGCGACGGCGAGCGCGGCAGCGTCATCTGCCTCGAAGAAGTCGACGATCTGCGCCATGCGCTCGACTTTCTCCAGGGCCAAGCGGGCGTGGACCCCGAGCGGATCGGCGTGATCGGCGCCAGCCTTGGCGGCTCGGTCGCGATCTATGCGGCGGCGATCGATCCGCGCGTGCGGGTCTGCGCGGCCAATGGCAGCATCGGCAATGGCGAGCGGCGATTCCGCTTCCAGTATCCCGATCCCTTGCAATGGCAGGCGTTCCTGACGCGGCTGGACGACGCCAAGCGCGTCCGCGCCGAAACCGGTCGCCCGGCGATGCTGAACCGCTTCGAGATCGTCCACATTCCCGAGCGCGACCGTGCCGGCCTGCCGCCCGGCGCGATCATGGAATTTACCGCCGAGACCGCGATGAGCCTATTGGCCTTCAATCCCGAGGATGTGGTGCATCAAATCGCACCGCGCCCGCTGCTGCTGGTGCATCCGCGCAAAGATCCGGTGGTGCCGGTGGCGGAAACCAATGCGTTGGCCGCCGCCGCGCGCGGCAATTGCGAAGCGCGCATCCTCGAAGGCCAGGAGCATTTCGGCTCGGGCAATCCCGCCTTGATCGCCACCGCCTTGTTTTGGCTGAAACGCAATCTGCCGGTCGAATAGAGAGGCTTGCGACCGCGCTATTTCAGACTCGCCGCTGCTTGATGAACCAGCGTCGCATCGATGACCTTCTTATAGGATAGCGGCTCGGTATAATCGAGGCGCCCGTTCTTGCGATCGACGGCCTCCTGGGCGCGCAGAGCCTTTTCGTATTTCGTGATGTCGAGATCGGGATCGAACAGATAGGGCGCGC